>CAZSHV010000183.1:0-1536 GCA_964606815.1 uncultured Bacteroides sp. | reverse complement strand
AGGGCGTTGTAGAGCGAGGCGCGGAAGCCGCCGACGGAGCGGTGGCCTTTGATGCCGACGATGCCGCGCTCGGTGGCGAACTGGATGAAGTCGGCCTCGAGGTCCTTATATTCGGGGGTCATGACGAAGCAGACGTTCATGATGGAGCGGTCGGCGGGGTCGGTGACGGTACCCTGGAACATGCGGCTGGAGTCGATGGCGTCGTAGAGGAGCGCGGCCTTCTCGAGGTCGGCTTTCTCAAGGGCTTCGATGCCGCCTAACTCTTTATAATAGCGCAGGGTCTGAAGGGCCGAGAAGATGGGCAGCACGGGGGGCGTGTTGAACATTGAGCCTTTCTTGACGTGGGTGCGGTAGTCGAGCATGGTGGGGATGGGACGGTCGACGTGGCCGAGGGCGTCGTCGCGGACGATGACGAGGGTGACGCCGGCGGGGGCGAGGTTCTTCTGCGCTCCGGCATAGATAGCGTCGTATTTGGCGACGTCGATGGGGCGGGAGAAGATGTCGGAGCTCATGTCGGCCACCAGGCGGCAGGGCACGTCGGGGTCGCGGCGTATCTCGGTGCCGTAGATGGTGTTGTTGGAGGTATAGTGGAAGTAGTCGACGTCCGCTGGCACGGTGAAGCCTTTGGGGATGAAGGTGTAGTGCTCGGCCTCGGAGGATGCCACGACGTCGACGTCGCCGAAGAGGCGAGCTTCCTTGATGGCGTTGTGGGCCCATGTGCCGGTGTCGAGGTAGGCGGCGCGGTTGCGCAGCAGGTTGTAGGGTATCATGCAGAACTGCATCGAGGCACCGCCTCCGAGCCACAGCACGCTGTAGCCTTCAGGCACGGCGAGCAGCTCCTTGACCAGGGCTGAGGCTTCGTCGATGACGGCCTGGAATTCTTTACTGCGGTGTGAGATCTCGAGCAGGGAGAGGCCCATGCCAGCGAAGTCGAGCACGGCGTCTGCGGTGCGCTTGATGGTGTACTCGCTGAGGATGGAGGGGCCAGCGTAGAAGTTATGTTTCTTCATGACGGAATATTTTGCCGGCGCCGCGGGGCGCCAGGGGTTTGTCGCAGCAAAATTAAGGAAAAATTTCTGAATTCACAACAAGGGCATGATATTAATGCGTGTCATGTTGAAATAGAGGAGTCATAGTGGTGGTGTAAGATGGTTTGGATTGGCAGAACAGAGAGGTTGTAGCAGGCGTTAACGCGGCCGAAGGAATCCTTCGGCACAATTCATTCATGGTCGAGTGTTATCGCGGGCGCAGCGAACCTGCAGCCCATGGGATTTCGTTTTAGGACGGACGCTCGGGCCGAGCGTCCGTACATACAGGAGGGCAACGATTTATGGTTACGGCGGCCGAAACGAACTTTCGGCCCTACAATCCGGGGGATGCGATAACGTTGCCGCGGGCGCGGAGAACAGGCGGCGGTACGATGCGGGCGGTGTGGCGGGCGTTTGCGGGGGGGATAAAAAAAGGCCCCGGGGCTCCCTTTCGGGGCTCCGGGGCCGAGGGGTGGCGGTGACCTACTCTCCCGCTTTCGCAGTACCA
>CAZSHV010000182.1:0-1629 GCA_964606815.1 uncultured Bacteroides sp. | reverse complement strand
CTGCTCAATGGCTGACCGCCTCAGCTTTAACATATTTTATGGGACAGGCTCTAAAGTAAAGCCCCACCTTGGTTTGCGCCTTGGTGGGGTTTTTCATTTTGGATAAAAAGCAAGCGCCAGGGGTGACCTGGCGCTTGGGGTAGCGAGACTGAGAATTGAACTCAGGACCTCCGGGTTATGAATCCGACGCTCTAACCGACTGAGCTATCTCGCCGTTTGCGACTGCAAAGTTAAGCCAAAAAATTCAACCGCGCAACACTTTCGCCGATTTTTTCTTAACTTCGCGTAAAAATAAGCCAGAAATATGCTACCAGCATGTCATATAGCCGGCCGCATGGAGGCCGGATGCGACGAGGCCGGGCGCGGGTGCCTGGCCGGGCCTGTGTACGCCGCGGCGGTGATCCTGCCCGATGATTTCGAGCACCCTCTGCTGAACGACTCCAAGCAGCTGACGGCGCGGCGCCGCTATGAGCTGCGCGAGGTGATAGAGCGCGAGGCTGTGGCGTGGGCCGTGGCCAGCGTGAGCCCGGAGGAGATAGACCGCATCAACATACTGCGGGCGTCCATACTGGCCATGCACCGCGCGCTGGACGGTCTGAGCCCTCGGCCCGGGGCTGTGGTGGTGGACGGCAACCGGTTCACGCCCTACGGCGATCTGCCGTGGACCACATTCGTCAAAGGCGACGGACGCTACGCCAACATAGCGGCCGCATCGGTGCTGGCCAAGACCTACCGCGACGACTATATGCTTGAGCAACACGCCCTTTATCCCGGCTACGGCTGGGATCGCAATATGGGCTACCCCACTCCCGCCCACCGCGAGGCTATAGCGCGCCTTGGGGTGACTCCCCTGCACCGCAAGACCTTCCGGCTGCTGTCGCCCCAGCTTTCGCTCTTCGAGGAAGACGACTTTTCTTAACAAATTCTGCGTTTGCTCAAAAAAATAATTACTATCTTTGCAGTAGATAAGGCTTCTATGAAGCACGAATACCAGGCCAGTAGCCCCGGGGCGCCAAAATGTCTTAGGTCCGGGGGGATGCAGTGGCACAAGGCGAGAGGGCATTCTACTCGCCTTATTTTTTATGTGAGTCCAATAATACCATCCTCATTGAGGGCAAAAATTGCCTTGCAGCGATGATTCGTGTCAATAAATTTTCATCGCGGCAACTCCTTTACTAAGAGCCTGTCGCGGGCGTAGTCGAGGGTGTGTTATCGCGACCGCAACGAACTTGCGGTCCTACAATTCGCTGGTTGCGAGGGTGTTATCCCTTTGCGGCGGTCGCCACAGGTGGCGACCCTACAGGTAAGTTATTGGAAATGCGAACGTTATCGTGGGCTGCACCGTGGTACAGCCCTTCGTGAGAGCGTTTTCCAGTGCGGGTGAAAATGCGGACACATTCAACGTGTTGCATCGCATTGTGTCATCGCGGACGTACCGAACGCGCCTATGCAATTTGCTGGTTGCGAGGGTGTTATCCCTTTGCGGCGGTCGCCACAGGTGGCGACCCTACAGGTAAGTTATTGGAAATGCGAACGTTATCGTGGGCTGCACCGTGGTACAGCCCTACGTGAGGGCGTTATCCGTTGTTGGCGTTGACGCGGACGCTCGGACCGAGCGGCCATAAAATT
>CAZSHV010000181.1:0-1807 GCA_964606815.1 uncultured Bacteroides sp. | reverse complement strand
GCTTCGGGTGTGAATCAACCGCCGCGAGCGTAGCGAGCGGCCGAAAATTTTTTCCATTCAACAAAGGCGGCTCTCAAAGAAAGTGGTATGGCGATCAGGGGTTAGTCGTCAATTGGGAGAATGACGGAGAAGAGATCAAAGCATTTAAAGGTGCTGTTATCCGTAATCCCGACTACTATTTCAGAGAATGTATTGGCTGGTCCGATATTAATTCAGGCAAAAATACAGGTTTTAAGTGTTTTCCAAAGGGCTTTATATTTGAAGTATGTGGAAGATGCTGCTTCGATATGCCTAATTTGCTCAATCTCCTTGGAACGTTAAATACGCCACTTTATCCGCCTTTGGTAAAAATACTTAATCCAACTATACATTTTCAAGTAGGCGATTTTAAAAAATTGCCCTACATGCCAGTTGAGGATTCTTCATTTGATACAATCGTTGAAGAGTGCATTGCGCTCTCCAAGCAGGATTGGGATGCGCATGAGACATCGTGGGATTTCCAGAGGAATGAGCTTATAAAGCTTGCCGCCGATCCCCCGCACCGGGACAACGCCATGACGCGCCTTCGCGAGCTATTCATCAAGTACTCCAACAAGTGGCGCGAGCTGCTGCTGCGTCTGCACGCCAACGAGGAGGAGCTGAACCGTCGCTTCATCGCCCTCTACGGCCTGGAGGATGAGCTATCGCCCGAGGTGCCGCTCGAGGAGGTCACCATACTGCAGCAGGGCGAAACGACGATAAGCGGCGACCCCGATTCTTCTGCCGAGGCCTCCGTGTCTTTCAACAAGGATGTGGTGGTGAAGCAGCTGATAAGCTACGCGGTGGGGTGCATGATGGGCCGCTACCGCCTGGACCGTCCGGGTCTGGCCATCGCGCATCCTCGCCCCTCGGCGGCCGAATTGGCGCATTACGTCGTGGTGGACCCCACGGGGGGAATGGACACGTGGTGGATCGACGACGACGGCATCGTGCCCATGATGGCTGCCGACGCGCCGTTTATCGACAACGCCCCGTTGCGCATACGCGAGTTTCTGCTCGCCGCCCTGGGCCAGGCGGCCCTGACAGACAACATGAACTTCCTGCGCGAGGCCCTGGGCAAGGATGTGGACGAATACCTGCGCACCGACTTCTACGCCGACCATAAGCGCATGTACCAGAACAGGCCCATCTACTGGATGTTCTCCAGCAACCAGAAGGGCAAGAGGGCGGCGTTCCAGTGCCTGGTGTACATGCACCGCATGACGCGCTTCACCCCCGAGCATATACGCACCAACTATCTGCTGCCCTACATCGACCACCTGGCGGCGCGCGAGGCCGCGCTGACGGCCAAGCCGTCGCTGAGCACTGCGGAAAGCAAGGAGCTCAAGCAGCTGAAAGCCGACTTGGCGGAATGCCGCGACTACCAGCTACGCCTGCACGACTTCGCCGACCTGCAGATAGAAATCGACCTCGACGACGGCGTGGCCCATAACTATGCGCTCTTCGCCCCCGTGCTGGCGAAATTGAAGTAACCATGTATGGCCGTCGCGGCCGATGATAACGCCAATGATAACCCCCACGAAACCAACGAATTGTAGGGCCGCAAGTTCGTTGCGGCCGCAGATAACGTCAACGATGAGAATCAACGAAGCTCCGGAGGAGCGCATTTCGGGTGCCGTGGGTTTTAACCCACGGAAAATGAAGCATTTATACCTCACACCCTCCCCGATTTTCGGGGAGGGGGCCAGGGGGTGGTGCAATCGCACAGATGGTCATTTCTGCGGTCGCCACAGGTGGCGACCCTACAATTTACTGACATCCATGGCGT
>CAZSHV010000180.1:0-1860 GCA_964606815.1 uncultured Bacteroides sp. | reverse complement strand
GCCACAGGTGGCGACCCTACATTTTTGGGGGTGGAAGGTGCATAGGGCGGATTTATTTTGTCGCCCCTCCCCCTGGCCCCCTCCCCACCGGCAGGTGGGGAGGGGGTTAGGCGGTGAGGTAAAGAAAACAATAAGGGTGGGAATGCCCAAAAGCATAGAGTTATCGGCTGACGCTCGGGCCGCGTCCCTACAGCCATCTGCCAATCAGTTTGTTACCCGTCCTGGCGGTCGCCACAGGTGGCGACCCTACAGGCGGGTGAGTCGTTGGTGTTTTCAAGGGCGTTCCAGCGGTCGCGACGAGCTTGCGGCCTTACATCTATATCTTGGCGCTTGCATTAGTCGCGGAAATCGCGTATCTTTGCCCAAAACATCTCCCTCACGCTTCTCCCCTTCATCTCATTGTCATGAAAAAGACTTCCAAACCTAAAAAGCAAGACCGCACGCTCGGCATCATCAAAGACGACCCTTGGCTCGAGCCTTTTGCGCCTGCCATCGAGGGCCGTCACCAGGACTATCTGCGCAAGATGGCCCAGCTCACAAGCGCTTCCGGCACCCTCACCGACTTTGCTAACGCTCATAAATATTTCGGCCTCCACCGCAACGCCGACGGCTCGTGGACGTTCCGCGAATGGGCACCTAACGCCACTGGTATCACCCTCGTGGGCGACTTCAGCAATTGGAAAGAGGAAATCAAGTACGCCCTCAAGCCCGTGGGCGGCGGCGTGTGGGAGGTGACCCTCCCCGCCAAGGCCATGCGCCACGGCGACCTGTACAAAATGCTCGTGCACTGGGACGGCGGCTACGGCGAACGCATCCCGGCCTACGCCACGCGCGTGGTGCAGGACCCAGAGACGAAGATTTTCTCCGCCCAGGTATGGAGCCCCGAAGAGGATTATGCCTGGCAGGTGAACGCTTTCAAGCCCGACACCAAGCCGCTGCTCATCTATGAGTGCCACATCGGCATGGCCCAGCAGACCGAGGGCGTGGGGACCTACGACGAATTCCGCGAGAACATCTTGCCGCGCATCGCCGCCGACGGCTACAACGCCATCCAGATCATGGCCATACAGGAGCATCCCTATTACGGCTCCTTCGGCTACCACGTCTCCAACTTCTACGCTCCCTCCAGCCGCTTCGGCACCCCCGAGCAGCTCAAGGCTCTGATCGACGCGGCCCACGCCGCCGGCATCGCCGTGATCATGGACATCGTGCACAGCCACGCGGTAAAGAACGAGAGCGAGGGTCTTGGCCGACTCGACGGCAGCTACGACCTCTACTTCTACGGCGACTCGCGCCGCGAGCATCCGGCGTGGGACTCGCTGTGCTTCGACTACGGCAAGAACGAGGTGCTTCACTTCCTGCTCTCTAACTGCAAATACTGGCTTGAGGAGTTCCGCTTCGACGGCTTCCGCTTCGACGGCGTCACCTCCATGCTTTATTATAACCACGGCTTGGGCCAGGCTTTCGGCGGATATGCCGACTACTACAACGGCGGCCAGGACGTCAATGCCATCACCTACCTCACCCTGGCCAACAAGCTCATCCACGACATCAACCCCCGCGCCATATCCATTGCCGAGGAGATGAGCGGCATGCCCGGCCTGGCGCTCCCCATCGACGAGGGCGGCATAGGCTTCGACTACCGCATGGCCATGGGCATCCCCGACTATTGGATCAAGACGCTGAAGGAGAAGAAGGATGAGGACTGGCACCCCACCTCCATATTCTGGGAACTCACCAATCGCCGCGCAGACGAGAAGACTATCTCTTACGTCGAAAGCCACGACCAGGCGCTGGTGGGTGATAAGACGGTGATATTCCGTCTGATAGACAAGGAGATGTACTGGCACATGATGGTGG
>CAZSHV010000179.1:0-1937 GCA_964606815.1 uncultured Bacteroides sp. | reverse complement strand
CAGCGCGAGCTCATCATCGGCGACCGCCAGATCGGCAAGACCGCCATCGCCATCGACACCATTATCAACCAGCGCCAGAACTACGAGGCCGGCAAGCCCGTATACTGCATATATGTGGCCATAGGCCAGAAGGCATCGTCCGTGGCAGCCATCGTCGAGACCCTGCGCAAGCACGGCGCCCTGGACTATACCGTGGTGGTAGCCGCCACCGCGGCCGACTCGGCTTCCATGCGCTACTACTCTCCCTTCGCTGGCGTGGCCATCGGCGAATACTTCCGCGACAGCGGCCGCGACGCCCTGATCGTCTACGACGACCTCTCGAAGCAGGCTGTGGCATACCGCGAGATCTCGCTGGTGCTCAAGCGCCCCTCGGGCCGCGAGGCATACCCCGGCGATATCTTCTACCTGCACTCCCGCCTGCTGGAGCGCGCCGCCAAGATCATCGACAATCAGGAGATGGCCGCTAAGATGAACGACCTGCCCGAGGCCATGAAGCCCATGGTGAAAGGCGGCGGCTCGCTCACGGCCCTCCCCATCATCGAGACCCAGGCCGGCGACGTCTCGGCATACATCCCCACCAACGTGATCTCCATCACCGACGGCCAGATATTCCTCGAGACAGCCCTCTTCAACCGCGGTATCCGCCCCGCCATCAACGTGGGTATCTCCGTGAGCCGCGTGGGCGGTAACGCCCAGATCAAGTCGATGAAGAAGGTGGCCGGCACGCTGAAAATCGACCAGGCACAGTTCCGCGAGCTGGAGTCGTTCACCAAATTCGGCGGCGACATCGACCCCGTCACCGCCCGCGTGATCGACAAGGGCCGCAAGAACGAGCGTCTGCTCATCCAGCCTCAGTACCACCCCGTGGCTGTGGAGGATGAGGTGGCCATCATCTACTGCGGCGTCAACGGCCTGCTGCAGGATGTGCCCATGGACAAGGTGGCCGAATTCGAGGCTCGCCTGCTGCAGCTGCTGCACGCTCGCCACGCCGAGGACGTTCTGGCCGTGATCAAGAGCGGCGCCCTCACCGACGACGCCACCGCCAAGCTCACCGAGGCCGCTCGAGAAGTGGCCGCCGGATTGGCCGACTAAGCCCATCAAAACCACATTACCACGACACAAACACCCCCACAGATATAAATGGCAACCCTGCGAGAATTAAAAGGACGCATCGGCTCGGTGGCATCGTCGGAGAAGATCACCGGCGCCATGAAGATGATCTCCTCGGCCAAAATGCACAAGGCCGAGGGCACGCTGCGCCGCATGCTCCCCTTCCGCGAGCAAATAGAGGGCATTATCGCCAACCTGCTCAGCGCCGACGCCAAATTCTCGTCGCCGCTCACTGTCGTGCCCGCCGAGACGCGCCGCGCCACGGTGGTGGTGCTCGGCAGCGACGACGGCCTGTGCGGTGCCTACAACGTCAACATCCAGAAGTTCCTTGCCAGCCACCTGGCCGCCCTGCGCGACCAGTACGGCCCCGAGCTGCACGTCGACATCGTGCCCGTGGGCCGCAAGATGGTCAAGGCCGTGGCCAAGCTCGCCGACGCCCGCACCACCGTCACCCCGGCCCCCGAGGTAAACTCCAAGAGCGAGGGCGACGCCCTTAAGCCCTTCAACGAGCATCTGCAAGCCCTGTTCACCAGCGGCCAGACGCAGCGAGTGGACGCCGTGCACATGAACTACAAGAGCATGAGCCGCCAAATCCCCGAGGCCCTGCAGCTGCTGCCCGTCAGCACCGAGGCTTTCGCGGAGGTCGACGGCGGACGCGCCGGGCGCCCCTACCTCTTCGAGCCCGACGCGCAGACCATATTCAGCACCGCGCTGCCCATGTATCTGATGGCGGCCGTGCAGGAACTCTTCGCCCAGAACCGCGTAAGCGAGCAGGCTGCCCGCGTGATGGCCATGCAGAGCGCCAACGACAACGCCAAGAAGCTCCT
>CAZSHV010000178.1:0-1982 GCA_964606815.1 uncultured Bacteroides sp. | reverse complement strand
CGCCTCGGCCATCCATTGGCATATTCGTCCGTGCTCTTCGGTCGTGTACGTCAAGTACACTCCCTCATCACACGAACAACTCTGCTCAATGGCTGACCGCCTCAGCGTTAACAGATTTTATGGGACAGGCTCTTAATAAACGTTAACAATGCAAAAGTTTTAGTGAAAAATCACTACCTTTGCAACCTAAAACTTAATAATAGTTCTAATCCAGAATGAAATTATTACAAGAGAAGCTCGCGCAGTACACAGAGCCGCAGAAGGCTCAGGCGGCGGGCGTATACCCATATTTCCGCGCCATATCATCCGAGCAGGACAGCGAAGTGATCATCAACGGGCAGAAGGTGCTGATGTTCGGCTCCAACTGCTATTCGGGTCTGGTCAACGACCCCCGCATCAAGGAGGCCGCCATCGAGGCCACCCGCAAATACGGCACAGGCTGCGCCGGCTCGCCCTTCCTCAACGGCACCCTCGACCTGCACAAGCAGCTTGAGGCCCGCCTGGCCGAGTACATCGGCAAGGAGGACGTGATGATCTACTCCACGGGCTTCGGCGTCAACCTCGGCGTGGTATCCACCCTCACCGGCCGCGAAGACTACATCCTATGGGACGAGCGCGACCATGCCTCCATCATCGAGGGCCGTCGTCTCTCTTTCTCCAAGCATCTGAAATACAAGCACAACGATATGGAGAGCCTTGAGGCTCAGCTGCAGCGTTGCGAGCCCGACAAGGTGAAGCTCATCGTCACCGACAGCGTATTCTCGATGGAAGGCGATGTGGCTAACATGCCCGAGATCGTGCGCCTGGCCAAGAAATACAATGCCACCGTTATGGCCGACGAGGCCCACGGCATCGGCGTCTTCGGCAAGGGCGGACGCGGCGTCTGCGACCACTTCGGCGTCACCAAGGACGTGGACCTGATCATGGGCACATTCTCCAAATCCTTCGCGTCGCTGGGCGGATTCATCGCCACCGACAAGGAGATCACCAACTTCCTGCGCCACCACTCCCGCTCCTACATCTTCACCGCCAGCATCACGCCCGCGTCGACTGCCGCCGCCCTTAAGGCCATCGACATCATGATCGCCGAGCCCGAGCGTCAGGAGCACCTGTGGGAGATCACCAACTACGCCCTCGACGGCTTCCGCGCCATGGGCTGCGAGATCGGCAACACCTCCACGCCGATCATTCCCCTCTTCATCCGCGACAACTTCAAGACCTTCGCCGTGACGCGCGACCTGCTGGAGGAAGGCATCTTCGTGAATCCCGTGGTGTCGCCCGCCGTGGCTCCCCACGACACGCTGATCCGCTTCTCCCTCATGGCCACGCACACCAAAGAGCAGGTCACCTACGCCCTGGAGAAAATCCAGAAAGTGTTCAAGAAATACGGCATCATCCAGTAAGCCCCCCCGCCTGCCGGGGAGCCGCTGGCAAAGCCTCCGCACAGTCCCCGCCAGCCCGCCAGGGCCGGCGGGGACATGCTTTTTAGAGCCGTGTGAGTACAATTATCAAAATTTTTAGTAATTTCGCGACATAAAGAAGCATCAACCCCCACAGACCCCACGCTTATGTCAGAAATCAAAATCGCGGGCATCATGCGCGCTGGCGCTTACTCGCCCAACCATATAGGCAACGACGCCGCTATCTTCAACATCACCGCCGACCAGCTGCGCAAGCGCGGCTGCGTCGTCACCGTCTACAGCGAGGAGGACCTCATAGCCGGCCGCGTGACCGAGGACATCATCGTGGACATGTGCCGCGAGCAGAAGTCGATAGCCCTGCTGCAGCAGCGTGAGGACGAGGGCGCCCTGGTGATCAATTCCGGCTACGGCATCGAGAACTGCACCCGCGAGCGCATGACGCGCATCCTGCTGGGCAACAACATCCCCTACCCGCCCAGCCTCATGGTCAACACCGACGAGAGCGTGCTCGCCCAGCTGCGCGCCGCCGGCCTGGACCGCTGCTGGATCAAGCGCGACGAC
>CAZSHV010000177.1:0-2151 GCA_964606815.1 uncultured Bacteroides sp. | reverse complement strand
TTAATACATCCATATATATACCGAAGACGAAGAGTAAGTACCCTGCAAAATTACACATTTTGCCGATACAGACAAAACCGCCATCACAAGAATCATCCCGCCAATGCATTTTTTTAGGCCCGAACTGCCCGCTCAGGCCATACATAGAGGGAACACCTGTAATCCGCTCTGAGTCCACGCCTCCGCACGTAGTGCAGTAACATGATTCAGCACGATAACGTCCACACTGCCAGCGTATTAATTTGTAGGGTCGCCACTTGTGGCGACCGCCGCAATGCACCTCCGCAGGTTTCCTCCCCCTAACCCCCTCCCCGCGGGGACGGGGACTATTTATTAAATGCCTGGTATTACGTGGGTTGAAACCCAAGCTCCCGAAACGCGCCCCTCCGGGGCTTCGTTGACGTTGTTGCGACCGCAACGAACTTGCGGCCCTACAAGATGTCGGTACGGTCCTATAGAGAAGGGGTGTAGTGTCTATATGCAAACAAGGCGCGAGCCCTCTGGTGGGAGGGTTCGCGCTGTATGGGCTCCGCAGAAGAGCCTGTAGGGTGTGAAGCGAGCGGGGAGATTACTCCTCGATGGTGCGAAGGTGCTGCACGTAGACAGCCTTCATCATCTTCTTGCGGTTTGCTACCGAGGGTTTCTCGAAAGCCTGGCGGCGGCGAAGCTCTTTGATGATGCCAGTCTTCTCAAATTTGCGCTTGAATTTCTTGAGAGCGCGCTCAATGTTCTCGCCTTCTTTTACTTGTACGATAATCATGTCTTGTATGCGGGTTTGTTTTTATATTTATTTCGCGGTAGAATTTTTGCAGCGCAAAATTAGCAATTACTTTTGATATGACAAAATTTTGCGCTCCTTTTTCTGCTTTTTTATAATTCGTCGAGTGGATTGGGCTCGTCGGGGTGGGTATACCAGCGGGAATAGAGCAGGTAGTTGCCTGCTATCTTCTGGTTGATTTCGCGGCTTTGGGCGGGGTCCACCATCTTGATGAACTTGGCGGGAGCGCCGGCCCAGAGTTCGTTGGGGCCGATTTTGGTGCGGGATAGCACCACGGCTCCGGCGGCTACGATGGCGCCTTCGCCCACCTCGGCGTCGTCCATCACCACGGCTCCCATGCCCACCAGGGCGAGGTTGTGGATCTTGGCGCCGTGGATGGTGACGTTATGGCCAATGGAGACGTCGTCGCCGATTTCGATGGTGGATTTTTTGAACAGGGTGTGGAGCACGCTGCCGTCTTGGATGTTGACGCGGTTGCCAATGCGGATGCTGTTGACATCGCCGCGGAGCACGGCGTTGAACCATATGCTGCAGTCGCGGCCCACCACCACGTCGCCCACGACGGTGGCGTTTTCTGCCAGGAACGTGCCTTCGCCTATCTGGGGCTCATGGCCGCGGAGGGGTAATATCAGTGCCATAGGTATATTATAATGTATTAGCGCGTAAGGGTCGCAGTTTTAGCCTCAAGCCAAGCTTTCTGCTCCTCGGTGGCGAGCAGGGGCATGAGGCGCTTGCGCACCTGCGCATGGTATTCGTTCACCCAGCGGATCTCGTCGTCGGTCATGATCTCGGTGTCGAAGAGTCGCAGGTCGAAGGGGAACATCGTCAGAGTCTCAAAGCCCAGGAACTGGCCGAACTCCGTGGTCATCTCCTCGCGGCACAGCACCAAGCACTCGCAGCGGATGCCGTGCACGCCCTCGCGGTAGAGGCCGGGCTCGTTGCTGGTGATCATGCCGGGGGTGAGGGGAGCGGGCACATAGTTGAGGCGTATGCTCTGCGGGCCTTCGTGCACGTTCAGGAAGTGGCCCACGCCGTGGCCCGTGCCGTGCAGGTAGCTCAAGCCGTGCTTCCACAGGAATTGGCGGGCCAGCGCGTCGAGCTGCGTGCCGCATGTGCCGGCGGGGAAAATGGCGGTGGCCAGAGCGATGTGGCCTTTCATCACCAGGGTGAAGTCCGTCTTCTCCTGCGCCGTGGGCTCGCCGAGGGCTATGGTGCGAGTGATGTCGGTGGTGCCGTCGAGATACTGCGCTCCGGAGTCGATGAGCAGCAGTCCCTCGGGGCGCAGCGTGGAGCTGGAGTGCTCGTCGGCCTCATAGTGCACGATGGCGCCGTGGGGGCCGTAGCCGGCGATGGTGCCGAAGCTCTCGTCGAAG
>CAZSHV010000176.1:0-2196 GCA_964606815.1 uncultured Bacteroides sp. | reverse complement strand
AGCCGCCGAACTTGGCTTCCTGCTCGTGGGGGATGGTGCCTTTGTGCACGGGCACGCGGATGAGGTTCTTCTTAGCAGCCTCCACGCCCTTGGCGATAGCGGCCTGCACTTCGTTGGCTTTGCCCAGACCGTAGCCGATGACGCCGTTGCCGTCGCCTACGACCACGATTGCGGCGAAGGTGAATGCGCGGCCGCCCTTGGTTACTTTGGTGACGCGGTTGATGGCCACCAGGCGGTCCTGCAGCTCGATGTCGCTTGTGGTCTTGACTCTGTTATTTTTTCTTACCATAGCAGTTTAGAATTTAAGTCCGCCTTCGCGGGCAGCGTCGGCGAGTGATTTAACGCGACCGTGGAAGAGGTATCCGTTGCGGTCGAAAACGACTTCGTTGATGCCGGCCTCGATGGCCTTCTTGGCGATGTCGCGGCCCACGACAGCGGCGATCTCGACCTTGGTGCCCTCTTTGATGCCGCGCGAGGAAGCGCTGACGAGGGTGACGGCCTTGACGTCGTCGACGAGCTGGGCGTAGATTTCTTTGTTGCTGCGGAACACAGTGAGGCGGGGACGAGCTGCTGTGCCGGAGATGCGGCCGCGGATGCGGGCCTTTATCTTGAGTCTTCTTGCTTTCTTAGAGAACATAACTTTACAGATTAATTATTTGGCACTTGCGGACTTGCCGGACTTGCGGCGGATCACTTCGCCCACAAACTTGATGCCTTTGCCCTTGTAGGGCTCGGGCTTGCGCAGGGAGCGGATTTTGGCGCACACCTGGCCCAGGAGCTGCTTGTCGTCGCTCTCGAGGATGATCAGGGGGTTCTTGTTGCGCTCGCTCTTAGCCTCCACCTTCACTTCGGGGGGAAGCTGGATATAGATGGCGTGGGAGTAGCCCAGGGAGAGCTCCAGCACCTGGCCGGAGGCTGCGGCGCGGTAGCCGACGCCCACGAGTTCGAGTTCTTTCTTATATCCCTCCGACACACCTACGACCATGTTGTGGATCAGCGCGCGCACCAGGCCGTGCTGAGCGCGGTGCTCGATGTCGTCGCTGGGACGGGTCACGTGAATGTGGCCGTCCTCCACGGTTACGGTGAGGTCGGGGTTGTATTTCTGGGTGAGGGTGCCTTTGGGGCCCTTCACGGTGACGGTGCTGTTGTCTGCGTCTACGTTCACGGTCACGCCAGCGGGGATGGCGATGGGTGCTTTACCTATTCTTGACATAGTGGATGTGCTTTATAAAGGATTAGTAAACGTAGCAGAGCACTTCGCCGCCGATCTTCAGGTCGGCAGCTTTTTTGTTTGTCATCACGCCTTGGCTGGTAGAGAGGATGGCGATGCCCAAGCCGTTGAGGACGCGGGGCATGTCTTTATAGCCGGTGTACTGGCGCAGGCCGGGGCGGGATACTCGCTTGAGGCCTTTGATGGCGTTGACGTGATCCTGGGGGTTGTATTTCAGGGCGATTTTGATGGTGCCCTGGGGATTCTCGCCATCGATGAATTTGTAGTTGAGGATGTATCCTTGCTCAAAGAGGATCTTGGTGATCTCTTTCTTGAGGTTCGAGGCCGGGATTTCAACCACGCGGTGGTTGGCCTTGATGGCGTTTCTCAGTCTCGTCAGATAGTCTGCTATTGGGTCTGTCATTTTTGTTGATTCGTTAAATTGATCGGGCCGGATGCCCGACAATATTTAAAATTGCTGTATTAGAGGGCAGTCCTGGTTTTTACCAGCTTGCTTTCTTAACTCCGGGGATGAGGCCGGCGGAAGCCATTTCGCGGAACTGGATACGGCTCAGACCGAACTGGCGCATGTAGCCCTTGGGGCGGCCGGTGATGGAGCAGCGGTTGTGCAGGCGCACGTAGGAGGAGTTCTTGGGGAATTTCTGGAGCTGCTGGAAGATTTCGTAAGCGTCCTCGCCGGCGGCGATGGCCTGGCGTGCGGCCTCCTTGAGGGCGGCTTTGCGCTTTGCGTATTTCTCCACGAGCTTGGCGCGCTTAACCTCGCGGGCCTTCATTGATTCTTTTGCCATGTGGGAGGGATGTTATTTTTTGGCGTTTTTGAAGGGCAAGCCGAAGTGGCGCAGCAGGGCGTAGCCCTCGGCGTCGGTGTTGGCAGAGGTCACGAATGTGATGTTCATGCCCATGAGCTTGCTGATGTTGTCGATGTTGATTTCGGGGAAGATGATCTGCTCGGTGATGCCGAGGGT
>CAZSHV010000175.1:0-2351 GCA_964606815.1 uncultured Bacteroides sp. | reverse complement strand
TGGGAGCGTCGGAGTGAGCGCCGCCGTTGATGATGTTCATCATGGGCACGGGCAGGCAGTAGGTGTTGCAGCCGCCGATGTATTTGTAGAGGGGGAGGTCGAGATAGTCGGCAGCGGCCTTAGCAACTGCGAGGGAGACGCCGAGGATGGCGTTGGCGCCGAGGTTGCTCTTGGTGGCGGTGCCGTCCAGAGCCAGCATCTTCTCGTCGATGGCGATCTGGTCCAGAGCGCTCATGCCGATGAGGGCGGGGGCGATGACGTCGTTGACGTTAGCCACAGCCTTGAGCACGCCTTTGCCCATGTAGCGAGCCTTGTCGCCGTCGCGCAGCTCCAGAGCCTCGTTAGCGCCGGTGGAAGCGCCGGAGGGCACGGAAGCGCGACCCTTAGCGCCGGATTCCAGGATTACGTCCACCTCGACGGTGGGGTTGCCACGCGAGTCAAGTACCTCGCGGCCAATGATTTTTTCAATCTTCATAATTGATTCAATTATAAGTGGTTGTATGTATGGAGACAATTTATATGTACGGGCGCATTGCACCTTGCCGCGAAGTTAAGAATTTTATCAATGCGGCGTATCTCTTTTTTTATAAAAAATCGTTAAGGCATTACTTATGAATGCATGAAGACGGGTCGCACACTCAACGAATAAAGTACGACAATTTTGCAGTCAAATGTATCATATAATAAATATTTTTGCTACCTTTGCATCATTATATGATACATTAGCCATGACAAAGAGCACCATGGGCACGAAGATGCCCCGCAAATTAGAGCAAAAGATGGCCACCGTGGGCGAGCAGATCAAGCTGGCGCGCCTGCGGCGCGACCTGTCCATCGCGCAGGTAGCCCAGCGGGCCACGTGCTCGCCCCTGACGGTGATGCGAATCGAGAAGGGCTCGCCCACGGTGTCGATTGGCATATATGCCCGCGTGCTGTATGCCCTGCAGCTCGACGACGACCTGCTGCTCATAGCCCGCGACGACAAGCTCGGGCGCACCCTCCAAGACTTGGGCGTTCTCACCCCCCGCCGCGCCTCAAAAGATATTTAGTCATGAAGAAGCTTTACGTATACGCAGATTTCAACTGGCTCGACTCGCCCACGCTCGTTGGCGAACTGACGTATGATGCCGTGCGCGGAAACGACACCTACGGCTTCGCCTTTAGCAAGGATTGGCTGGCTAAACATGACGATGTCTTCCTGAGCGACGACATGCTCAGCTTCCCCGGCATGCAATATGCGCCGGTAGACAGGGACATCTTCGCATGCTTCTCCGACTGTCTTCCTGACCGCTGGGGGCGCACGTTGCTCAATCGCCGCGAGCAAATTGCAGCCCGCGAAGAAAAACGCCCCGCTCGTCGGCTATCATCGTTTGACTACCTAATGGGCATTGACGACGCCTCGCGGATGGGCGGATTTAGATTTTCCGACTCCCAGGGAGGTAAGTTCATCAACTGCGACCCGCGCCTGCGCGTGCCCCCGCTCGCCAACATTCGCGAGCTCATGCGTGCCGCCCAGGAAATAGAGAGTAGTGAGGAAAGACAAGTGCTTCCCGACCAAAAATGGCTTGCGCAACTCCTTCGCCCTGGCACATCGCTGGGCGGAGCGCGGCCCAAAGCCTCCGTGTTAGACTCTGACGGGGCTTTGGCCGTGGCCAAGTTCTCATCGCGCAACGATGATTACGACGTGGGCCTTTGGGAGCATTTCTGCCACGTGATGGCAAAGAAAGCGGGCATCAACGCCGCCGACACCACCGCGCTGGCAGCAGGGAAATTCCACATCCTGCTATCAAAGCGCTTCGACCGTACGACTGACGGAAGAAGGATTCACTTTGCATCGGCCCTCACATTAATGGGCCTGACCGACGGCGACAACGCCGCCACTGGCCACGGATATCTTGATATTGTGGACTTTATCCTAAGTCGAAGCCACAATGCAGAGCAAGACCTGGAGCAGCTCTACCGCCGCGTGGCTTTTAATATAATCGTGGGCAACTCCGACGACCACTTCCGCAATCACGGCTTCCTCCTTTCCCGCAAGGGGTGGGAGCTGGCTCCGGCCTACGACCTGAATCCCACGCTGTCGCAATCGCAGAGCCTGCTCATCAATAAAGACACTAACGACGCAAATCTCGACACGCTTCGCGATGCCGCTGGTGAGTACATGCTCAAAGCTGACCGAGCGGCCGACATCATCGCGGAGGTGAAAACGGCTATGCGGCCATGGCGCAGCGTGGCCGCAAGGCTGGGCCTGCCCCAGCGCGACATCGAGATGTTCGCCCCGAGGTTCGAGAAATGGCTAAGAGCCTGTCCCATAAAATCTGTTAACGCTGAGGCGGTCAGCCATTGAGCAG
>CAZSHV010000174.1:0-2355 GCA_964606815.1 uncultured Bacteroides sp. | reverse complement strand
TACGGCATCGACCCCGCCAAGGTCACTACGGTCCACAACGCCGTGGTGCCCCTCTCCCCGGAGCTGCTCAACGTGGAGGTCAAGAAGCCCAAAGACAAGGTCGTCACCTTCCTGGGCCGTATCACCATGCAAAAGGGCCCCGAATACTTCGTCGAGGCTGCCGCCAAGGTGCTGAAAAACAACCGCAACGTGCGCTTCGTCATGGCCGGCTCGGGCGATATGATGGACAAGATGATCACCCTCGCCGCAGAGCGTGGCATCGCCGACCGTTTCCACTTCCCGGGCTTCCAGAAGGGCAAGCAGGTCTACGAAATGCTCAAGGCCAGCGACGTCTACGTAATGCCCTCCGTATCGGAGCCCTTCGGCATCTCGCCCCTGGAGGCCATGCAGATGGGCGTGCCCTCGATCATATCCAAGCAGAGCGGCTGCGCCGAAATCCTCAACAATGTCATCAAGACCGACTACTGGGACATCGACGCCATGGCCGACGCCATACACTCCATCATCTCCTACCCCGCCATGTACCAGACCCTACGCGAGGACGGCCTCGCCGAAGTGGCGCAGATCACTTGGGACAAGGCCGGCAAGAAAGTCATAGACATCTACAACAAAGTGCTCAACAAATAATACCCCCACCGCGATGAAAGCCATCTGTTTCAACCTCGAGATAAACCAGCCCCTCAGGCTCAAGAAATATACCTTCTTCGACATCGGCAACGACCACTATTATTACGACGATTTCCTCAACGACGACATCATCACGCGCATTGCCGAGCGCAGCTACATGCCCGCCGCCGAGACCCTGCTGCGCATGGTGGAGGACACCAAGGGCGCATTCCGTTTCTCCATTTCCATCACCGGCGTGGCCATCGAGCAGCTCGAGCAGTACGTGCCGGAATTCATCCGCGCCCTGCGCCGCCTGGCCGACACAGGCAAAGTGGAATTCACAGCTATGCCCTACGCTAACTCTCTGGCTTCGCTCGTCGACCCCGAGGAGTTCGCCCAGCAGGTCACCGTCCACGCGCAGAAGATCCAGCAGCTCTTCGGCGTAAAGCCCAAAGTGCTCCGCAACACCGAGCTCATCTATTGCGACGAAATGGCCCCGCAGATCCTCGCCCTGGGCTATAAGGGAGTAATGACCGAGGGCGCAAAGCACATCCTGGGCTGGAAGTCGCCCAACTATGTCTACAGCGCCGCTTCCGCCCCCAAGCTCAAGCTGCTGCTGCGCAACGCTAAGCTCTCTGAAGACATAGCATCGCGCTTCTCCGACACATCTTGGTCGGAATTCCCCCTCACCGCCGACAAGTATATGGACTGGATCGCCGCCACCCCCGCCGAAGAGCAGATCATGAACATCTGGCTCAATATGGAGACCTTCGGCGACATGCAGCCCGCTCAGACCGGCATATTCCAGTTCCTCGAGGCTCTGCCCCGCTTCGCCCAGGAGCGCGGCATAGAGTTCTGGAACCCCTCAGAGGCCATCTCCAAGATCAAGCCCGTGGGCGAGCTGGCCGTGGTGCACCCCATCTCTGCCGCCGACGAAGCCCGCGACACCTCCGCTTGGCTCGGCAATAAGCTCCAGAATGAAGCCTTCGACAAGCTCTACAGCGTGGCCGAGCGCGTGCGCCTGTGCGACGACCGCCGCCTCAAGCAAGACTGGTGGTACCTCCAGGGCGCCGACCATTTCTACTACATGAGCACCAAGCACTTCGCCGACGGGGCCGCACACTCCATGTTCTCGCCCTACGAGACCCCCTTCCAAGCCTTCACCAACTACATGAACGTCCTCTCCGACTTCATCGTCCGCGTCGAGGAGCAGTACCCCCTCACCATCGAAAACGAGGAGCTCAACTCACTGCTCACCACTATCCGCAACCAGGCCCGCGAGATCGAGACCCTCAACAAAGAGGTAGGCACCCTGCGCAAGAACGCCGAGCAGGTGCACGCTGAGGTCAAGCCCACCACCGAGCCCGCCCCGGAAAAGAAAGCCGAGAAAAAGCCCGCCAAGAAGGCCGCGAAGAAACCCGCCAAAAAAGCCGAATAATCCCCCACCGGCCCATTTAGGCCCACATATGCCCATACCCCGCAGGCGCCCTTCACCCCGGCGCCTGCGTTTATTTTTGCATGGCCGCTATCTGGATGTAGGGACGCTCATTTTGAGCGTCCGCGATAACGAATGCGGAGAGGGAGTAGTAGGCCGAAGCGGGCTGTTCGGCCGACGACAACGCCCTCTTTGGATAACGCCCTCACGTAGGGCTGTACCACGGTGCAGCCCGTTAACACCCTCAACGTCAACCTCATGGATGTAGGGACGCTCATTTTGAGCGTCCGCAGACTCCCCCGCAAAAACGCCAA
>CAZSHV010000173.1:0-2390 GCA_964606815.1 uncultured Bacteroides sp. | reverse complement strand
CACAGCGCTTCCTGAGCTTCTTCCTCAAGAGCCCCATGCACGACTACACCAAGGGCGAGGTTCCTGTCAACCACCTCTTCCAGCAGTACGTCATGCTCAAGAACGCCATCCGCGAGATGGGTGGATATCCCGCAGACGAGACCATCGACTAATATCCTGAATCTCTTATACTGAACCCTTTGCGCCCGGCGCCTCCCCGCGAGGCCCGGGCGCATTTTTTGCAGGGTTGGCTTTCGGGCGAATGCCTCCGCACGTAGTGCTGCCCCATGGCACAGCACGCTAACGCACTGGTTGTAAACGTGTTGGATGTAGGGACGCACGGTCTGTGCGTCAGCATTTTTATTTGGGGATATTATCCGAAAAATGTATCTATTGTGTTGTTAACGCTTTGAGTAGAACTTCCAGCGTTTAACAACATGCCCAATGGCAAAAGCAAGCATCAAGAAACCGATTTTGCCATGCACACCTCCTATGGGCGAATGCGCAAACGTGACGAGCCAATGAACGCAGGCGATGACACCACTGACTAAAGTAATCAGATACAGCCACCAAAGCACCCTTAATGGGACCTTCTTGCTCTTACTAAACCTCACAAACCAATTATTTACACCAAAGTGCAAAAATATATGCCAAGCACATGCCGAGAGGAATATTACACCCAATAAAATATGAAGCCATACAGCAAACGGCATCCCGCTTCCGCTCGCTTCCAACTGGATACTTGAGGCTAAAATAAGAGGCAAGGTGATAAGGAGCGTCCAGTTACAAATTTTTATCTTCTTGGCTTTTTTTCATGCCGCAAAGTTAATCAATTTCTGCGAAGTGCCAAAGACACACATCCAAGACGCCGACTGACAAGGCGCAATGGTGTCCAAATTACAGCCCCGCAGATTCGTTGCGTCCGTAAAGAGCAAACCACTCGGAGGCAACGCCTCCGCACGGAGTACAGTTCTTTGGCGCAGCACGCTAACACCGTAGTTACCAACGCTTTGGATGTAGGAACGCACGGTCTGTGCGTCCGTGATGACGTTATTGGTGGAAACTTTCATGGTAATCCCAACCCTCTAACCCGTGGGTTTTATCTTTGACGTTTTCGCGGCCGAAACGAACTTTCGGCCCTACAATCGTGGGGAATCGTCGGGGGATTCGATGGCGTCATCAGCGGCCGCAACAAATTTGCGGCCCTACAATTTGCTGGTTTTGTGGAAGTTATCCCTCCTGGCGGTGGCCACAGGTGGCGACCATACTGCTTTATAATCAACGTATTATGATTTATGTCGGCCGAGCGCACAGTTTCGGCCCGACAATAGGGGGAGCAGCGGAAGACTTTGCGGATTGTGTTGTATAGGGAAAATTTGCGGATGACGCGTTTTTTCGTTATCTTCGCGCTTAACTAAAATCTTTTCCTCACTTCTCATTTTCCACATTTCTCAACCCTCGCCTCATGAATATCATTGCCGACAGCAGCACATCGCGCACTCAATGGGCCATCGTGGACGGCCCGAACCTGGTGGAAAGCGCCGAGACTTCGGGCATCAACCCGTTCTTCCTCTCCCGCCGCGAGATTTCGCACATCATACGTCTGGAGCTGCCGGAGCTGTTCTTCCGCCGCCGCTGGAAGCATATATATTTCTACGGCGCGGGATGCTCGAATAAGGAGAAGAACAAGATCGTGCAGTCGTCTCTGGTGGCCCAGTTCAAGACTCCGGCCACGGTGGAGAGCGACCTGCTGGGCGCGGCCCGCGGCCTGTGGGTGCGCAACAAGGGCCTGGCGTGCATCCTCTCCACGGGCGCGAACTCGTGCATCTACGACGGCGAGAACATCTCGCAGCATGCCCGCGCGGGCGGCTACATCCTGGGCGACGAGGGCTCGAACGCCTACCTGGGCAAGATGCTGACCTCAGACGTGCTCAAGGAGCTGGCTCCGAAGCCGCTGATCGCACAATTCTTCGACTATTTCAACACTAACGTGGACGAGATCATGGACCTGGTGTACTCCCACCCGCAGGCCAACCGCACACTGGCGTCGTACTCCTTCTTCCTGGCCGAGAACATCGACCACCCCTACTGCCGCAAGCTCGTGTACGACGGCTTTATGGCCTTCTTCACCCGCAACCTGGCGGCCTACGACTATAAACGTCTCCCCATTGGCTTCGTGGGAAAGACGGGCATCACCTACCGCCCGATCCTGGAGCAGGCCGCAGCGGACTACGGGCTGAAGGTGCACCGCATCATTCTCGACTCCATGCCAGGCCTGGTGGAATATCACGCCGAGAGCTAATAACTGACCCGCCACCGACCCTCTGCCTTACAAGCAGAGGGTCGGCACCAACTTAGAGCCTGTCCCATAAAATATGTTAACGTTGAGGCGGTCAGCCATTGAGCAGAGT
>CAZSHV010000172.1:0-2532 GCA_964606815.1 uncultured Bacteroides sp. | reverse complement strand
GTTCGGTATAAAGTTCGGTATAAAGTTCGGTGTTCTTTTCAAAAGACGTCCTCCTTCATAATGCGTGAGATTCTCGCTTCCACTTTCCTTTCTCCGGTCGGGGGACTAATTCTGGCTGACGCGGAGGGGAGGCTGTGCATGTGCGACTGGGGCAATAGCCATCGCCATGCGCTGAACCTCAGGCGTTTATCCTTATCGCTTCGGGCAGAAATAAAACCTGGCGCATCGCCACTGCTCGACGACGCCACTTCGCAGCTCACGGAGTATTTCAATGGCCGAAGGCAGGCGTTCTCGCTGCCCCTTCTCGCCGTTGGCACGCCCTTCCAACAGTGTGTGTGGCAGGCACTTGTACAGATTCCCTACGGGGCAACGATGTCCTATTCTGCACTCGCCGATGCTATGGGCATGCCGCGGGCCTGTCGAGCTGTGGCAAGCGCGGTGGCAGCCAACCCGATCTCAATCTTCATCCCCTGCCATAGGGTGGTAGCAGCCGCGGGAATGGGTGGCTATGCCGGAGGGGCGTCCGCGAAACGCTTTCTTCTTGATTTAGAAGAATTTTTAACGCCTTATTTCTATAGTTTCTAACATATTTTGCGTAACTTCGCGCTTTAAGAGCGCGCGTGCCCGCGGGCGTGTCCCCGCCGCCGCTTTTATCATGATTTTTAATAGGTAAATTTGACACTCTTCATATATGGGATTTTTCAGCAGTTTGTTCTCCAAGAAGGACAAGGAAACACTTGACCGCGGCCTCGGCCGCACTAAGGAAGGCTTCTTCGGTAAGCTCAAGCGCGCCTTCTTCGGCCGCACTGAGATCGACGACGACTTCCTCGACGAGTTGGAGGAGATCTTCATCTCTTCCGACGTCGGCGTGGAGACAACCCTTAAGATAATCGACCGCGTGCGCGAGCGCGCCAAGCGCGAGAAGTACGTCAGCAGCGACGAGCTGAACACCATGCTCAGCGAGGAGATCATGTCGCTGCTCGCCGGCGACGACACCGCTCCCACCGACGGCAGCATCTCTATCCCGGAGGGCAAGCGCCCCTACGTGGTGATGGTGGTGGGCGTCAACGGCGTGGGCAAGACCACCACCATCGGCAAGCTGGCCTCGCGCCTGAAGAAGGCGGGCTACAAGGTGATGCTCGGCGCAGCCGACACATTCCGCGCTGCCGCCATCGAGCAGCTGCAGGAGTGGGCGCGCAGGGCCGACGTCCCCGTGGTGTCGCAAAAGCTGGGCTCTGACGCGGCCGCCGTGGCTTACGACACCTGCGCATCGGCCGTGGCCAACGGCTGCGATGTGGTGCTTATCGACACCGCCGGACGTCTGCACAACAAGAAGGGCCTCATGGACGAGCTTTCGAAAATCAAACGCTCCATATCGCGCGTGGTGCCCGACGGCCCCCACGACGTGCTCCTCGTGCTCGACGGCTCCACGGGCCAGAACGCCTTCGTACAAGCTCAGAACTTCTCCGAAGCCACGCAGGTCACCCAGCTGGCTATCACCAAGCTCGACGGCACGGCCAAAGGCGGCGTGGTGCTCGGCATTAGCGACCAGATGCAGATTCCCGTGCGCTACATCGGCCTCGGCGAGGGCGTCGACGACCTCCAGGTCTTCAACAAAAAGGAATTCGTTGACTCTCTCTTTAAGAAAGACTGACCGGTGCAGCACGTCGACATCATCACCATGGGCTGCTCGAAGAATCTCGTAGACTCCGAGCGCCTGCTTCACTCCTTCTCCCAGGCGGGCTTCAAAGCCTGGCACAACCCCGACCGTCTGCACGGCGGCGTGGTTGTGATCAACACCTGCGGCTTCATCGCCGACGCCCAGGAGGAGTCTATTGACATGATCCTGCAGTGCTGCCAAGCCCGCGACGAGGGCCGCGTCAAGGCTGTCTACGTGATGGGCTGCCTGAGCGAGCGCTTCCGCGACGACCTCAGCCGCGAGATTCCAGAGGTGGACGGCTGGCTGGGCAAGCACGACTGGGTTGGCCTCACAGCCATGCTCAAAAAAGACCAGCCCCAGGCCGACTGGCACCGCACTCTCACCACGCCCCCTCACTACGCCTACCTCAAAGTGGCCGAGGGCTGCGATCGATTCTGCGCCTACTGCGCCATACCTCTGAGCACGGGCCGCTTCGTGTCGCGCCCCATCGAGGAAATAGTTGACGAGGTGCGCGAGCTCGTGGCCAAAGGCGTGAAGGAGTTCAACGTCATTGCCCAGGAGCTAACAGCCTACGGCACTGATCTCTACGGCCGCCAACGCATAGCCGACCTTATCGACGCCATCGCCGCCGTGCCGGGCGTGCGCTGGATAAGGCTCCACTACGCCTATCCCACCGACTTCCCCGGCGACATGCTCCAAGCCATGGCGCGCCACCCCAACGTGTGCCGCTACCTCGACATAGCCCTGCAGCACATCTCCGACCCAGTGCTCGCCAACATGCGCCGCCACATCACAGGCGCCGAGACCCGCGAACTCCTGACCCGCATCCGCGCCGCCGTGCCGGGCATTCATATCCGCACCACCCTGATGGT
>CAZSHV010000171.1:0-2592 GCA_964606815.1 uncultured Bacteroides sp. | reverse complement strand
CTGCTCAATGGCTGACCGCCTCAGCGTTAACATATTTTATGGGACAGGCTCTTAAGAGCTTTTACAGAAATTATTATTATCTTTGCGGCAAATTATAACTCATGCCCAAAGTTTCAGAACGCGGCGAGCTTATGCCCGCCTCCCCTATACGCCGCTTGGTGCCTCTGGCCGTCAAGGCCATGGAGCGCGGCATTAAAGTGTATCGCCTCAATATCGGCCAGCCCGACATCCCCACCCCGCCTCAAGCCCTGGAGGCACTGCGCGAGCTGCGACGCGACGTGCTCGAGTACAGCCCATCGGAGGGCCTCCTATCGCTCAGACGCAAGCTAAAGGAGTACTACAAGACCTACGACATCGACGTGGACGTTGACGACATCATCGTCACCACCGGCGGCTCGGAGGCCGTGCTTTTCGCATTCATGGCTTGCCTCGACCCTGGCGACGAGATCATTGTGCCCGAGCCGGCTTACGCCAACTATATGGCCTTCGCAATCTCGGCCGGCGCGAAAATCGTTACCATACCCTCAAGCATCGATGACGGCTTTGCGCTGCCCCCTATTTCCAAATTCGAAGAGCTTATCACCCCGCGCACCAAAGGAATCCTAATCTGCAACCCCAACAATCCCACGGGCTATCTCTACTCAATGAAAGAGATGCTGCAGCTGCGCGACCTGGTGTTGCGCCACGACCTTTTCCTCTTCTCCGACGAGGTCTACCGCGAATTCTGCTACACCGGAGCGCCTTACATCTCGGCTTTCCACCTCCCGGGAATAGAGAAGCAGGTGGTGCTTATCGACTCAGTTTCAAAGCGCTACAACGAATGCGGCATACGCATCGGAGCACTGATCACCAAGCACGAGCAGCTTAAGAAAAACGTGATGAAGTTCTGCCAAGCTCGCCTCAGCCCTCCCCTGCTTGGCCAGCTTGTGGCGGAGGTGTCGATCGACACGCCTAAGGACTACATGCTCCTGACATATAACGAATACGTAGACCGCCGCAAATTCCTCATCGACGAGCTCAACAAAATCCCCGGCGTCTATTCCCCGGTGCCCATGGGAGCGTTCTACACCGTGGCGCGCCTGCCGGTGGATGACGCTGACCGCTTCTGCGCATGGTGTCTGGAGGAATTCTCGTGGGAGGGCAAGACGGTGTTTATGGCCCCCGCCTCGGGCTTCTACACCACCTCTGGCATGGGTAAAGATGAGGTGCGCATCGCCTACGTGCTCAACAAAGAAAGCCTGCGCGACGCCATAGCCACCCTGCGCCACGCCCTGGATGCCTACCCCGGACGCACCCACAGTTGCTGATACGGCTGCTAATACAGATGCATTCGGCAAAAAAATTGCATGCGCTTGCACTATTTTGATATAAAATGATTAAATTTGCAGACTAATCGCCAGCGACAGCAGCTGCAAAGCGCTAATACGCCGCTTGCCCCCGATTTTTAACCAAGAATATTATACCATTTTTAATAACATAAACTCCTATCAATGAAAAGAGTCTATTTGTTTGGCGACGGCAAAGCTGAAGGCAATGCCGACATGCGCAACCTCCTCGGAGGCAAAGGCGCCAACCTCGCCGAAATGAACCTCCTGGGCATGCCCGTGCCTCCCGGCTTTACCATCACCACTGAAGTCTGCACCGAGTACACCCAGTACGGCAAGGACGAAGTTGTGAAACGCATCAAGAAAGACGTTGAAGATGCTATCGCACACGTCGAGACCCTTACCGGCAAAAAATTCAACGACCCCTCCAACCCCCTGCTCGTGTCTGTGCGCTCCGGCGCCCGCGCTTCCATGCCCGGCATGATGGACACCGTGCTCAACCTCGGCATGAACGACGCCACCGTCGAGAGCCTCGCCGAGAAGAGCGGCAACCCCCGCTTCGCTTGGGACAGCTACCGCCGCTTCGTGCAGATGTACGGCGACGTGGTGCTCGGCATGAAGCCCAAGTCGAAGACCGACATTGACCCCTTCGAGGAGATTATGGACAAAGTGAAAGAGGAAAAGGGCGTGGCCAACGACACCGACCTCGACGTCGACGACCTCAAGAAGCTCGTCACCCTCTTCAAAGGCGCCGTCAAGGAAGTGACCGGCAAGGACTTCCCCAACGACGCTTGGGAGCAGCTTTGGGGCGGCATCTGCGCCGTCTTCGACAGCTGGATGAACGAGCGCGCCATCATTTACCGCCGCATGAACCAGATTCCCGAGGAATGGGGCACCGCCGTCAACGTGCAGGCTATGGTCTACGGCAACATGGGCAACAACTCTGCAACCGGCGTGGCCTTCAGCCGCGACGCCGCAACCGGCGAGGACTTCTTCAACGGCGAGTACCTCATCAACGCCCAGGGCGAGGATGTGGTGGCCGGCATCCGCACTCCCCAGCAGATCACCATCGAGGGTTCCCGCCGCTGGGCTGCCCTCCAGGGCATCAGCGAGGAAGAGCGCGCCTCCAAATATCCCTCACTGCAGGAGTCTATGCCTCTCTGCGCAGAGGAGCTCATCGCTATCGCCAACCGTCTTGAGGACTACTACCGCGACATGCAGGACATGGAGTTCACCATCCAGGACGGCAAGCTCTGGATGCTCCAGA
>CAZSHV010000170.1:0-2609 GCA_964606815.1 uncultured Bacteroides sp. | reverse complement strand
TTTTTAGTCGTTGAAAAAATTTCTGAAAAATTTTTGCTGAAAAATTTGGAGAATTCAAAAAGAGGCCGTAACTTTGCACCGCAAAAGCAAAAGAAACTCCCCCAAACGGGTAACCAGGTGCGTTAGTTCAGCCGGTTAGAATGCCTGCCTGTCACGCAGGAGGTCACGGGTTCGAGTCCCGTACGCACCGCCAGAGGAGAGAGGAGAATGAGTAATTGTTAATCTTCGGATTACGTTACTCATTCTTTTTTATGTCTTTATTTGAAAAGGGATTATAGAGTAATAGATTGATTTGCAAAGGGATATAGAGCCGTTCGGCTCGAGCGTCCGAGATTACGGCTGCGATGCGAAGCGAATAGTAGGGCCGAAAGTTCGTTTCGGCCGCAGGCAATGCGTTGAATACCAGCTGGATGTATGGACGCTCGGCTCGAGCGTCCGTGATAACATTATGGTTGTACGAGTTCATGGTATCTCCCCTCCCCCTAACCCCCTCCCCGATTTTCGGGGAGGGGGAATTTATTATAAATACCTGGCGTTCCGTGGGTTACAAACCCACGGCTGACTTACTCCCGCCCCTCCGGGGCTTCGTTGATTCTCGTCTTTGTCGTTATCGCGGACGCTTACACGGACGCTCAAAATGAGCGCCCCTACATCCTGGGAGTCAACGTTTTATGATTATCGGCGGCCGAACAGACCGTTCGGCCCTACGATTCTCGTCGCTGGCGTGATCGGCGGCCGCAACGAACTTGCGGCCCTACTTGTTTAATAAACAACATATTACAACTTTTTTTCGGCGGGAAGGGGGCGTTATTGAAGGGTGAAGGGGAGGCGGGTGAGGGTGGCGCTGTTGGGGCCGACCATCACTTCGAACTGGCCGGGCTCGGCGACGTACTCCAGGGCGGCGTTGTAGTATTTGAGGTCGTCGACGGTGATGGGGAACGTCACCTGTGCGCTCTGGCCGGGCTGGAGGGTGACCTGCTCGAAGTGGCGCAGCTCGGCCACGGGGCGCGCTGTGGTGGCAAGCACGTCGTGGATGTAGAACTGCACGGTCTCCGTGCCTTCGCGGCGGCCGGTGTTGGTGACCTTGACGGTGGCGCGGATGGTGCCGTCGGCGGTCATGGTGTCGGCGTCGAGGGTGAAGTCGGAGTATTCAAAAGTGGTGTAGCTCAAGCCGTAGCCGAAGGGGTAGAGCGGAGCGTTGGTGATGTCGATATAGTTTGACTGGAAGCGTAGGAAAGAGCTGTTCTCAAACTCCACTGGGCGACCGGTGCTCATATGTCTGTAGTACAGCGGCAGTTGGCCGACGCTGCGGGGCATCGTCACTGACAGTCGGCCCGAGGGGACCACATCGCCGAAGACCACATCGGCGATGGCATCACCGGCCTCCGAGCCCGCGAACCAGACGTTGAGTATGGCCGGCACGTGCTCGGCCTCCCACGTCATGACAGTGGCGCGGCCGGAAAAATTGAGGAGCACCACGGGCTTGCCAGTGGCGAGCATGGCCTCGGCCAGGGCGCGCTGGTTGGCGGGGAGGGTGAGATCGGAGCGCGAGGCGGACTCGCCGCTGCTCTCTGCGGCCTCGCCCAGGGCCAGGACGATGACGTCGGCGCCGGCGGCCACGCGGCGCGCCTCGGCGAGGAGCTCCGCGTCAGAGCGCGGGTCGCGGGTCTGATAGTTGGGGCTGACGCCGGCCTCCACCACGGGGTCGGAATAGAAATTGGCGCCCTTGGCATAAGCCACGGAGCCGCCCGCGGCCTCGACGGCGGAGCGGAAGCCTTGGAGGACAGACGAGTACTTGCTGACGTCGGCGGCCACTACCCAGCTGCCGATCTGGTTGGGGGCGTTGTCGGCCATGGGGCCGATGAGGGCAATGCGGGACGATTTGGCGAGGGGGAGGATGTCGCCGTCGTTCTTGAGGAGCACGAGGGTGCGCGCTGCGATGGCGCGGGCTTCGGCTCGGTGCGCGGCAGTGTAGATGTCGGTGGCCTCGCGTGGGATGTCGCAATAGCGATAGGGGTCGGAGAACAGGCCCAGCTTGTACTTGGCCTCGAGCACGCGGCGCACGGCGGCGTCGATGGTCTGCATAGACACCTCGCCGGCCTCGAGGCTGGCTTTGAGGATGGTGATGAAGCCGAAGGAGCACATGTCCATGTCGGTGCCGGCGTTGATGGCCATCACCGTGGCCTGGTGCTTGTCGGCCACGCCGTGGGCATACATCTCGTTGATGGAGCCGTAGTCGGTGACCACCATACCTTGGAAGCCCCACTCGCGGCGCAGCACGTCGGTGATGAGCCATTTGTTGGCAGTGGCGGGGACGCCCTCCACGAGGTTGAAGGACGTCATCACCGTGGCCGCTCCAGCGTCGATGCCCGCCTGGTAGGGGTAGAGATAGTCGTTGTACATACGGCTGCGGCTCATATCCACGGTGTTATAGTCGCGCCCGGCCTCAGCTGCGCCGTAGAGGGCGAAATGCTTGATGCAGCTGAGCATGGTGGTGTCGGAAGCCAGGTCAGAGCCCTGGTAACCGCGCACCATGGCCGCGGCCACCTGACCGCCGAGGTAGGGGTCCTCGCCGGCGCCCTCGGCCATGCGTCCCCAGCGCGGGTCGC
>CAZSHV010000169.1:0-2661 GCA_964606815.1 uncultured Bacteroides sp. | reverse complement strand
CTCCAAGAACACCACCATCATCATCCCCGAGCACAAAATCCCCGCATTCAAGCCCTCCAAGGTCTTCATGCAGGAGGTTAAGTAAACCAGCCCCCTCGGGCAGATGCCCCCTGTTCTGCATCCCTCTGTTAATCAACTCATATATTAACCCTCAAATAACGCTCACCTATGCCCAGCGGAAAAAAGAGAAAAGGCCACAAGATGGCTACTCACAAGCGTAAAAAACGCCTCAGAAAGAATCGTCATAAGAAGAAGTAAGCTTCTCTGAACGACTAAACATCTATAGAACAAACTTTTACCGGGGAGATACATGCCAATGCTGCTCGCGTAAAGTTTGTTCTTCTTTTATCCCACATCATCCCCCATCAATGAAAAGCGAACTTATAGTAGACGTCCAGCCCTCCGAGGTGTCCATCGCGCTCCTCGAGGACGGGAGGCTCGTGTCTCTCCAAAAAGAGAAACGCGACATCGCGTATGCTGTAGGCGACATCTACCTGGCCAAGACCAAAAAGCTGATGCCAGGACTTAACGCCGCCTTCGTCAACGTGGGCTACGACAAGGACGCCTTTCTCCACTACCTCGATCTTGGCCCTCACTTCGCTTCCTACAAGCAGTTCATAACAGCCCTCTTCGGCACGCCCGACGACCCCGGCGCTCGCACCAAGGAAATCCCCTCCGTGTCGAAAATGAAGCTCCTGCCCGACATCGACAAGCACGGCACCATCACATCCGAGCTCCTCTCCGGCCAGCAACTGCTCGTGCAGATAGTGAAGGAACCAATCTCCACCAAAGGCCCGCGCCTCACCACCGAAATCGCCTTCACCGGCCGATACATGGTGCTAATGCCATTCTCCGACCGCATCTTCGTGTCGCAGAAAATCACCAGCGCCGAAGAGAAAGTGCGCCTGCGCCAGCTCATCGCCTCCATCAAGCCCAAGAATTTCGGCGTCATCGTGCGCACCTCGGCAGAAGGCAAAGGCGCAGCCGAACTCGTCAACGAGCTCCAGACCCTCGTGCAGAGCTGGAACGAGACCGTGCAGAAGGCCCGCACATGCCAAGCCCCGCACCTTGTCTTCGAGGAGGAAAGCCGCATCGTGGGCATGCTCCGCGACGTCTTCAGCCCATCCTTCGAGGCCATCCACGTCAACGACGCCCAGGTGCACGCGCAGATTGAGAAATACGTGCGCCTCATCGCCCCCGAGCGCAAGGACATAGTGAAGCTCTACACCAAAGACACCCCGATCTTCGACCATTTCTCCGTCTCCCGGCAGATCAAGTCGAGCTTCGGTAAGACCGTGTCGTTCAAGTCCGGCGCCTACATCATCATCGAGCACACTGAGGCCCTGCACGTCATCGACGTCAACTCCGGCAACCGCTCCAAAGCGGCCTCCGACCAGGAGAGCAACGCCCTGGAGGTGAACCTCCGAGCTGCCGACGAAATCGCCCGCCAGCTGCGCCTGCGCGACATGGGCGGCATCATCGTCGTTGACTTTATCGACATGGCTAAAGCCGAGCACCGCCAGGCCCTCTACGAGCATATGAAGGAAGTGATGGCCAACGACCGCGCGCGCCACAATATCCTGCCTCTGAGCAAATTCGGACTCATGCAGATCACCCGCCAGCGCGTGCGCCCCGCCATGGACGTGGCCACCACCGAGACCTGCCCCTCGTGCTATGGCAAAGGCCAGGTGCAGCCATCAATACTCTTCACCGACACGCTCTACGAGAAGCTCGAATACGTCACCGGCACCCTCAAGCTCCGCGACTTCATCATGTACGTCCACCCCTACGTCGACGCTTATCTGAAGAAGGGAATGCCCCTGTTCCGCACCTACGACCGTTGGCGCCGAGCCCTGGGCGGAGGCTTCAAAATAGTGGCCGACGAAAGCCTGGCAATGCTCCAGTACCGCGTCATCGATCGCGACCGCAAAGAGATTGACCTCAAGGAAGAAAAAGACATGAACTCCTCATCGTCGGAGAAACTCAAACACAAGGCAAAACATCGAGGCGGAGACAACGGCGACAAGTAGTCACCCTCCCGCACCCCACCATCCACATCGGCCAGCAGACCCCGTGTCCGCCGGCCGATTGTTGTTATAACAAAGAAAAAAGTAGTGGGTGGGTGGACAGTGGACAACGGACAGAGGTTAACCACCAGAGATTCAGATATTTAAGTGCGGCAAAGTGTCCATTGATTGATTATCAGGGAGTTACGACCATAATTCATAATTCTTGGCTACGCCAAGCGCTTCGCGATGACATAATTCTTGGCTACGCCAAGCGCTTCGCGATGACATAATTCTTGCCATGGGCAAGCCCTTGCGCGATAACTTGGCTACGCCAAGCGCTTCGCGATGACATAATTTCGTTGACGTTGTCGTGTGCGTTATCGGCGGCCGCAACAAATTTGCGGCCCTACTATTTGGGGATAACGCTCTGGGAATCAACAACGACGACGTAATGGGACCCCACGGAGTGGGCGAAAAGGTAGGGTCGCCACCTGTGGCGACCGCGAAGAGGGATAACGTCAACAAAATCAGCGATTTGTAGAGCCGTAAGTTCGTTGCGGCCGAGTATCATATCAATCGAGAGCATTCGTTCGGCATTGCGGCGGTCGCCACAGGTGGCACTAGTGTCCCAAGAAAATTTTAACAAACCTCA
>CAZSHV010000168.1:0-2906 GCA_964606815.1 uncultured Bacteroides sp. | reverse complement strand
AAGAGCAAGGGCTCTTCCAACCCCCACAACCTCGTCAAGGCCACCATCGCCGCCCTCGCCGAGCTCCGCTCTCCCATGGAGGTGGCTGCCGCTCGCGGCGTCACCCTCGACAAAGTGTTCAACGGCTAATCCCCCCCTCACTACAATGGCAAAGATCATAATCAAACAGATAAAGAGCCGCATCAACTGCCCCAAGGACCAGAAGCTGACCCTTGACGCGCTCGGCCTCAGAAAGATGAACCACTCCGTGGTGAAGGAAGACACCCCCTCCATCATGGGCATGGTGAAAAAAGTACACCACCTCGTAGAAGTAACCAAAGCTTAAACTATAGCACGACAATGGATTTAAGTAACCTCCAGCCCAATCCGGGCTCTGTAAAGAACAAGACCCGCGTAGGCCGCGGCGCCGGCAGCGGCAAGGGCGGCACATCCACCCGCGGACACAAGGGCGCAAAGTCGCGCTCCGGATATTCCCGCAAGATCGGCTTCGAAGGCGGCCAGATGCCCCTGCAGCGCCGTCTGCCCAAGTTCGGCTTCAAGCCCCTGGCTCGCGTGGAGTACCGTCCCATCAACCTTGACGTGCTCCAGACCCTGGCCCAGGAGCGCGGCCTCTCCAAGATCGGCATCGCCGAGCTCATCGAAGCCGGCCGCTGCTCGCGCAAGCACCTGGTGAAGATCCTCGCCAAGGGCGCTCTCACTCTCCCTCTCACCGTTGAGGCGCACGCTTTCTCCCAGGCAGCCATCAAGGCTATCGAGGCAGCAGGCGGCACCGCAACCAAACTTTAATCACAGACATGGGTTTTATCAAAACACTCAAAAACATCTGGACTATCCCCGAGCTGCGTCAGCGCCTGCTGGTGACGCTGCTGCTGGTGTTCATCTATCGCCTCGGATGCTACGTGGTGCTCCCCGGAGTATCGCCCGCCGCGATTGACGCCCTCAGCAACTTCACCAACAAGACCGGCATGATGCAGCTCCTGGACATGTTCTCCGGCGGCGCCTTCTCCCAGGCTTCCGTCTTCGCCCTCGGTATCATGCCCTACATCACGGCCTCCATCGTGATCCAGCTCCTGGGCATGGTGCTCCCCTCGTTCCAGAAAATGCAGCGAGAGGGCGAGAGCGGCCGCCAGAAGCTCAACCAGTACACACGATACCTCACCGTCCTGATCCTCTTCCTCCAGGCTCCCGCCTATCTGATCAACCTGCAGTATCAGGTGGCCCACGCCTCCAACGGCACTGTGGCCGGATTCAGCGGATGGACAGTGGTGTATCTGACCATCATCCTCACCGCAGGATCGATGTTCATCATGTGGCTGGGCGAGCGCATCACTGACCGAGGCATCGGCAACGGCATCTCCTTCATCATCCTCGTCGGCATCATCGCCCGCCTGCCCCAGGCGTTCTTCTACGAGGTGATGTCGCGCATGCCCGGCAGCACCGGCGGCCAGGGCGGTCTGGTGATGTTCATCATCGAGATCATCCTGCTCTTCGCCGTCACCGTCGGCGCAGTCCTGCTCGTTCAGGGCACGCGCAAGGTGCCCGTGCAGTATGCCAAGAGCGTGGTGGGCCGTCGCCAGTACGGCGGCGTGCGTCAGTACATCCCCCTGAAGGTGAATGCCGCTGGCGTCATGCCCATCATCTTCGCGCAGGCCATCATGTTCATCCCCATCACGCTGGCCGGCTTCGGCTCGCGCGAGACGGGTTCGGGCTTCCTGCACGCTTTCACCGACATCAACGGCTTCTGGTACAACCTGGTGTTCTTCATCATGATCGTGGCCTTCACCTACTTCTACACCGCCATCACCGTGCGTCCCACCCAGATGGCAGAGGATATGAAGCGTAACAACGGCTTCATCCCCGGCGTGAAGCCCGGCAAGAAGACTGCCGAGTACCTCGACACCATCATGTCCCGCATCACCCTGCCCGGATCCATCTTCCTGGGCATCGTGGCCATCCTCCCCGCCTTCGCTCGCTACTTCGGCATCAGCCAGAACTTCGCCCAGTTCTTCGGCGGCACATCGCTGCTGATTCTCGTGGGCGTGGTGCTCGACACGCTGCAGCAGATCGAGTCGCATCTGACCATGCACCACTACGACGGTCTGATGAAAGACGGCAAGATCAAGGGACGCACCACCGGCTCCGCTTATTGACGCTATCACCCCAAGGATTGAAATGATACATCTGAAGACACCGGAACAGATCGAGCAAATGCTCCCGGCGTGCGACCTCATCAGTCGCACGCTCGGAGAGCTTGCCCGCATGATCGCCCCGGGCATCACCACCCGCAAGCTCGACGCCACCGCCATGGAGTACATCCGCGACAACGGCGGCCGCCCCGCGTGCCTGGGCTACGGCGGATTTCCCGCCACGCTCTGCATCGAGGTCAACGAGACGGTGGTGCACGGCTTCCCCTCGGGCTACACCCTGCGCGAGGGAGACATCATCGGCATCGACACTGTGGTGGAGAAAGACGGCCTGATGGCCGACATGTGCTTCACCTTCCCGGTGGGCGAGGTCAGCGACCAGGTGATGGCCCTGCTGCGCACCACCCGCGAGGCCCTCGGCGCCGGCATTCGCCAGTGCGTCGCTGGCAAGCGCGTGGGCGACATCAGCCACGCCGTGCAGGCCCTGTGCGAGAAGCGCGGCTACACCGTAGTGCGCGAGATGTGCGGCCACGGCATTGGCCGCGACATGCACGAGGACCCCGAGGTGCCCAACTACGGACGCCCCGGCACGGGACCCCTGCTCAAGAACGGCATGGTCATCTGCGTCGAGCCTATGGTCAACATGGGCAGCCGCAACATCGTCATCGAGCGCGACGGCTGGCAGTGCCGCACCCGCGACCGCAAGCCCTCGGCCCATTACGAGCACACCATCGCCATCAATGGCTCCGAGCCCCGCGTGCT
>CAZSHV010000167.1:0-3040 GCA_964606815.1 uncultured Bacteroides sp. | reverse complement strand
AGGTATAAGTGTGAAAGATTATGCTCTTAATCGGGGAGGTCTCACGGACGCAGTGGCGACCCCTTTACTCAAGACTGCGGAGTAAAGCTTGCCGTGAGAAGTCAGCCGAGGTCATAGTACCGAATCACGGGTTGATTTGGGAAGGACCGAACCGTGCAGTCAAGCAGTAACTGATGGTTTGATTGAAGGTCTTTAGTAGTCAGATGTCCGAAGAGGAGCTACCTGCCGGACGATAGGTCGGAAACCGACAATAGGCAGAAGTGACGATACCTTAATTGCGCCAAAGACAACGCAAGACACCGAGTCGAGAATAAATAAGTTCGGTAAAGCACGGAACCGCCGTATGCGGAACCGCTTGTACGGTGGTGTGAGAGGACAAGTGAACACGAAAGGAGGCGAAACCTCTGATTAGTGTTCACCTCCTACTCGATTTTCGCGTTCGTTATGGCTCAGTCTTTTACTGTTGGGACGATGGCGACGAAGTCAAGGGCTCCGGGGCCGGGATTGCGCAGGGTGTGGGTGGCGCCTTTGGGGCAGTAGTGGCACATGCCGGGGCGCAGGCGCTCGTCGGTGCCGTCGATGGTGGCTATGCCCACGCCGGAAAGGATGTAGATGGCCTCGCAGCTGTCATCGTGGGTGTGCACGCCTATGCTCGCGCCGGGCTCCAGGTGGCCGCGCATGATTTTTATGTTGTCGTCGCCGTAACGCTTGGCGTGGTATGCAAGCTCGCCGCCTTTAAAGTTAGGCAGAGTCTCATAGGGCATGTTGTCGAAATCGAGAATCATGGTAGTATGTGATATTGTTGGTTTTGTATTCTTTTGTATAGCTTCCGCTGATGCGCAAAGTTAATGAAAAATTTTGACTTATTCGCTGGCCAAGGCTTTGATGGCAGACGAAACCATGGCTGTGTCGAAGCCGCGGCTTATGCCGAAGCGGAAGAGCTTGGCGCGGCCTGCGTAGTCGGAGAGGAGTTCTGGATGGTTGGACGTTTTCACGCGAAGCAGGTGCTCGATAGCCTCTTGCTGTTCTTCAGCGCTGATTTCGTCGAGCGCGGTGGCGATGGTTTCGCTGTCCACGCCTTTCTGCCGCAGCGACAGGGCGATTTTCCGCGGTCCCCAGAGCGCATAGCGGGCTTTTTCGCGCGTGTAAGCTCCGGCGAAGCGGGCATCGTCTATGTATCGAGCTTTGACCAATGCGGCGATTATTTGCTCGGCTGCTTGAGGCGGCACACCCCACCGCTGCAGCTTAGTGCGGGCCTCGCCCGTGGAGATTTCCGAGCGGTCGCAGAGGGCTTGCAGTTTGTCAAGTGCCGCGCGCGGGGATATGCTTTTCAACATGGCTGTGACAGCGGGTTAGAAGATTACAGCGACTTCGGCCACTAACTTCGAGCACCGCGAGTCGTGACGCACCACGCCCGAAGGGTAGAAATACTGCTCATAGTTCAGGCGCAGCAGGCATGTGGCCACTTTGTGCTGGTAGGTCAGAGTGCCACCTATGGTTATGCGCTGGCAGCGGGGCGATGTGAGGGTGAGCTTGCCGCTGGCGTCGCGGCTGCCGTCGCTGTAGTCTGTGATGCCGTCGTATCGGCACTGTGCGGAGGCCTGGTTAAACACTCCGGCCTTTATGGGGAAAGCGAATGAGGCGGCAGCAGCCCATGCGTGGCAGGTGGAAAAGCTATGGTGGGTATAATGGCGCATTGCGTACTCGGCTTGTAATGTCCAACCTCCCGGCTTATACTGCGCGTCGGCGGCCACGCCGTTGATGCGCACAGAGTCGGGGCACAGCGACTCGAAGCCCACTCCAGCCTGCAGGGGGCCCTTGGCCCACGAGGCACGTCCTATGTATGAGAGCTTGCGCTGCCAGGTGCTTTGGCGCGTGAGCGTGGCGGTGTTGTACGGTCCACCCTGGAAGGTAATCGGAGCGAACGGCAGCGTGTATGCCACCTTTGCACCCACGGCGCGGGTGGTGCTGAATATTGCAGCCAACAGGCAGCGGTCAGCGAATATCAGCTTTTTCGTTGGTCTCATCTGGGCCTGAGAGAAGGGCGCGAGCATCTGTCCGGCTGTCACTTTCAAGCCTTTGGCGGCCTGGAGCTCAACGTAAGCGTCGAGCATTGTGAAGGAGCCGCGGTTGCAGAAGTCGGCGTTGATCATATAGCGCACAGGGGCGCCGATGTGACCGCTCACGTCCAAGCGGGCGTTGCGCACCTGGAAGAGCACGGCGGCGTCGCTGGTTCGCATCTCGCCTCGGGCGCGCACAATGCCGTGCACCTGGGGGATGTAGCTGATGCTGTCGGCATGTGCGCTGACGAAGCAGCATAGCAGCAGGGCAAGCGGCAGCAGGATCTTTGCAAATTTTCGGGATGTCATAGATTCGTGTCAAACATTTCTCTCATCTTCTCAAAGCGTGCCACGGCCTCAGGGCCGAATCTCTCAATGCTTCGACGAGCAGAATCGTAGGGTTTGCGGCGCATAGAGCGGCTTTTCGAGTAGAATTTGTCGGCATAGCAAATGAGCATCTCCAGCGTTGTCTCCGGCACGTGGCTGGCAGCTGAGAGGGGCAGGCCCTGGCTTGCTATTTCCTCGGCGGTGATTCCGGCGCCGGTGTGCCGCTCGGCCACGCGGGCGCAAAATTCAAGCTCCGGAAGGTGCTCGGCGCGAATCATAGCGGCTCCGGCGTCGCCGTGGCTGATGTAGGGCTGGGAGCCGTGGCAGTCTATGGAGGGGGCGTCGGTGGCGATGATGCCCACGTCGTGGAGCATTGCCGCGGCTATTATCTGGTCGGGGTCAAGCCCGAGAGCTTTCTCGCGGTTGATCTCCATGGCCAGCGTGGCCACCTGCATGCTGTGGAGCAGCAGTATGGCCCTCGCCTCTGAGCCTGGGGGGTAGTGCTTGTCGATGATGCTTTGCCAGGGAAGTGTCATGCCTATGTAAACATACATAATTCACGCGGACGCTCGGTCGGAGCGTCCGCGCATATATTGTGGGGTAATGTTAAGAGCCTGTCCCATAAAATATGTTAACGCTGAGGTCGCATATCT
>CAZSHV010000166.1:0-3062 GCA_964606815.1 uncultured Bacteroides sp. | reverse complement strand
CGCCGGGGCCCATGAGGAAGCCGAAGAGGCGGCTGTCGCGGTGGATTTTCTTGATGCCGTCAAAGAGGCCGGAGATCACGTTGTGACCGCCGGGAGCCTGGCCGCCGGAGAGGATCACACCGACGTTGATAGGCTTGGTGGCAGTGGGGGAGGGGTTCTTCTCGAAGTGGATTTCGGGCAGACCGTAGGTGTTGGGGAAGAGGGCCTGGATCTGCTCCTGGTCGGCCACACTCTGAGTGGGGCGGCCTTCAACAGCCTTCACAGCGCCCGTGAGGACGATGGGGAGCTTGGGCTGGTAAGCAGCGCGCGCCTTTTGTAATGCACTCTTTTTCATTAGATTGTACTGGAATTATAGTTTTCAGTTGGGTATGTTCGCTTTATTTCGCGAATTTAATAAAAAGTTTGCGACGCGGCGCAGCTTCGATTATAAATGTTTGTTAATTTTTTAATTCCGTCACCTTCCGATTGCGCCTCGGAAGATATTACCAATATACCATACTGACTATCAAATATTTACATAAATTTTCTTAATTTTTGTTTCCTAATTTTTTGGCGATTTGGGGAAAAGGCGTAACTTTGCGGCGTGAAAGATGTGTCGAAAAATTATGTTATAAAACATATTTTCATGAACCTTCTCCGCCGCATCGACGTTTTAAATACAAATAACCAAACAACAGGTACAATTAATTAATCAGTACTTTTTCGGCCCCGCCAAGCGGGCAGCCGTGTAGAGATTGAAAACACGTTTAACTATTGCCGAGCGCCTCGCAAGGGGCCGCGAGGCGCCTAAAATGAGAACCAAGGCTATGTTACATTTGATTTCCATGTGCCGACATGCCATTGAATGGTACTGCACACAGTGCGTGCTTTAACAAAGCGCCACAAACACACCCGCGGGGCACCTCAGAAACATCTGACCCCACAGCCCCGCCAAGAAGCTAACATTCGAGAAACCCATCGCCCTCCCCGCTTCCGGGGCGGGCTTTTAATATTATATCATGATCTTTGGCTATCCAACGGTCACTATTGGCTGGCCGAAGAACGAGGACAGCATCCCGAGGGTCGCGATAGTGAAATTGTGTTGTCCGCTCAACCATTTAGTAATTTCGCTCGGACGGCGACCAAGTGCTTCGGCAAACTGTTTCTTGGAAAGTCCGCGCTCGTTCATCAGCCGCCAGATGCGATCGGAAATTTCGAATGAAAGGTCTGTTTCTTTCATTAAGGGCTCAGGGATGTTGCCGAGCATTTCTTCAAGAGATTTCGCCGTGCGTTTCATAACTCAAAAAATAAAGACTATCTGTTTTTACTTAAAGATTATTGCAAAGATAAGATAAATATTTTACTCATGAGTGAAATATTGAGAATATTCTAAAAGCACATCCACAATAGGTTGCTTGAAACATCGGGGCCATGTTCATGGTTATTGTGGAAAGGCGGTTGCGAAAGACCAGCTCGCCTTGTCCTCGTCAACTCTTGATATACTTGGATGTCTCTTTTTTACGGCGGAATTTTTTACTATTCAACCGAAAAGTCGTAAATTCGCGTTAAAATACACATATTATAAAATGAACGAACGTACAGTAATCATCGACCGTGTGGATCCGGTGACGTTCTACGGCGTCAACAATGCCAACATCCACCTGCTGCGCAACCTCTTCCCGAAGCTGCGCGTCACGGCTCGCGGAGCGGTGATAAAGGTGATTGGCGAGGAGACGGAGACCGCCGAGTTCGAGCGCGTGGTTAAGCAGATCGAGGCCCACGCCGAGAAGTATAACAAGCTCACTGAAGACACCATCATAGAGATTTCGCGCGGCGAAGTGCCCAGCGCGGTTAAGGCTGACGGCGCCATCATCTACGGCGTCAACGGCAAGCCCATCACATGTCGCACTCCCAACCAGAAAAAGCTTGTGGAGGAGGTGGAGAGCCACGACCTCACCTTCGCCCTCGGCCCCGCAGGCACAGGTAAGACCTACATAGCCATCGCCCTGGCCGTGAAGATGCTGAAGAACAAGCTGGTGCGCAAAATCATACTTTCGCGCCCGGCCGTGGAGGCCGGCGAAAAGCTCGGCTTCCTCCCTGGCGACATGAAGGATAAGATCGACCCCTACCTGCAGCCTCTCTACGACGCGCTGGAGGACATGATCCCCGCCGTGAAGCTGCGCGAGTACATGGACACCAAGGCCATACAGATCGCTCCGCTGGCCTTCATGCACGGCCGCACGCTCACCGACGCCGTCATCGTGCTCGACGAGGCGCAGAACACCACCACCCACCAGATTAAAATGTTCCTCACGCGCCTGGGCCTCGGCGCCAAGATGATCATCACCGGCGACGTCACCCAGATCGACCTGCCGCGCACCATGCAGTCGGGCCTCGTGCAGGCTCTGCGCGTGCTCAACCACGTGGAGGGCATAGGCCGCGTGGAGTTCGGCAAGAAGGACATCATCCGCCACCACCTGGTGCAGCGCATCGTCGAGGCCTACGAGCGCTACGACGACGAGCAGAAAGCCGCCGCCACCGAGGCAAAGGCCACTGAGGCCAAGGCCGAGAGCGAGCCCAAGGGCGACACCGATGCCGACGCGCATCCCCAACAGTAATCCTATAGCAAACATTTCACCACCCCAATCCCCATAAACCAACCATGAACACCCTCACCCAAACCGACTTCCGCTTCCCGGGACAGACCAGCGTGTACCACGGCAAGGTGCGCGACGTCTACGATATCAACGGCGACATCCTGGCCATGGTGGCCACTGACCGCATCTCGGCCTTCGACGTGATCCTGCCCAAGGGCATACCCTACAAAGGCCAGGTGCTGAACCAGCTGGCAGACTATATGCTCGACGCCACCGTCCACGCCGTGCCCAACTGGAAGATCGCGAGCCCCGACCCCATGGTCACCGTGGGCTACCGCGCAGAGGGATTCCGCGTGGAGATGATCATCCGCGGCTACCTCACCGGCAGCGCCTGGCGCGAATACGCCGCCGGCGCCCGCGAGCTCTGCGGCGTGAAGCTGCCCGAGGGCATGCGCGAGAACGAGCGTTTCCCGGAGCCCATCATCA
>CAZSHV010000165.1:0-3123 GCA_964606815.1 uncultured Bacteroides sp. | reverse complement strand
ACATGGCGGGGATGTCGACGGTGGTGTTGGGAGCGCCCATGATGAAGGGAGCGCCCTCTTTCAGAGCAGCGTAGGCGTAGCACATGGAGGGGGCGATGTGCTCCTTGTCGTCAGCCTTCATAGCGGCCTCGAGGTCGGCGAGGTGATAGTGCACCTTCTCGTCGACGGGCACGTAAACCTCGGTGGAGGCTGCCCAGAGCACCACTACGCGGTCCAGACCGTACTCTGCCTTGAAGTTGCGGATATCCTCGCGGAGCTGCTCGACCATGTCCCAGCGGTCTTTGGCGTCCTTGACGTTGGTGCCGTCGAGGCGCTTGGCGTAGTTGTGGTCGAAAGCGGCCTTGAGGGGTTTGATTTTCTCGAGCTCGTCCTTAACGGGGAGGATGTCCTTCTCCTTCAGGACCTCGCATTTCATTGCGCTCTCGAAGGCGTTGTCGGGATAGACGTCCCAAGCTGCGAAGACGATGTCGTTGAGGTCAGCGATGGGAACGATGTCGGCATATTTGAGGTATTTTTTGTCGGCGCCTTCACCCACGCGGATTTTGTCGTACTGGGTCATGGAGCCCACGGGCTTTGCTAAACCTTTGCGTGCCATAAGCACACCGGTCATGAATGTGGATGATACGGCACCGAGGCCTACTACCATCACGCCGAGCTTGCCTGTGGCAGGCTTTACTGTAGATTTGCTCATGATGATCTGGTTAGTTATTTCTTAGTTTTTTCAGTTGTCGAATTTGAGCTTTCACACCGCTTTGCGCGCGTCCGGAAAGGACACGCCGCGGTTTCAGCGCGTAAAAGTACAAATTCTATCTGAATGTAAAAAAATCTTTTGTTTAATGTAACCTAAATTTTTTGAAAATATGTATACAAATTGCCGTAAAGACTAATTTAGGTTAAATTTACTTCGAGTGCGGCGATTATTAGTTGTCTAATGTTAACACCGCTGCGGGCACATCTGCAATGCTTTTGATCTGCGCGGGGTCGGTGAGGGCGTCCTCGTCGGCGGTCCAGCCGCGGCCCTTGATCCACAGGGTGTGGCATCCTATGCTGCGGGCGGGCAGAATGTCCTTGCGCAGGGAGTCGCCCACCACCACGGTCTCTTCTGGCTCGAGGCCCAGGGCCACCACGCCCAGGCGGAAGATGCGGGCGTCGGGCTTGCGCACGCCCACCACGGCGCTCTCTATCACGCCCTGGAAGTAGCGGCGCAGGTCGTAGGCGCGCAGCACGGCGTCGACGTTGCCATAGAAATTGCTGACGAGCACCATCGGATAGCGGGCCGACAGCTCCTCGAGCACCGGGCGCGCTTGCTCCACGCACTCGCGGGCGCGGGCGTCGCAGTAGTCGGCTATGGCGCGGGCTTTGGCGTCGATGGCGTCGGGGGCGATGAGACCGTGCTCGGCGGCGAGGCGCTCGAGCTCGATGCGTGCCTTTATATATAATAGGTGATGGAAATCGTGCTGGGGCTCGATATGGCGCACGCGTGCCAGCTCGCGCTCGGCGTGCACGTAGCAGTCGCGAAACACGTCGACGGGCACGTCCAGGCCCGCGGCGCGCCAGGCGTCGAGGATCACCCAGCTCCAGTGGTCGCCGCGGCTGTCGATGGTGCCGCCGTAGTCAAATATTATGCCTTTAATCATTATGGAAAGATTCTTAGTATTGGCCATTCTGCAGGCGCTCGGTGAGCACGCGGCACAGGCGCTCGTGGCGCCACACCATATAGCCCAGCAGGGCGTTGAGCACCACCAGCTCGAAGGCGAAGTAGAGCCACGGCATGCGGGCGAAGAGGGAGCAGAAGAGGGCAATGGTGCGCCAGTTGAAGGAGAGGATGTTGGTGTACTTCATCAGCGGCAGGCTCATGGCTCGGAAGTCGTCGCGGAAGGCCTGGGGGATGTTCCCGTCGGGGAAGCGGCGGCGCAGCTCAGCGCGCAGGCGCTGCATGGCGGGGGTGAAGGCCTCCTGGTTGCGCGTGTAGTTGAGGTAGACGCGCTGTGTGAGGCGGCTCCAGAATCCGGCCGGCTCCTCGCGCAGGCGGCGGCTCAGGTCGGCGCTGCTGTCAAGCTCGCTGCCCTCCGCGCCCTTGAGGAAGTAGAGGTGGAACTGGCGGTAGTAGTCTGCCATCGCAGCCTGCTTGGCGTGGCATATGCCCGTGATCACGGCCACCACCCATATCAGCCACGGCCGCTCCATGAAGAAGGCCGAGGTGGCGTTCTCGCGCAGACAGATGGCTACGTAGATAGTGGCGAACCACAGGTCGCCGCTCAGGCCGTCGAGTATGCGGCCCAGGCGCGAGTATTGATGCGTCATGCGCGCCAGCTGGCCGTCGGCGCTGTCGAAGGAGTTGGCCCACACCAGCAGCAGCATGCCTATGACGTTGATCCAGATGTTGTTATAGTAGAAAGCGATGCCGGCGCCCACGCCCAGGAATATGGAGGCTATGGTGATGGCGTTGGGCGTGACGCCCAGCTTCTTGGCTAGCAGGGCCCAGGCATAGCCTATGGGGCGGTAGAAGGCCAGGTCGATGTGCTCCTCGGTGTCCATTGACTTGAGCGAGGCGCGGTATGAAGATGAGGATGCAGTCTGTTGTGTTTCTTCAGTCATTTCTAATGGAAGGAAAGTGAAACGTAGTGGAGGGGGTGGGGCGGTTCAGCCCTTGTGGGCGCGGATGGCGTTCATGATGGCCTTGGCGATGTGGGGGCCGGCCTCGTTGCGGCAGGGCGCGAAGCTGGGCCAGTCGTTGAAGTCGATGATGGCGATCTCGCCCTCGGGGCTGACTATGCAGTCGCCGCCGTAGATCATCACGTCCAGGGCCTCGGAGGCGTCGGCGCAGATGCGGCGCAGGTAGTCTTTGTCGAAGGGCAGCTCTTTGGGCTTGCCGTTGATGGCCTCGTGGCCGTATTTGCTGTGTCCGGCCTCGAAGGGGTAGAACCAGAAGAAGAAAGGCGAATCGCGGATGCCGTAGAATTTGATCAGGTCGCCCTCCAGGTGCTTATTGATGACGGCGCGCTTGATGCCGCGCAGGAAGTACTCCTGTAGCACCTCCTGGGCCTCTTGGGCGTGGCGCACGTATGATACGTCCTCTTTGTGCATGGCGTGGAAGTCGCCGCGCTTGATCCAGCAGCGGTC
>CAZSHV010000164.1:0-3166 GCA_964606815.1 uncultured Bacteroides sp. | reverse complement strand
ACGGACGAATATGCCAATGGATGGCCGAGGCGATGGAATCTTTCACTGATTGAAATATCTTAATAACATGAATAAATTTAACTTTTTGATTACCTATATTTCGCATCTCTTGGGCGCTTTTGAAGCCGTCGCTCGGTCACAATGCGCCGGCATTGCTCCCTCCCGTCGCCTCCAAAATCCCTCCAAGATATGCGACCTCAGCGTTAACATATTTTATGGGACAGGCTCTTAGATATTAACGCAAAGCGAGGCGAATTATTGCGCGAGCAGAGCCTGGGCCATGTCGCGGGCTGCCTTGCGGCCGTCGCCCATGGCCAAAATCACGGTGGCGCCGCCGCGCACGATGTCGCCGCCGGCGTAGACGCCGGGGATGTTGGACTGCAGCTCGTCGTCGGTGGCTATGGTGCCTCGGTCGGTGAGCTTCAGGGCCGGCATGGAGTGCGGGATCAGCGGGTTGGGCTGCACGCCCACGCTCACGATCACCTCGTCCACCTCCAGCTCCGTCACTGCCCCGGGCACCTCCACGGGGCGTCGGCGACCCGAGGCGTCGGGCTCGCCCAGCTCCATGCGCTGCAGGCGCACGGCGCGCACGCGGCCCTGCTCGTCGGGCAGGTACTCCACGGGGTTGTGCAAGGTAAGGAACTCCACGCCCTCCTGGCGGGCATGGCGCACCTCCTCGGCGCGGGCGGGCATCTCGGCCTCGCCGCGGCGATAGATGATGTAGGCCTTCTCGGCCCCCATGCGCAGGGCCGTGCGCACAGAGTCGATGGCCGTGTTGCCGCCGCCCACCACGGCCACGCGGCGCCCGTGGGCCACAGGCGTTGCATAGCCGGGGCGACCGGCGCCCATGAGGTTGACGCGAGTGAGGTATTCGTTTGACGACATCACGCCGCTCAGGTTCTCGCCCGGTATGCCCATGAAGCGGGGCAGACCCGCGCCGGAGGCCACGAACACGCCGCGGCAGCCCTCGGCTATGAGCTGGTCGACGGTGATGGTCTTGCCCACCACCACGTCGGTGTGGAAGCGCACGCCCAGGGCGCGCAGAGAGTCGATCTCGCTCTCCACTATGTTGTTGGGCAGGCGGAACTCCGGGATGCCGTACTTGAGCACGCCGCCGATCTCGTGCAGGGCCTCGTAGACGTCGACGTCAAAGCCGCGCTTAGCCATCTCGCCGGCCCACGACAGGGCCGCGGGGCCAGAGCCCACCGCCGCCACGCGTATGCCCACGCGCTCGGGGGCGGGGGGCAGCGGGCGTTCGGGGGCGGAGAGCTCGGCGTCGGCCGCGAAGCGCTCCAGATAGCCTATGGCCACGGGCTCGTGGCCCATGCGGTTGTACACGCAGCGGCTCTCGCACTGCTTCTCCTGCGGGCACACGCGGCCGCACACTGCCGGCAGGGCCGACGTCTCTTTCAGCACGGCAGCAGCCAGCAGAGGCTCGCCGCGCTGTATGTTTTTGATGAATCCCGGTATGTTGATGCCCACCGGGCAGCCCTGCACGCACTGCGGGGCCGCGCAGTCAAGGCAACGGGTGGCCTCGAGCACGGCCTGCTCGGAGGTGATGCCCTGGTTCACCTCGTCGTTGCAGGTGATACGATAGGCGGGGTCAAGCTCTGCCATGCGCACGCGCGGAATGGCGGCGCGCTCCTTGGGCGTCTTGGCCTTGCGCAGCTCCTCGCGCCATGCGGCCGAGCGGGGTGATATGGTGTCTGGATTCTCCATGTGGATGGTCTGTGAGGGTTAGATGTTTAAGAAAAGACGTCAGGCGTTGCGCAGACGCTGGATCATATGGTCGAAGTCCACCTGGTGGGCGTCGAATTCGGGGCCGTCGACGCACACAAAGCGCGTGCGTCCGCCCACGCTCACGCGGCACGCGCCGCACATGCCTGTGCCGTCGACCATCACGGTGTTGAGCGAGCAGATGGTGGGTATGCCGTAACGCTCTGTGAGCTTGGCCACGAATTTCATCATCACCGCGGGGCCGATGGTGACCACGCGGTCCACCTTCTCGCGCTTGATCACATCCTCCACGCCGTCGGTCACCAAGCCCTTGCGGCCGTAGGAGCCGTCGTCGGTCATGATGATAACCTCGTCGCTGTGCTCTCGCACCTCGCGCTCGAGGATGATTAGGTCTTTGGTGCGAGCCGCGAGGACAGACACCACGCGGTTGCCGGCAGCCTTCATGGCCTTGATGATAGGCAGCAGAGGAGCCACGCCCACGCCGCCGCCGCTGCACACCACCGTGCCGTAATGCTCGATGTCGGTGGCGCGGCCCAGAGGCCCGCAGACGTCAGTGAGGAAGTCGCCCGCGTTGAGCGCGCAGATGTCGGTGGTCGACTTGCCCACCGCCTGCACCACCAGCGTGATGGTGCCTGCCGCGACGTCCGCGTCGGCGATGGTCAGGGGTATGCGCTCGCCCTTTTCGCCGCAGCGCACTATCACGAAATGGCCCGGCCGGCGGCTGCGGGCTATCAGCGGAGCCTCAACCACAAGCTTGGCCACATGCTCCGAGAAATACTCTTTAGCAACGATTCTGTTCATTCTAAAAACGGTCAAAAGTCGCCCCAGCCGTTGAGGCATAGGCAACAACACGCGAAATTACAAAAAATCGCCGACACTACCGCCGCCGCCACCCTTAAACAACCTTAAACCCGTGAATTATTACCAGATGGATGTGGGGGACTCATTTTGAGCGTCCGCGATCACGCAATGCGAAAATACCCGCGGAAAAAGCCCATGATTCGCCCAAATCGTAGGGCCGCAAATTTGTTGCAGCCGCCAGCCACCGAAAAATGTTGACCAACAGGATGTAGGGACGCTCATTTTGAGCGTCCGGAAAACGCGATGATTGGTTTTGGCCCCACCCCCTAACCCCCTCCCCAGCATGGCGGGGAGGGGGAAGAGAAGAGGAGGCCATTCTTACCCCGGGTTTTCACCCGGGGCTGACTTACCCCCGCCCACTCCGTGGGCTCCCTTGACGTCGTCCTTCTTGATTTCCAGCGCGTTTTCCCCATATAAGGGCCGAACGGTCTGTTCGGCCGCTGATAACATAAAACGTTCTGGCGGCCGCAACGAACTTGCGGCTCTACAATATGCTGGTATGCAGGATGTTATGGGCTGCACCATGGTACAATGCGGTTCAAATAAGCGTTTTCAGACGGCTTGGGCG
>CAZSHV010000163.1:0-3475 GCA_964606815.1 uncultured Bacteroides sp. | reverse complement strand
TAGAGCATCTGACTGTTAATCAGAGGGTCGTTGGTTCGAGTCCATCTTGAAGCGCGATGGCAAAAGGCGCCGCCCGTGTGGGTAGCGCCTTTTTTGTTACTGTACGAATTAGTCAGCATTTTTGAGTATTTTTAACGACGAGGGGCGTTTTTCTTACGAATTCCTTGCGCGCGTGGTCAAATTGTTGTAATTTTGCACCCGCTTGGCCTCGATGCCAAAGCCATACATGGTATAATTTCTAATCCCTCACATTTACTGCATGAGAAAATTTTTACTCATTCTCCTTGCCGCGGCAGCTGCCGCAGGCGCGCACGCCGCGCCCCTGAAGGCAGGAAAGCCCCATCGCGCTGCCTCTGGCGCCGTGCAGGTGCTCCCCGCCACCAACGTCACAGAAAACGGCTTCACGGCCAATTGGAAAGCCGTGGCCGGCGCAGACGGATACTCCGTGATGGTCTTCACCAAGACGACTGTCCCCGCCGACGGCCTCTACACCGTGCTCTACGAAGACTTCAACCTTATCTCCGCAGGTAGCGTCGTCGAGCCCTACTGGGTCGACGAGTACTTCATCGACCTCAGCGACCCCGAGTGGGACCTCGTCTGGTCCCCCAACTGGGGTGCCGGCCCCTATCCATCCTTCGCCGGTGGCAAGGTGGGCGGCGTGATCTACTCGCCCTATATGGACCTCACAAACAACGACGGCAAATACATCGTTGAGATCGGCGTGCAGGGCGAGGCCGGAGCCGAGTACATGGTGCGCTCCATTGGCAAAGGCGCCGAGCAGCGCCAGACCCAGAAGCTCCCCGTCACTGGCTACAACACCCTCACCTTCGAGTTCGACAACGGCGTGCATGACACCTTCCTGGTCTTCGTCGACAACGGATTCCCCGACGACCCCTATAACGAGGGCAAGATGGAATCCTACTGCTACCTCGACGACGTCACCGTGATGCAGGACCTCAAAGCCGGCGACGAAGTGCTCCAGCTCGTCGACATTAACGAGGGCGTGGACGCTCCCGCCACATCATGCACCTTCCAGCCCATGCGCTACCTCTACGGCGCCACCACCGTATACTACGACGTCGTGGCCGCTACCATCTACTATCCCGACCCCGACGACTGGGATTACGAGGTCTACTACACCCCCTTCTCTGACCTCCAGCGCGTCGACCTCGCCACCGACGGCATCGAAGACATCGAGGCTGCCCCCGCAGCGCAGACTCCCGCCGTTTACTATAACCTCCAGGGCCAGCGCGTCGCCAAGCCCCAGGGCGGCATCTTCATCGAGCGCCGCGGATCCGAGGCTCGCAAAGTTATGTTCAACTAACAATCTTCCAACTATTTAACCCAATAGCAAAATGAAAGCTACAAAATATATCGCCGCTGCCTTCATGGCCGCAGCCGCCCTCACCGCCACCGCAAAAGTGCACACCGAGACCCTCGCCCTCGGCGACTTCGACTCCGCCTCCGAATACTACGACGGCACCTCCTGGGAAGCTGCCCCCGCCAACTACTACTTCAAGTACTCCGCATCGCAGGTGATCTACACCGCCGAGGAGCTCGCCCCCATCGCAGAGAAGAACGGCAAGATCACCAAGGTGACATTCAAATACGTCGAGGCTTCCCCCGCCTACCAGTCCGTCTCCCTCACCATGGACATCAGCCTTGACGACGCCACCGCCGACGCCTTCATCAAAGACGCCGCCGGCAAGTACACCTGGATGCCCTTCACCGACACCTGCAACGGCTCCTGGGAATACGACCTCGACAACTACTGGTACTTCGAAGAGACCCTCATCGAGATCTCCCTCAGCACCCCCTATGAGGTCAAGAAAGACACCCCGCTGGTGATCACCACCACAGCCTCCACCACCGACGCTCTGGAGTACATCGACTGCTTCACCTCCTACCAGTACGCAGCCCCCGGCCGCCCCAAACGCGCAGCCTCAAAGTGCAGCGACCGCGCCGAGATGATCCCCGTCGCCGGTGAGTACATCGAGCACTCCAGCGGCCAGTACTCCAGCGGCGAGTTCGCCGACGTCCCCGTCGTTGAGTTCGAGTACACCTACGACGACTCCACCGACGGCATCGCCGACATCGAAGCCCCCGCCACCGAGGCCGTCTACTACAACCTCCAGGGCATCCGCGTCGCCCAGCCCACCCCCGGCGCCGTCTACCTCAAAGTCGAAGGCACCAAGGCCACCAAGGTAGCCCTCTAATCTCCCAATAGCCAACGCGATATGAAAGCCATTCGCCTCATAGCCGCGGCCGCCATGGCAGCGTGCGCCCTCTGCTCCTACGCCCAGGAGCAGACCGGCACGCTCGCCCTTGGCGACTACGACAGCCCCAAGGACTATTACGACGGCACCACCTGGGAAGCCGCCCCCGCCAACTTCTTCTACGTCTACTCATCATCCCAGATCGTCTACACCGCCGCCGAGCTCGCCCCCATCGCCGACGTCAACGGCCAGATCACAAAAGTGACGTTCAAATACGTGGAAGGCACCCCCGCCTACCAGTCAGGCATCGACCTCACCATGGACATCAGCCTCGACGACGCCACCGACGACGCCTTCATCAAAGACGCCGCCGGCCTCTATTCATGGATGCCCTTCACCGATACCTGCAAAGGCTCCTGGAGCCTCGACGACTTCGAGAACTACTACGACGCCCAGGTGACCGAGATCGAGATCACCCTCGACACCCCCTACCAGGTCAAGCCTGGCACCCCGCTGGTGATCACCACCACCGCCACCGCCTCCGAAGCCCTCGGCTACATCTCAGCCTTCTCCTCCTACTGCTACGCCGGAGCCGGTCGCCCCAAGCGCTCAGCCTCCAAGTGCAGCGACACCCAGGAGGTCATCCCAGTCCCCGGCAAGTACATCGACAGCATCTTCGGTGAATACTCCGGCGGCGAATTCGCCGACGTCCCCGTCGTCAAATTCGACTACACCTATGGCACGGACGGCATCACTGACATGACCGTCGACGCCCCCGCCGAGGCCGCCTACTACAACCTCCAGGGCATCCGCATCGCCCAGCCCACCCCCGGCGCCGTCTACCTCAAAGTCCAAGGCACCAAGGCCACCAAAGTCACCCTCTGACCCACGCCCCACCCCCAACACAGGGCTGCGCCTCCCCCCGGCGCAGGGCTTCCCCTCACCCCCATCAAAGGGCTGCGCCATCCCCCGGCGCAGCCCTTTTTTCCGTCCCCGCCCCCTTGTAGTGCCGAACGGTCAGTTCATCTGCGGAAACGCCCGCAACGACAAAAACGACCCCCCCTATTGTAGGGCCGCTCGGCCCGAGCGTCCGCCAGCCGCCACCACGGAATTCCCCCGCCCAGTAGGGTCGCCACCTGTGGCGACCGCCAGGTGGGTAACATCAACAAAATCAGATAATTGTAGGGCCGCAAGTTCGGTGCGGCCGCGATAACACCATCAATGGATTACGCCCTCACGTAGGGCTGTACCACGGTGCA
>CAZSHV010000162.1:0-3540 GCA_964606815.1 uncultured Bacteroides sp. | reverse complement strand
CCATTGAGCAGAGTTGTTCGTGTGATGAGGGAGTGTACTTGACGTACACGACCGAGGAACACGGACGAATATGCCAATGGATGACCGAGGCGATGAAATATTTCACTGATAGAAAAAACGTAGCAAAATGGATAATTTTAACCTGTTCATTACCTATGTTTCGCATCTCTTGGGCGCTTTTGAAGCCACCGCTCGGTCACAATGCGACGGCATTGCTCCCTCCCGTCGCCTCCAAAATCCCTCCAAGATAAGCGACCTCAGCGTTAATATATTTTATAGGACAGGCTCTGATGCCTTCTAATTGTCTTATATTCAGCTTGATGTTCAATCGAGAGATGAACGAGCTGAGCCACTGCTTTTGTTTGGAGTTAAAGAAATAATAATGATTCACATTCCACAAACGTACTGCTGGGCAGAATATTACCTCCGCCTCGCATCTCTCGGGCGCTTTTGAAGCCGCCGCTCGGTCACAATGCGACGGCATTGCTCCCTCACGCCGCCTCCAAAATCCCTCCGAGATATGCGACCTCAGCGTTAACATATTTTATGGGACAGGCTCTAACAAAAATCCCCCACCTCGCAAAAGCGAGGTGGGGGATTTTCTTCGAAAAAAAGTTTTTATTTTCCCTCTTGGGTGATCTCGCAATTCGCCGGCTGGCGGACGTTGCCGTCCATCACGATCTCGCCGACTTTGCCCTCCACGCGGATGTGTCCGCTCGTGGGGTTCTTGATGCTCGTTACGTTGCCGCGGATGGTAGCCTCTACGGTCGAATACTCAAAAAGCAGGTCGGCATCCTCGCCGAAGGTGCAATCTTCCAGCACCAGTCCGTCGACGTAGCACAGCAGCTGCTCGCCCGTCAGGTGACAGCGCACGAAGCGCAGATTCTTGCCGTACCAGCCCAGGTACTCGCCATTGATTTCTGAGTCGTAGACCGTTACGTTCTCGGCCTCCCAAAAGGCATCTTTTGAGTCTATCACCGCGTCGCGGATTACCACGTCGCGGGCATACTGGAAGCTGTAATTACCGTCCTGGCGGTAATGCTCGATGTCGATGTTGTGGCAGTGCATGAAGGCATAGTCGCAACCCTTTATCGACACGCGGCGCAGGCGTATGTCGTCGCAGTCCCAGAAGAACTGCTCGCCGTTGGGGAAGTCGGTGTCCTCAACATCGATGCCGCGCATGCGGCGGAACATCTTCGGGGCATCTACCTGGCAATGGCGCATCTTGCAGTCGCGCGAGTACCATAGGCTTGAGCGCGCGCTCTCGGCAAAGTAGCAGTCGGTGATCTGGAAGCGAGTCACCTCCCAGAATACGTACTTACCTTCGAACCGACAGCCCACGGCCTCGATGTCGCTGCCTTCCTTGATGCTTGATTCGCCCGGATGAATCGTCACGTTCTCCAGACGCAGTCCGTGGCGGGCATACAGCGGGCGCTCGCCCCCGAACTCCTTATCTTTGATTATTTCCATAGTGTGAAGCGTGTATTGTGTTTTATGGTATGCGAAGTTAATCATTTTTCTCTATATAAACATTCCAGCCGCCCGTTGTGTTATAAAAACAAAAGAAAAAACATCGCAACATGAAAAAGATAGGTATATTCTACGGCAGCTCAACCGGCTATACAGCCGAAGCTGCAACAGCTCTAGCCAACGCCCTCAACGTCCCTCTCTCTGATGTCCACAATGTGGCTAAAACCAGCCCTCTGGCCCTCGCCGACTACGATGTGGTGCTCCTCGGCTCAAGCACCTGGGGCGGTGGCGAACTCCAACCCGACTGGTATGACTTCCTCGACGGCGCTCAGGCACTGACGCTCAAGGGCAAGAAGGCCGCGCTCTTCGGCTGCGGCGACGTCACTATGGGCACAACGTTCTGCGAGGCCCTCGTGAAGCTCCGCGACGCACTCAAAGACACCAAGATTGAATTCATCGCTCCCTTCGACGCCGACGGCCTCGACGCGTCTGCCGACAGCCCCGCCCGCGAAGGCGACAAGTGGATCGGCCTTGTGCTCGACGATGTCAACCACGCCGACCTCACCGCTCCCCGCATCGAGCGTTGGGCCAAACTCGTCAAAGAATCTATCTAAACAGATATAACCCCATATCAAACGGGCGACCCATTCAGGTCGCCCGTTTGTGTTATTCCTTGCTTTCGGTAGGTAAACCTAATTTCAATAAGTATAGCCCAAGGGCGAACACCACGGTGCCTAATCCTCTGTAGGTGAACCAGTAATGGAGCACAGTGTGGTTGAACATCACGGCCAGCCATGCCAACTGTATCGCTGCCACCACGAGCACCCAGCCACCCTGGCGCACGCGCTCGTCGCGACGGTGGCGCACCACGGCCCAGGCCACAATAGCTGCGAAGCAAAGGGCTGCTGCGACGAGCACCGGAGCGAATCGGCTGGCCACGCGGCCCAAGCCGTCCAAGGTGCCCTGCAGTTCGTTCATGTCGCCCGTGCGCTGAAGTGCGGAGTGTATCACTTGCGAGAAAATGTTCTCATCGGTCAGCGCCGCGGTGATCACCCACTTCGACATCCACATCATGCCATATCCAGCTGTCCAGGCCACGAACAACACCACGATCCATCGCCAGTCGCGGTATTCGCTCCGCATCAGGCAAAGCATGATCATTGGCAGGGTGAAAGCCACCAGAGGCGTAGCCAACAGTTCGGAGTACGACACCGCGCAGCCCGTCAGCATCATCAGCGCCGCGCTCCTGAAGCGCGAAGCCGTGGCCCAGGGCACCGTAAGAACTACGATCGAAGCGGCCATGGCTAGCCACCAGCTTATGGCGAACAGGAAGCATTGCGGTATCAGCCACGGCGTGAACGGCAGCATGGACACCAACAGCACTGCCAACTGCTTCCTCAGCCCGCGGCGCCACATGGCGAAGCAAAGCCACAACAGCAACGCGCAGAAGTTTATCCCCATCGCTGCATAGGCCAGGTCGCGGCCGCCAAGGCATAGCAGGGGGCGCAGCCACACCAAGTAGCCGTGCCAATAGCGTGCATAGGGCGTCGGCACCTCGGGGTAGAACGTGTCAACGGTGCGCGTCACCTTCTCCGGCTCGAATCCTATCACTATGCCTCGGGTCATCGACAGTGCGGCGGCCTTTGCCGCCGATAGGGTGTCGGCCTTGGGCAGAGCAGAGGCTATCATCACGCGGTCGCTCAGATGGTCAAGCTTCAACAGGTGCAACCGCGCGCCGTTGGGCAGCATGTGCAGGGGCTGTGACTCAAAGTCGGCCTGCATCAGCGCCTTGCGGCAGTCGCTGTCGGCCCGCTCGCCGCTGATGCTGAACACCGCCACAAGCAGTCCGAAGCCTACGGCAGATGCCGCAAGCCACAATCCAATAAGTATTAAAGTATGTCGAAGCCATTTTGTCATATATCAAAACGTTAAGAGCCTGTCCCATAAAATATGTTAAGGCTGAGGTCGCATATCTTGGTGGGATTTTGGAGGCGGCGGGAGGGAGCAATGCCGGTGCATTGTGACCGAGCGGCGGCTTCAAAAGCGCCCAAGAGATGCGAAACATAGGTA
>CAZSHV010000161.1:0-3568 GCA_964606815.1 uncultured Bacteroides sp. | reverse complement strand
AAAAAAGAGACAACCTTGCGATTGTCTCTGACCGTGACCCCGGAGGGGCTCGAACCCTCGACCCACTGATTAAGAGTCAGTTGCTCTACCAACTGAGCTACGGAGTCTTGCTTTCGGCGACTCGCCGCAGGGGGCTTTTCGCTTTTGCGCTGCAAATTTAAGCCTAATTTTTGGGATGACAAAATATTTCAGCCCTTTTTTGCGCTTTTTTCTCAAATATTCCCATAAAACACCCCATTGCGGCAATTTTTCGCCATGAACACGGCAATTTAGAGCCGCAGGCACGCCCGAGTACGGAATTTTTTGTTAAATTTGCCATCTATTGTTTGACTAACGACTTGGTATGCTCGTAAAAGTGCTTGGAGCGGCGGTGCAGGGCATCGACGCGATATTGGTGACGGTGGAAGTGGCGGTGAGCCGCGGCGCGCAATATGTGATCGTGGGCTTGCCCGACGTGTCGGTGCGCGAGAGCGCCGAGCGCGTTCGTTCGGCCATCCGCGAGTCCGGCATGGAGCTGCCACACCGCTCCATCGTCGTGAACATGGCCCCTGCCGACGTCAAGAAAGAAGGCGCAGCCTACGACCTGCCCATCGCCGTGGCCATGCTTGCCGGCACCGAGCAGCTGCGCGTGCCCGACGAGGGCGAGCTGCTCATCATGGGCGAGCTGGGCCTCGACGGCTCCCTGCGCCCCATCCGCGGCGCTCTGCCCATGGCCATCCGCGCCCGCGAGCTCGGCATAAAGGGCATGATCGTGCCCGCCGACAACGCCGTGGAGGCCGCCGCCGTCAACAACCTCGACGTCTACGGCGCCCGCACCCTGCGCGAGGTGGTGGACCACATAGCCGGGCGCGCGATGATAAGCCCCACGGTTGTGGACACCCGCGCCGAGTTCGCTCGCAGCCAGCAGCACTTCGACGAGGACTTCAGCGACGTCTGCGGACAGGAGCAGGTGAAGCGCGCCTTCGAGGTGGCATGCGCCGGCGGACACAACATCCTGCTGGTGGGCCCTCCCGGATCCGGCAAGTCGATGATGGCCAAGCGACTGCCCAGCATCATGCCCCCGCTGTCGCTGCGCGAGGCCCTGGAGACAACCAAGATCCACTCCGTGGCCGGTAAGATAGGCAGCGGCACCTCCCTCATGGCTGCCCGTCCCTTCCGCGCCCCTCACCACACGATATCGCCCGTGGCCCTCGTTGGCGGCGGCAACAACCCACACCCCGGAGAAATATCCCTGGCACACAACGGCATACTCTTCCTCGACGAGTTCCCAGAATATCCCCGCTCCGTGCTCGAGGTGCTCCGTCAGCCCCTGGAAGACCGACGAATCACAATCTCCAGAGCCAAATACACCGTCGACTACCCCGCCGGCTTCATGCTCGTGGCCTCCATGAACCCATGCCCTTGCGGCTATTACACCCATCCCACCAAGCTTTGCAACTGTCCCCCCGGGGCAGTGGCACGCTACCTGGGACGCATCAGCGGACCGCTCATGGACCGCATAGACCTGCAAGTCGAGATCATGCCCGTGGCATACAAAGACCTAGCCGAGCGCACCGGAGGCGAGACCAGCGCACAGATACGCGAGCGCGTCGTCAAGGCGCGCCAGGTGCAGGAGTCACGCTTCGCCTCCGAGCCCGACGTCAACTGCAACGCCCAGATGGGCTCGCGCCTGCTGCGCCAATGGGTGGTGCTCGACCAGCCCAGCAGCGACGCCCTGGAGCGCGCAATGACCAAATTCGACATGAGCGCCCGCGCCTACGACCGCATCCTGCGCGTGGCCCGCACCATAGCCGACCTCGAATACTCCGCCACCCTGGAGCCAGACCAGGCCGCCGTCATGCCCGTGCAGATGCGCCACATCGCCGAGGCCATCGGCTACCGCAACCTCGACCGCTCCTCCTACGGCCAAGCCTCCCGCCCCTTCTGACCCCCACAGCGCCCCCCCATAATAAACAGTGTCATCATTTATTAATCATAGTTCGAGAATTTCTGTTTCCCAAAATATGTCAACGCCTTATATCAGCATCGTAATGCCATGCTATAATGCCGCCTCCACGGTCGCTGCAACTTTGGCTTGTTTCACACATGAATTCGAATCCGTCCCTGATTGCGATTACGAGATAATTGTGGTCAATGACGGATCGACTGATACATCGAAGGATGTCGTGATTAAATCGTCAGAAAACAACCCGATGATAAAATACTACGAGAAAAAGAACTCTGGAGTCAGCGATACCCGAAACTTCGGACTATCCAAGGCCACCGGCGAATACGTATGGGATTTCGACGCCGACGACCTCGTTTTCGAGGGTAGCATCAAGAGATTGATTACGATGCTAAGAGACACGAACGCGGATATAATGCAGTTTAATTCCATCACCGAAGATCACACCAACGCTGGCAGCGTGGCTGCCCATAACAATGCCGTGACAGCCAAAGTAGTGTTCGAAGGACCATACCAAGACTTTCTCGCTGGGGGTGCGAAGGTGGGGTTTTCCAGCTGTACTATGATAGTACGCCGCGATATGCTTGTCGCACGCGGGGCGCGATTCATGTCGGGAATGTCGATTTCAGAGGACGTTTTATGGAATGTGTTTCTGGCATGGAAATGCCCTGAGGCCAAATTCGTACGCACTGATCTTTGCGTCTTGAGATATATTGTGAGGGGAAATAGCGCAGTCAACACCGCCGACCATCAAAAGAACTACAGGCAGCTTCTTTCCAGCTTTGAGCTTTACGACCAGCTGGATGCGATAAGCCCAGTGCCCACCTACTTAGCTGAATCCATATACGCATGGCGAAATAGGGCCGTCATTCAATCAATCACCCGTCTGTTGAGCTGCAAATTAAGCAGAGAAGAGAACCGTCAAGCAATCGGGCGAATCCGTTCAATGATTATAAGCACAGGAGTCGAAGGAAGAATTGTGTCCGCTTTCAATGTCTTTTCAAAGAGCACAATGCTCACGAGCATTTGCCAAATGCTTTACCGAAACATATTCCTAACCTACGTAAAGCCTCGCATGGGCAGGAACTGATAGAAAGCATATTTCTGATCGTTGCTGTCCGATGAAAAAATTATTAAGGTAGTGATAAAAAAGTTGACTCTTACCGGACAACCGACTAGGAGCTTGTCTTATAATATCTATTAACGCTGAGGTGGCGATGGTTGCTACAACCGGCCACCTATTTCGAAAAGTTGAATCGTGGGGGGTGACGAAGCAAAATATGCTTCAACAGAATCATCAAGGCCATCTTTGCCATCCATCGCAGTAGCCGTAGAGTGCAAATGCACGTAGTTAAGGCGTTATCCGAAGAAAGGACTAAGTCTAATAATCGTGCGCTCAACAAACCATCAATCCGTCATAAAAAATGAACTCAGAGTTGCCGTAATTAATACTTAGACATTTTAGACCAATGGTCAATCATGGACATAAGTTTATATCCACGTGCACGTTCTCAACGTCGCCATCTTTGGCAGCCATAGTTACACTTGTAATATAAAATGTAACAAATGTCGCGGGGTTTTGTATCATTCTGCCAATTGATACATTTTTCGTAACATTCTGTA
>CAZSHV010000160.1:0-3594 GCA_964606815.1 uncultured Bacteroides sp. | reverse complement strand
GCCGCCGCTCGGTCACAATGCGACGGCATTGCTCCCTCCCGCCGCCTCCAAAATCCCTCCAAGATATGCGACCTCAGCGTTAACATATTTTATGGGACAGGCTCTTTGTTAATGAGTGTTGGCTGACAAAATGTCAGTACTCAGCATTTGAAGGCGTAGCCCTGCAGGGCGTCGAGCTCCTCGTTGGCCTTGACGATCTTGGCGGAGAGGGCCGCGTTGTATTCATCCACGCGGCTCGCGGTGTCAGCATCGGCGACGGCCAGGATGCGGGCGGCGAGGATGGCGGCGTTGGCGGCGGCGTTGATGCCCACCGTGGCCACGGGGATGCCGGGAGGCATCTGCACGATGGAGAGCAGCGCGTCAGTGCCTGCCAGGGTAGAGGCGATGGGCACGCCGATCACGGGCAGGGGTGTCATGGCGGCTATCACGCCGGGCAGAGCGGCGGCCATGCCGGCGGCGGCAATGATGACCTTGATGCCGCGGCCGCGGGCACCGCGGGCGAACTCCTCAACCTGCGCCGGTGTGCGGTGCGCGCTCAGGGCAAGGAGCTCGAAGGGGATGTGCAGCTGCTCGAGGATGTCGGCGGCTTTGCGAAGCACCGGCAGGTCGCTGGTGCTTCCCATGATTATGCTCACTTTGGGTGTCATATATGCGTAATATTTGGTGTTCAGAAATTCATGACAATGAGGGCGATGACCAGGGCTAATGCCCAGCCGGCGTAGGTCTGCGCAGGGGTGTGGCGGTCGAGATATACCCTCGAGCTGGCCACAGCGCCTGTTAGCAGCACGGCTGCCGAGAGCCACGCCACGGGGGCCCCCGCCGTTAAGAGTCCTTTGAGGGAGAGCCACAGCAACATGCCGCACATACCGCCCATGCCCAGAGCGTGCGCGCTGATCTTCCAACGCGAGGAGATGGGGATGGCAATGGCCGCGGCGGCGGCAGCCCCGGCGAAGTAGTAGCACAGCCATGCCGGCGCGCCGCAGCGCAGCAGGTATAGGGCGGCGGCCACGTAGCAGGCGGCGGTGATGGCAAAGGGCACGGCGCGCTGGCGGCGGTCGGAGATGGCCAGATCGCTGACCTTGCCGGCGCGCATCAGGGCGAGGATCACGCCCAGGGGCAGAAGCGACGTGATCACGAACACCACGGCGGTGACCGTAAGGCGCGCGCTCTGCGGCTGCCGCGACAGCGGCGTGCACCATAAGGCCAGAGCCAGGGATATGGTGGCGGCGAAGAGGGGAGAGAACACGGCCGAGAGGGTGTTGGCCGCGATGCGTAGGGCTTTGCTCATGGGGGCTGCAGGATGTTATTATATATAATAATGTATATCGCGGCTTTCGCGATCGCTTCGCGAAGTTACGGAAAATGCCCCTAATGGCCAAATACGCGGTCGAGTACGAGAATTTTTAGTAACTTCGCGCCAAAAAGTTACGTATATGCTTGAGATTGGAAACGTGCTGGTGTCGCTCGACGTCGTGGAGCGCTTCTTCTGTTGTGATATCGAAAAGTGCCTCGGGCAATGTTGCGTCGACGGCGATGCCGGAGCACCGATCACGGAGGCTGAGCTGGAGCAGATGCGGCAGGCTCTGCCGGAGGTTATCGACGACCTGTTGCCTGCCTCCCGCCGCGTCATCGAGGAGCAAGGCTTGGCATACACCGACGAGGAAGGCGACTTGGTGACGCAAATCGTCGACGGCGGCAACTGCGTCTTCTCATGCTACGGCGCTGGGGGCGTGTGTATGTGCGCCTTCGACAAGGCCTACCGCGAGGGGCGCATCTCGTTTCGCAAGCCTATCTCGTGCTATCTTTACCCAGTGAGGGTCAAGGAGTACGATGGCTTCACGGCCGTGAACTATCACCGGTGGAAGATCTGCAAGTGCGCCGAGGTGCTGGGCCGAGCGCGAGGGCTGAGGGTCTACGAGTTCCTTCGCGAGCCGCTGATCGAGCGATTCGGCCAGGAGTGGTACGACGAGCTGGAGCTCACATGCCGGGAGTATCTGCGCCAGTTCGGCGGTCAAGATGCTCTTAGTCGCGAAGCCTGAGCACGCGCACGCCCGTGAAGGCGCGGTTGCGCTTGAGGAAGACGTCTATCGGGCGCTCGGAGAGCACCACCTTTCCAGCATTCATCGACGCATGGATCACATACGGCTCGCCGTCGCGCATCACGATCATGCCCATGTGGGTGATGTCCAGATTCTTAAGCGTGGATGTGAAGCCGAGGATGTCGCCGGTGCGGAATGCCGCTTTCACCTCGGGACGCACCAGGTCGATGGTCTTGATGTAGGGGATGCGATGGCTGCGGAAGCCTATCTCCATGTTTTTTATGCCCGCAAGGTTCGCGCTATCTTTCAGCGCGGCGTATTTCTCGGCGTTGGCGCTCATGAAGTCAATGGTCTTGGTCACGTAGTTGCACCTTGGGAAGCGTGTGGTGACATCCGTGATGTTGCCGCGGTGCACGTTGTCTGCCACCCATTCGGCGTTGTAATGCAGTCGTGAAGGGTAGCCGGCCAGCTCGCCGCCGCGGTAGCGCACGCGCTCGAGGTTATGAATGAAGTCGCGCCACGACTGGCGGCGCTCCTGCCTGGTGATGGCCAGCGCCATCACGGTCTCGACGAAGGTGGTGCAGTCGAGCTCGTCGACGTTCACCGTCAGCATCTCAGGATCGCCCTCCAGAGTGTGTGCCACGTATGGGGTGCCCAGGAATTTCATAGCAAACCATTCGGCGGCTTTGCCAGAGTCGGCGAAGTCCACGGCGGCGGCCTCGATGAGCAGGTCGTTGATGCGGGTGGTGTCGGCGGCTTCGTCGTGATATCTCACCTGTGCGGGTGCGATGGCGTGCGCTGTCAGAGAGGCGAGCAGAATTGAGGCGATGGTGTATATGATGTTGCGCATTGTAAAAGTCTTGTGATATTAATAATATGTGGCAAATTTACTCATATTTTCCGAAACTATGGCCTTCCCCGATGATTATGACCGCCTGTTTCTTTTGCTTGAAGCACCGCGCGCACCGCCGCCGGGGCTGTAAACATGGCCACAAGCACGCCCGCCGCGTTGGCCAGTCCGTCATAGGGGTCGGATGGCCGCCCTATGCCTATCTGCCCCTGCAGCCATTCATCGGCCAGGGCGAAGATTAGCACGCCTGCGCCGACGGCTATAACTATTTTTGCTCCGAGGCGCTCTCTGCGGTCGCGTCTGCGCAGGTCAAAAAGGATGGCCCCGGTGAGGCCTCCCATCATCACCGCGTGCACAAACTTGTCGGCATGCGGAATCAGCGGCAGCGTCTCATCGCCAAGGGGGTCGGGGGTCAGCGTGGCGTATAGTATCACCCCCAGCGTCAGGAGCGACGGCCAAAATTGCTTAAGAAATCTAACTATATACACATTATACATATTTAAAAAGTGGTCGGTCGCCGCGGTCCAGAGGCGCGGCAATGTATATGCTGCGCAAATTTACGCAAATTTTTTCATGCGAGCGTCTATCCAACTAAAGTGAATTTATCCATGTTGATGCACTTGGAGCGCATATCTGCGAAAAAAGCTCGGAAAAAGTTCATTTTGTTATTCGCTGTCAGTCAGCGATGAAACATTTTTTAACTCT
>CAZSHV010000159.1:0-3659 GCA_964606815.1 uncultured Bacteroides sp. | reverse complement strand
TGGGGGTGGCGGGATAGGAGTCGCCGGCCAGGATGGCGGCGGTGATCACCTTGGCGCTGACGCCTTTCACCTTCTCCTTGCGGAAGCGGGGATCGACAGGCGAGTGGTCTTCGAACCACTGCGCGGCCTGCGAGATCACCTCCGTGCGGTGGCTGGCGGCTTCGTCCTTGAAGTTGACAATCGACTCCCACGAGCCCTTCATGCCCAGCGGGTCGCCATAGCTCTCGATGAAGCCATTGATGAAGTCCACCTTCGAGTCGGTGTCCTCGGCCCAGACGATGGAGTATTCGTCAAAGGTCTTGAGCGAGCCGGTGGTGTAGTAGTCGATCAGGAGCTGAATGGTGCGACGTTGGGCGTCGTTTTCGGCATACTTCATGGCCTCGGTGAGATTCTCGACGATGTGCTTGATGGTGTCGCCGTAGTATCCGCCGATCATGTAGGTCTGCTCGAAGAGCTTACCGTCGGTCCCCTTGGCCAGGCGGGAGTTAAGACCGTAGGAGACGGGGGTGGCGTCAGCGGGGTCCTTCATTGCGTCGTAGAACGCCTCGACTTCTGCCTGAGTGACGCCATCGGCGTAAAAGTTGCATGCGGATGTAGCTACGAGGTCAACGCCGTCGGCCTGGTTGACGCGTTTGGGCATCACATTGGGGTCGAAGATAATCTGGTTGAAGATAGCGACGGCAGCGTCGGAGAGGCCGATGCGCTTCAGCTCGGGATTGAGGAACGCGGGAGAGAACTCTGGCGTGAACTTATCCATGGAGTAGTGGTGGTGCATGCCGTTGGCGAACCACACCTGCTTCAGATATTTCTCGAAGGCCTTGTACTCCGCGGTGGTGCGGTCGCCCTCGTATGTGGCGTAGACAGCCTCCAGGGCCGTGCGCAGAGGCAGGTTTGTGACGCAGTTCTGGTCCCATAGTATGTCTCGGCCCCAGAGGGCAGCCTCAGTGAGGTAGTAGACGAGCTTCTTCTGCTGCAGCGAGAGGCTCTCGAAGTCTGTGACGGGATAGCGGAGCACTTCGATGTCGGCGAAGCGGTCGACGTGATAGTCGAAGGGGTCTGTGGTCTGTGCCATAGCCGAATGTGAAGCCAGGGCGAGGAGCGCCCCGGCGGTTAGGGATAAGAGTTTCATAATTGTGCGGGGGGTGATAATCGCAGTTGTATAAAAACGAGCGGGGGCGTGGCCCTCGCTCGCATATGGGGTGCGCATGATAGGACTCGAACCTACACGTCGTAAGACACCAGATCCTAAGTCTGGCGCGGCTGCCAATTACGCCACATGCGCTGGTGGGTGTGGCAAAGGTACGCATTTTTTCCGTCCCGCGCAATAGCTGCAGCGTTTTTGCCCCAGCGTCACATCATTCGAGGATGTAGAGGTGTTCGCGGGCGCGGGTGACGGCCGTGTAGAGCCAGCGGTAGAAGTCGAGGCCCATGGCCTCGGGGGGGATGTAGGCCATGTCAACGAAGACGTTCTTCCACTGTCCGCCCTGGGCTTTGTGGCAGGTGACGCAGTAGCCGTACTTGGCCTGGATGGCGTTCCAGTATGGGTTGTCGGCCAGGGCCTTTTCTCGGTCGGGCATCGGGGTCATGGGCGAGAAGAGGTCGGGGTCGTTGATGATGCCCTTATAGAGGGCCATCATCTGCTCGCGCGTGGCGGTGGCAAAGTCGCTGGCGATGACGTCGAGCATCAGCTTGGCCTGGAGGGTCACATCCGTCTCCGCGATGGCGATCTCCACGTCAGCGAAGCGAAGGCCGTACTTATGCTCGGTGCTGAGTATGGCCGTGACGGTGAAGGCGTCGCCGTTGGCAATGAAATCTATATCCTTGCGTCCGCGGGTCCAGAAATAGCTGTTCTTGCCCACGATCATCATCTCGCCCTTCTCCAGTTCGCTCTCGCGGTAGAGCACGGAGGCACGGATCTCGCGGTTGAAGGCCGTGGCGCGCTGGTTGGAGCGCGTCACGACGATTGTTTCAGCTGCACCGTCGCGGCTGTAGGCGTTGTATATTTCCTCCACAGCCTCGTCGGGTTCCAGGGAGCGGGCATCGGGGAAGTCGAGCTTGAGATTGGGCTCAGGCAGCAGGTCGAGGCGCATGGCTCGGCGCAGCAGGGTGGCGTTATAGAGGATACCGGAGTGGGCGCCCTGGCGCGCAATGCGGGTGAGCGTGGCCGAGGCCACGCGCAGCCCGAAGGTGCGCAGCGTGTCGGCGTTCATGGCAGGCGAGAAGGACGTGCCCACGGGGGGCAGCTGGGCAGTGTCGCCCACCAGGATCATGCGGCAGTGGTGGCCGGAGTAGACGTATTGGATCAGATCGGCCAGCAGGTCGGGCCCTCCGGCGTCACCGCCCGGTATCATAGAGGCCTCGTCGACGATGAAGATGGCACCCGTCGAGCGGTTCTCGGCGGGCATGCTGCTGCCCGTGACGCCCGCCACAGCCTGCACGTGGCGGTAGATGCGGCGGTGTATGGTGTAGGCTGCGTGGCCGCTGTGGTTGGCGAACACCTTCGCGGCTCGGCCCGTGGGGGCCAGAAGTATGGTGGGCACCTTCACGGCGCCCAGAGCCTTGACTAGGGCGGCGCACAGCGATGTCTTGCCCGTGCCGGCGTAGCCGTTGAGGATGAAGGCGCGATCGTCAGGGCTGTAGGGCGCGGCGCAGAACCGCGCCAGGGCGTCGATGACGAGCGCCTGCTGCTCGTTGGGGGCATAGGGCAGGCAGGAGACAATCAGAGATGCGAATTCATCGCCGGTCATGGGCTGATAAGGAGGATTGGTGGGATCACCTGGCGAGGGAGGGAGCCTATTTCAGGCTCCACTCCACGCCGTCTTTGGTGTCTTTAACATCGAATCCGATCTGGGCCATACGATCGCGAATCTTGTCGCTTGTGGTCCAATCCTTCGCGGCCTTCGCGCTGGCTCGAAGCTCCAGCAGCAGGTCCACGGCGCTCTTGAAGGGCTGCAGGGCTTTGTCGCCGTCCTGGCCTTCAACCATGTCGGCGTGCACGCCCAGGATGTCGACGAGGAAGGTATCGAACAGCGCCTTGAGCTTGTCGATATCGGCCTGCGTGGCGGTCTCCTTGCCATCGTTGACGGCATTGACCAAGCGGCAAGCCTCGAAGAGGTGGGCGATAGCCACGGGGGTGTTGAGGTCGTCGTCGAGGGCCGCGTAGAGCTTGGTCTCGAGGTCGGAGACGTCGATGGTGCTCTTGTCGGAGGCCTTGAGCTGGCCCAGGCGGCGATAGCCGTCGAGCATGCGCTGCAGAGCCTTCTCGGAGGCCTGGAGGGCTTCGTTGGAGAAGTCCACCGTGCCGCGGTAATGGGCCTGGAGGATGAAGAAGCGGATGGTCATGGGCGAGTAGGCCTGCTCCAGCAGCGGGTGGTTGCCGGTGAAGAACTCCTCGAGGGTGATGAAGTTGCCCAGGCTCTTGCCCATCTTCTTGCCGTTGATGGTGATCATGTTGTTGTGCATCCAATAGCGCACAGCGTGATGGCCCTGGTGGGCCACGGACTGGGCAATCTCGCACTCATGGTGGGGGAACTTCAGGTCCATGCCGCCGCCGTGGATGTCGAACTCGGCGCCGAGATATTTCTCGCCCATGGTGGAGCACTCCAGGTGCCAGCCCGGGAAACCCTCGCTCCAGGGCGAAGGCCAGTGCATGATATGCT
>CAZSHV010000158.1:0-3669 GCA_964606815.1 uncultured Bacteroides sp. | reverse complement strand
CAAGTTCGTTGCGGCCGCATTAAAACGTAAAATGTTGACAATCTGGAAGTAGGGAAGCTCGGCTCGAGCGTCCGCGATAACGTCCGAAGCCACGTCCGCGCACTCGTGTTTTTACGGCCGAACCGAATATTCGGTTCGGCCGTAAAGACCACCGATGAATCAAAACCAATCCTTTAGTGCCACCACTGCCCCGTGGGAGGTCGCCAACGAGGTGTCTCCGTTATAAATCACAGAAAGCCGCTCCGTAGGGCAGCCCGACAGGGAGGCCCACTTCGCTAGGCCCTTGAAATAGTCGCTGTTGTACGTGCTCCCGGATTTGATTTCATAAGCGAACATCTCAGGCCCGCACGTGCGCACGAGGTCAACCTCCAGGCCCGTGCTGGCGCGCCAGAAAGTGAGATCGGGGTTTATACCCCGGTTGAGGGCGTCTTTCATAAATTGGTTGATGACCATATTCTCAAACAGTCCGCCACGTAGGTAATGCGAGTCAAGCTGCTCTGCAGACGTTATGCCCAACAGGCTGCACGCCAGGCCTGTGTCATAGAAATAGAGCTTAGGAGATTTTACCACGCGCTTGTTGAAATTGTTGAGATTCGGTTCCAACCTATACATAATGTAACTTGCCTCGAGCACCGAGAGCCACGCATCCACGGTGGGCTGCGTGACGCCCACCTCCGTTGCAAGCGACGACATGTTCAGGAGCTGCCCGATGCGCCCGGCGCAAAGACGTATGAATCTCACGAACTTGTTCAGGTCAGTGATATTACTGATCATGCGCACGTCACGCTGCACATATGTCTCAATGTACGACGGATAATAGTCGGTCGGCGCAATGTCCTTGTCGTAGAGGCGAGGGTAGAAGCCGTTGAAAATCTGTTCGTTGGCGGTATGTGGGAGCCTTCCGGCGGCATGTAGCTCACCTCGTGAGAAAGGCAGCAGTTTCAGCACGGCTGTACGCCCTGCCAACGATTGATCGATGGCGCTCATCAGATGAAAATTCCGCGATCCTGCCAAGAAATACATCCCTGTCTCCCCCGCATTGTCCACGTGGGTCTGGAGGTAAGAGAAAAGCTCGGGCACGCGCTCCGCCTCGTCTATAATCACATGATTGTCATAGGTTTTGATGAAGCCGTTCGGGTCTTTCAAGGCAAATTGTCGCACATCTGGGTTTTCCAGAGACACATAGCGGTACTCCGGGAACTCACACTTAAGCAGCGTCGACTTCCCCGACTGGCGCGGGCCGGTAATGGTGACTATGGGAAAATTTCCCGCTAATTGCTTAACCTTTTCTGAGATAGCACGTTGAATCATATTCTTGCAATTTCAAAATCCGATTTTGAATTTGCAAAAATAGCACATTTCGCCCGAAATTCCAAATATTTACGCACATTTCCGTCCGCATAAATCCCAAGACGAGGAGCAAATTGTAGGGCCGCAAATTTGTTGCGGCCGCGTGACACCGTAAAATGTTGACAATCTGGATGTTGGGAAGCTCGGCTCGAGCGTCCGCATTAACACCCCCAAAACGCCCAAATAGAAAGGCCGAACGATCCGTTCGGCCCTCAATTATGTCATCGCGAAGCGCTTGGCGAAGCCAAGAATTATGAATGCTTATTTCCCGGTCGGGGTTGCCGCAGGCGCGTTAGGCTCCTGCTTGCGTGTCACCATCAGGTCAGAGGGCGAGAACACCTCCAGGCCGAAGTCGCGGCCCGTGCTCACGGCGTGCTCCAGGATTTGGCTCTTGATAGCCTCGTACTGCAGCCAGTCGGTGGTAGCGGCGAAGCAGTAGATCTGCAGAGGCACACCGTCGGGCGTCGGGTTGCTGAGCTTCACCATCAGGTTGGGGCTGGGGTTGATGTCCTTGCGATCAAGCAGCATGCCCACCAGGTAGGCGCGGAAGAGGCCCAGGTTTGTCTCTATCGAACCGTTCCAGGGCGACGCGCCGCGGTTGGCCACGAACGTCTGCCCCTGCGGCAGCGACGACACGAATTTCTGTAGCACCGGATACTGCGCGGCCAGCTGCTGCACCTCGTCCGAGCCGATGCGGCGCACCGTCGTGGGCTCGATCACCAGTTCAGAGCAAATCTGACGCTCGCCGCTGGCGCTCATGCCGCGCCAGTTCTGGAACGGCTGCGACACTAGCGTGTAGGGCGGCACGGTGATGATGGTGTTGTCGAAGTTCTGCACCTTGACGGTGGAGAGCGACACGTAGGTCACGATGCCGTTGGCCGGTGTGCCGGGCACTACGATCCAGTCGCCCACGTGCAGCATATCGTTCTGGCTCATCTGTATGCCCGCCACGAAGCCCAGGATGGTGTCCTTGAACACCAGCATCAGCACAGCCGCGAAAGCCGTAAGGCCAGTCAGCAGCGTGGCCGGGCTCTTGCCCACGATGGCCGACACGCAGCAAATCACGCCCACGATCCAGACGATGCCCACAGCGATGTTGTATACACCCTGCACGGGCAGGTTCTTGGTGTTGGCTTTCTCGTCAACGCGGGTGAAGATGTATAGCAGCGCGCTCGTGAGGCCATAGCATAACGCAGCGATCAGGTACACCAGGCCAGCGCGGAACACGATGTGCAAAAATTCCGAATTGCGGTCGAAAGCGAACGGCACCAGAGCCAGGAAAACGATCGGCGGGATGATGTGCGAGCACTTCGACAGAGTCTTCATCCGCAGCAGCATCTCGCCTGCTTTGGTGTTGCGCACCTTCACCCAATAGCGCACCGCCCACAGCACCGCGTTCTTGAGCACGAAGCCCAGCACGATCGACACCGCCAGGATGATGATGAAATACACCACCTGCACGGCCACGGCGCTATCCTGCAGCCCTATGGGCGTGAGCAACTTATCGATGACGGTGAGCAGCCAGGTGGCGATGGAGTGCGAGGGTATCAAAGCCGCGGCGATGGCGGCGAGCTGAGGGGTGAAAGCGTGCAGCATAGCAGTGAGGGGTGGGGGATTAGTTGAGTTGAAACAATGAAATAAGCAGGAGCCCGCGGGCCCCTTTGCATCTATAACGCCGCGGCGGCGGGCAATGTTCGCCGCTGCAGTAGCCGCCAAAGCGCGATTTATCAAAAAAAATTACTAATTTTGTTGCACCTATCTCTAAATGATTGCCATGCGAAACTTCAGTATTTTATGGGTGTGCGCCCTGGCGGTGGCCATGTGCGCGTGCCAGGAGAGAAAGACCGACGGCTCCGACGCCGAAATGGACGCCTTCATCACCGAGCTCATGGGCAAGATGACCCTCGACGAGAAGCTCGGCCAGATCACCCTCTCGGCCGGCGCCGACGTCGTCACCGGCTCCTACATAGGCCTGTCGCTGCGCGACGCCGTGGCCCGCGGCGAGCTCGGAGGTGTCTTCAACGTCAAAGGCGCCGAGAAAATTCGCGACCTCCAGCAGATCGCCGTCGACAGCACCCGCCTCGGCATACCCCTGCTCATCGGCATGGACATCATACACGGCTATGAGACCATCTTCCCCATGCCCCTGGCCATGTCTTGCTCCTGGAATATGGCCGACGTGGAGCGTTCGGCGCAAATCGCCGCCGTCGAGGCCACGGCCGGTGGCATTAACTGGACCTTCAGCCCGATGGTGGACATAGCCCGCGACCCGCGCTGGGGACGCATGGCCGAGGGCGCCGGCGAGGACCCCTACCTCGG
>CAZSHV010000157.1:0-3813 GCA_964606815.1 uncultured Bacteroides sp. | reverse complement strand
GGGTCATGATCAGCGCGCCCATCAGGCGGGTCGACACGCCCCACGAGTTGGCCCAGACGTATTCGGGCTTGTTCTCGCGGTTGGCGAAGGTGACGTCGAAGGCCTTGGCGAAGTTCTGGCCCAGGTTGTGCGACGTGCCGCTCTGCAGGGCCTTGCCGTCTTGCATCATGGCCTCGATGGTGTAGGTGTTAAGCGCGCCGGCGAAGCGCTCGTTGGCCGTCTTCACGCCCTTGATCACGGGCACGGCCATGTACTCCTCGCAGAAGCGGGCATAGAGATTGATCATCTCCACGGTGCGTGCCTGGTTCTCCTCGGCCGTGGCGTGGGCGCAGTGGCCCTCCTGCCACAGGAATTCGGCCGTGCGCAGGAACATGCGGGTGCGCATCTCCCAACGCATCACGTTGGCCCACTGGTTGCAGAGTATGGGCAGGTCGCGCCATGAGTGGATCCAGCCCTTGTATGTACCCCAGATGATGGTCTCGGAGGTGGGGCGCACGATCAGCTCCTCCTCCAGGCGAGCGTCGGGGTCGACAACCACGCCGTTGCCGTTGGGGTCGTTCTTGAGGCGATAGTGCGTCACCACGGCGCACTCCTTGGCGAAGCCCTCCACATGCTCGGCCTCGCGGCAGAGGAAGGATTTGGGGATGAGCAGGGGGAAGTAAGCGTTCTGCACGCCTGTGGCCTTGAACATGCGGTCGAGGGTCTGCTGCATCTTCTCCCAGATGGCATAGCCGTAAGGCTTGATCACCATGCAGCCGCGCACGGCGCTCTGCTCGGCCAGGTCGGCCTTAACGACCAGCTCGTTGTACCATTGCGAATAATTCACACTGCGGGGTGTGAGGCCCTTTATTTCTACTGCCATAGTAGTGAAATGTATATTAAAGTCAGGGTGTTAGAAATCATTTAAGAGTGAGCTGCCATTTCCATGCCGACAGCAGGGCGTCGTCGAGGCTGGTCTCTGCCTTCCATCCCAGCACGCGGTTGGCCTTCTCGGTGTCGGCCCATACCTGCATGATGTCTCCGGCGCGGCGGGGAGCGTATGCCCAGTTGAGCTTCACGCCAGTGGCGCGCTCGAAGGCGTCAACCACCTCCTTGGTGCTCACGCCGCGGCCAGTGCCCACGTTGAAGACCTCCAGCTTGTCGCCTTTGCCCTCAAGCACGCGCTCCATGGCTTTGACGTGCGCCTTGGCCAGGTCAACCACATAAATATAGTCGCGGATGCAAGTGCCGTCGGGGGTGGGGTAGTCGTTGCCGAACACCTTGAGCTGCTCGCGGATGCCGGCAGCCGTCTGGGTGACGAAGGGGATAAGGTTCATAGGCACGCCTCTGGGGAGCTCGCCGATGATGGCCGACGGGTGCGCGCCGATGGGGTTGAAGTAGCGCAGCAGAATGGCGCTGATGGGGGCGCCGGAAGCGATGAAATCGGTGATGATCTCCTCGTTGATCTGCTTGGTGTTGCCGTACGGGCTCTCGGCCTTCTTAATCGGGGCCTGCTCGGTGACGGGCAGGTGCTCCGGGTCTGGCTGGCCGTAGACGGTGCAGCTGGATGAGAAGATGATGCCGCGCGTGCCGTGCTTGGGCATAAGCTCGAGCATGGTGGTGAGCGACAGTATGTTGTTGCGGTAATAGAGCAGGGGATTCTCCACGCTCTCGCTCACCGACTTGCTGGCGGCGAAGTGGATGATGCCCTGTGGGCGGTACTGCTCGAAGACGCGCTCCATGGCCTCGGCATCGCAGCAGTCAGCCTGGACAAAGGCCGGGCGCGTGCCGGTGATTTTCTCGATGCCGTCGATCGACGTGGCCTCGGAGTTCGACAGATTGTCGACGATCACCACATCGTAGCCCGCGTTGATGAGCTCCACGGCGGTGTGAGAGCCGATGAATCCGGCGCCTCCGGTCACAAGAATTGTACGCTTCATATCAAATAGGATTATTGGCGATTACGTTTTTTGAGCCACAAAGTTACGTATTTTTTATTAAAATTCGTATCTTTGCGCCAAAATATGGATTAACACTAACGTCTATGGATAGAATTTTGCTCTGTCTCGCTCACATGAGCGGCAACGAGATGCAATACATCGAGCAGGCATTCGCCGACAACTGGGTGGTGCCCCTCGGCCCCAATGTCAACGGCTTTGAGGACGATCTCAAGCGCTTCCTTCACACCGACCGCGAGGTGGTGGCCCTGAGTTCCGGCACAGCTGCCGTGCATCTGGCCCTGGTGGGCTGCGACGTGCAGCCCGGCGACGAGGTGATGGTGCAGTCCTTCACCTTCTGCGCCAGCACCAACCCCGTGCGCTACTGCGGTGCCGTGCCCGTGCTTGTCGACTCCGAGCCCGAGACCTGGAACATGGACCCCGAGCTTCTTGATCGTGCCATCGCCGACCGTATTAAGGTCACTGGCCGCAAGCCAAAAGCAATAATGGTGGTATACCTCTACGGCATGCCCGCGAAGATACACGAAATCATGGCTGTGGCCGAGAAATACGGCATCCCCCTGATTGAGGACGCCGCCGAGGGCTTCGGCTCGCGCTACGACGGCAAGGTGTGCGGCACCTTCGGCCGCTTCGGAATATTGTCGTTCAACGGCAACAAGATGATCACCACCTCCGGCGGAGGCGCTCTGGTTTGCCCCGACGCCGAGAGCAAGCGCGAGATGATGTACTTCGCCACCCAGGCCCGCGAGTCATACCCATACTATCAACATACCGACATCGGCTATAACTACCGCATGTCCAACATCTGCGCCGGCATAGGCCGCGGACAGATGACCATCGTCGACGAGCACCTGGCCCACCATCGCCACGTGCAGAAGATGTATGAGGAGCTGCTTGCCGACGTGCCCGGAATCACCATGCACAGCCAGCCCGCTGGCGGCCTTTTCGACAGCAACTACTGGCTCTGCACCGCCACGCTCGACCCCGACCTCAAGATCAAAGACCAGGATAAAGCCTACACCGTAGCCATCACTGGCGCCGTGGGCGGAGCCGCCGGCGTGACACATCAGGCTGCCACGCTACACACCGACCTGGAGCCTAACACCAACGTCGAGGCCCTGCGCTTGGCCCTGGACAAGGCCGGCATCGAGAGCCGCCCCCTGTGGAAGCCCATGCACGCTCAGCCCGTCTACGCCGACGCCCCCCACTACGGCGGCGAGGTGAGCGAAGGCCTTTTCAAGCAAGGCATCTGCCTGCCCTCCGGCCCCTGGGTCACCGACGAGCATGTGCGCTATATCGTGGATCAGATCAAGGCTGCGATTGTTGATTAATGCTTTGCTGGCCAAAGAGTTAAAATTTTTATTATAAAGAAAGTTAACTTTTTGCCGCGTTCGTTTGTTAATCTTTCAGCCAATGCCTCGGCGCAAGGCAAATTCAATTCATCATATAACCCCTCACAAACACTTTTTTATTTATGGGATTCTTAAAAGACTTTAAGGCCTTCGCAATGCAAGGCAACGTGGTCGACATGGCAGTCGGTGTGATCATCGGCGGTGCCTTCGGTAAAATCGTCAGCTCGCTGGTCAACGATGTGATCATGCCCGTGGTCGGCATATGCACAGGTGGCGTGGACTTCAAGACCCTCAGCCACACCCTTAAAGCCGCAGAGGTTGACCCCACCACCGGCGAGACCGTCTCCGAAGCCGTGATGCTCAACTACGGTATGTTCATCCAGAACATCGTCGACTTCCTGATCATCGCCCTCTGCATCTTCGTGGCCCTGCGCGTGATCATGAAATTCAAGAAGAAAGAGGAGGAGGCTCCCGCTCCCGAAGCACCCGCAGGCCCCTCCACCGAGGAGCTCCTCACCCAGATC
>CAZSHV010000156.1:0-3905 GCA_964606815.1 uncultured Bacteroides sp. | reverse complement strand
TACTGCTGCTCCCGCTCTTAGTGCTGGGATTCCGCGTGCTCAGGATGGTGCTCCGCGTCAGGCGCTTCATGCGCGACCCCATGGGCGCCGCCTCCTCCCAGGCGCGCCAAGGCGGCTTCTCGGGCTTTCCCGGATTCGAGGGCTTCAGCGGATTCGGCTTCGGCCCCTTCGGCTCTGACGCCGACCAGCGCGCCGCCGACCCGCAGCAGCCTCCCAGGCGCAAGAAAAAGATTGCCAGCGACGTGGGCGAATACGTTGAATTCGTCGAGACCTCGGAAACATTTACCGCCGCCGCGGACGACGCCGGCGATGCCGAGGTGTTCGTCGCAGAAGCCCAGGTGGTCGACATCGAATGGACCGACCTCCCCGACGACTCCGACCGTCAATAACATAATAGAGAAAAAATCGCGGGATGCACGCCATCCCGCGTAATTTTTTTCTCTCCCATGCGTCCAATAGTAAAATGCCCTCGCAGAAGAGGGCCAAACGAGAAAACCAATACATTATTATATATCATGCTTCACGCATCGCACATCACCAAAGACTTCACCGGCCACCGCGCCCTCGACGACGTCAGTATCGACGTGCCCCGCGGCAAGGTCTACGGCCTACTTGGCCCCAACGGAGCTGGCAAGACCACCCTCATACGCATCATCAACCACATCACAGCCCCCGACAGCGGCACCGTCACCTTCGACGGCCATCCCCTCACAGCCGACGACGTGCGCCACATCGGCTACCTTCCCGAGGAGCGCGGCCTCTACAAGAAGATGAAGGTGGGCGAGCAGGCCCTCTTCTTCGCCCAGCTCAAGGGCCTGAGCCGCGCCGAGGCCACAAAGAGACTCAAGGAGTGGTTTGAACGCTTCCAGATCTCCGACTGGTGGAATAAGAAAGTCGAGGAGCTCTCCAAAGGCATGGCCCAGAAGGTGCAGTTCATCATCACCGTGCTCCACCGCCCCAAGCTCCTGATATTCGACGAGCCTTTCTCCGGCTTCGACCCCATCAACGCCAATCTGCTCAAGGAGGAGATCCTGCGCCTAAAAGACGAGGGCGCCACTGTCATCTTCTCCACCCACAACATGAGCAGCGTCGAGGAGGTGTGCGACCGCATCACCCTCATCAACCGCTCGCGCGACATCCTCACGGGCGACGTCGCCGACCTCCGCTCCCGCTATAGCCAAGGCCGCTACCTGATCAGCTACCAGGGCGACACCGCGGCCCTCACCGCAGCCCTCGCCCCGATATGCACCGAGGTGCATACCATCGAGGAAGACCGCCAGGGCCTCAACCGCCTGGAGCTTCGCCTCAACGACTCCGCATCCCGCCGCGACGCCATCACCCTGGCCAACGACGCCGTAGACATCCACGCCTTCAGCCCCAAGCTGCTCTCGATGTCTGACATCTTCATCAACGCCGTCAACCAAAGCAACGACCCCCTCCCACCCGAATACATACAGCAATGAAAAACCTGTTCCTCATAGTGCGCCGAGAATACCTCGAGCGCGTCAACGGCAAGAGCTTCATCATCACCACGCTGCTCATGCCCCTGCTCATGGTGGGCCTGATGATGGCCCCCGCGCTGATCATGATGTTCTCCGGCCCCGAGAGCAAGCAAGTGGCCGTGCTCGACGCCAGCGGCGTCGTCGCCCCAGCCCTCCCGCAGTCCGACGAGGTGCGCTTCACAGCCTTCCCCGCCGACTTCAACCTCGACTCGCTCAAGACCATGGATGAATTCGACGCCATCCTCGTCATCGACCGCAAGGTCGTCGAGTTCCCCAGCTCCGTGCAGCTCTACACCCGCGGCGCGCCCTCCATCCAGACTGAGGGATACCTCACCAAAAGCATCTCCGAGGCCGTCGCCCGCGAGCGAGCCAAGAAATACGACATCCCCAACATCCGCCAGATCGTCGATGACCTCCAGCCCGAGGTCTCCCTCAGCACCATACGCATCGACCGCGACACCGAGGAGGAAGCCTCGCCAATGGCCTCATACTTCGTGGGCATGATGTGCGCCATGATCCTCTACTTCTTCATCATGATCTACGGCAACATGGTCATGACCTCCATCATTGAGGAGAAGAACAACCGCGTGCTCGAGATCATCGTCTCCTCCGTCAAGCCCAACGTGCTCATGCTGGGTAAGATTCTCGGCATAGGCCTGGTGGCCCTGACGCAGATCCTGATCTGGGCCGTGCTGGTGGGCTCGTTCAGCAAATGGATCATGCCCATGGTGATCAGCTCCGTAGGCACCGGCGACATGGAGATAGCAGCAGCCCTGGGCCAGCTCACCCAGACGGGCTACATCATGATGCTCTTCGTATGGATCATCCTCTTCCTCGCCCTCGGCTTCGTGTTCTACAGCACCATCTACGCCGCCATCGGCTCCGCCGTCGACAATATCCAGGACGCCTCCCAGCTCGCCACCATCGCCGTCGTGCCCATCATCCTCGGCTTCGTCTTCACTATGACAGCCATCTCCGACCCCAACTCCAGCGTATCGGTGTGGATGTCCATGATCCCCTTCACCTCGCCCATGGTCATGATGGCCCGCATCCCCTTCGGCATCCCCACGTGGCAAGTGCTCGTGTCGCTCGGCATCCTCGCCGTCAGCTCCCTCGCCATGGTTTGGGTCTGCGCCAAGATCTACCGCGTAGGCATCTTCATGTACGGCAAGAAGCCCACCCTTCGCGACCTCATCCGCTGGGCCCGCTACAAATAACCCCGCTTCAATTCATAATTCATAATTCATAATTAGTACTGGTGCGATAAATTTGGAGTAAAATATTTTTGTGGCAATTTTAGGTGATTAAGTCCGAATTTTTTCAATTCACAAGCAATGGCAGACCTATTCCTATGGGTTCTTTAGGAAATTCTTTATGTTTCGAAAAAGGGCGATTTCAAATCGTGAAAAATTTTTAGGCACATATCTATCCTAATATCAATCATATAGAATCTACATTTGTGATTTTATCGCACCAGTAGAGATTCATAATTATTGAGCCGCATCGGTCGGAGCGGCCGCTGAAATGGATTCGGTGGTTCGCCCCTCCCCCTATCCCCCTCCCCGGCTTTGACGGGGAGGGGGAATTATTTATAAATACCTGGTATTCCGTGGGTTAAAAAACCACGGCTGCCATACTCCCGCCCACTCCGTGGGCTCCCTTGACGTCGTCGTTATTGATTTCCTCGACGATTCCCCCGAAAACACATCCCCCTCCTCACCTTCCGGTGGGGAGGGGGTTAGGGGGTGGGGCAAATCTCAATTATTTGCGTAATTTCTTCAGCACCATGGCGCTGCGGGCGGGCAGGTAGAGCTTGAGCCACTCCACGCCGTGGGGGCTGTAGAGCGGGTCGGAGAGCGTGAGATGCTTCACCTTCTCGTCGATGTTGCCATAGCCGCCGAAGGCAGGGCGGTCTGTCGACAGCACCGTGCGGTAGCTGCCGCCGGGGGCCAGGATGCCGTAGCCCTCGAACGACTTGAAGGGGTTGAAATTGAACACGAACACATAGTCGCCGCGCATGAAGGCCAGCACCTGGTCGTCGTCCTTCTCCCAGAGCTTGCGCACGGGCAGAGCCTGGAAATTATAGATGCCGCTCACGAGCTCGATCATAGCGTTGTCGAAGTTCAGCAGGTACTGATACTTCAGGTCCTCGCGGTCCACCAGGTCCCACTGGCGGCGGGCGTACTTATAGCTCCAGCCGTTGCCCTCGCGGGGGAAGTCAATCCACTCCGGGTGGCCCCACTCGTTGCCCATGAAGTTGAGGTAGCCGCCGTTGATGGTGGCCAGCGTCACCAGGCGTATCATCTTGTGCAGTGCGATGCCGCGGGAGACGGTCATGTCGTCGTCGCCCACCATCATGTGCCAGTACATCTCCTTGTCTATCAGACGGAATATCACCGTCTT
>CAZSHV010000155.1:0-3917 GCA_964606815.1 uncultured Bacteroides sp. | reverse complement strand
AAGCCGTCGCTCGGTCACAATGCGCCGGCATTGCTCCCTCCCGCCGCCTCCAAAAGCGCCCAAGAGATGCGACCTCAGCGTTAACAGATTTTATGGGACAGGCTCTAACATGGCTCGCATCCTTACCCTTATCCTCGCTCTGGCCGCATGGGTCGGGGCGAGCGCGGAGACGTTCTCGTTTCGCTTCAGCTCCACCCCGCTCTCCAAGACCATGCATCAGATTATCGAGTCGCATCCTAGCCTGGACATTAACTTCACATACAACGATTTAGAAAATTATACCACCTCTGCCACCGTCCAGGCCGACAACGCCTACGACGCCTTGCGCCAAGCCATAGGCCAGAACCCCGTGACGGTAACCAAAGCCCGGGGCACCTACTATGTGGAGGCCATGCAGCACGGTAGATACATCTTTTCGGGCTGTGTGGCGGGCGCCGACGGCGAGCCTCTGGTGGGCACGTCGGTGATGCTCCTGGCCCCGGGAGACTCCGCGGTGGTCACCTTCGGCATAGCCGACGCACAGGGTTGCTTCCGTATACCCTGCGACTGCGCCAAGGTTATCGCCAAGCTGTCGTGCATGGGCTACGATACCCAGCTCATCGCCAATCCGCCCTTCGATATGGGCTTGATAAAGATGCGCGAAGACGCCATCATGCTCCGCTCCCTGACCGTCAACGCCGACGCGCAGACCGCCATGTCAGACCGCATCGTGTTCCGACCCACAGCGCGCCAGAAGCAGAACGCCAACGGAGCCGTAGACCTTCTGGCCCAGATGGCCCTGCCAATGCTCACAGTTGACCAACAGTCGGGAGCCGTCACCACCAATGCCAAGCAAGCGGTGGCCATCTTCATCAACGCCTCGGCCGCAACAGAGCAAGACCTCGAAGGTCTCAACCCCGAGGAGGTGAAGACCGTGGAGTACCTCATCCACCCCATGGACGCACGCTACCACCACAAGCCCTACGTCATCAACATCACCCTGCGCCAGCTGCAGTACGGAGGCTATGCCAAGCTGCGCGCAGTGGGCAATCTCGTGGCCGGCTCGGCCAGTGCTCTGGCATACACCAAATTCGCTTTCCGACGCATGACCTACGACGTCTCCCTCTATGACTACAACCTCGACTCGCACCACGGCGGCTCGGAGGGCTCGCAGACCTACGCCCTGGCAGGCGGCGAGCGCGTTACACGCCAGACATCCCAGTCGAGCTTCCACACCCAGAGCAACCGCTTCACTGCCGCCATGCGCGCCAAATACGAAGACGAAGGCAAGAGCCTGGCTAACCGCCTGACCCTCAGCTACACCTCCCAGCCACACAGCGACAACGAAGGCTCGGTGCTCTTTTCAACTGCCCGCGGGAGCGCCGAGGCATACGCCTTGGAGGCATCGCGCCGAACGGTGTATCCCACATGGCAGGGCGAATACTTTTTCAACCTCGGCCGCGGGGCCACGCTCAGCGTCAATCCCAACTTCCATTATTACCACGTGAGCAGCGACTCGCGCTACTCCTCCGAGCATGCAGACATCCAGACCATAGCCCGCGAGAACGTGGTGGAAGGCTCCGTGATGACGCAAATCAACAAGCAGATCAACGACAGCCATGGCCTGAACCTCTCCCTGCGCTACATTCAGAACCACGACAAAATCAACTACACAGGCTCCGCGCCGTCGGTGCAGACGTTCAACGACCTCGCCGCTGTGGCTCTGCTCTCGTACTACTACAACACCCGCAAACTCTACACAGAGTTCTCTGTGGGCGGCGCCTATGAATGGAACCGCATCGATGGCCAGACCACGCACGACGTCCCCCCAGTGGCCTACGTGAGCATACAGTACGCCTTCGACAAGAAGCGCTCGCTCGAAGCCGAATTCAACTACGCCACCAACACCACCGACATCAGCTCAAAAGGCGGCAACGTGGTGCAAAGCAACGAGTACCTCTACATCACTGGCAACCCCCGCCTCAAGAACTCTCGACACATCTCTGCCGACCTGTCCTACTCCTGGGCACCGTCCAACGCCCTTAGCATGAGCGCCGACCTCGGATACTTCGAAATCTTCAAGCGCCCTACCGCCATCTACCTGCCATATCTCGATGGCACGGCCGTGCTGAGGACGGTGGAGAACTCCGGCAACTATGCCAATGAATACGCCGGCCTATCCTTCACATCCCGACTGTTAGGCAGCGCGTTGGTGCTGAACTTCAAGCCACAGCTGTGGCTCTACCAGACCACGGGCGAATATGCCGAACGACGCGCGGCGTTCCTTTACAACCTATCCGCGGGCTACTACTTCGGTCCCTTCTACGCCTCGGCCTATTTCCACTCTGGCGACGATATGCTCGTGCAGTACTCCATGACCAGCTCCCGCACCAAGACGCGAAGCACCTGGGGCCTCTCCCTGGGCTGGGGCAACGGCAAATGGACACTCCGCGCCTCGGCGCAGAATCCCTTCCGCCGCTCCTGGCGCGGCGACGAGAGCTGGCTCAACGGCCGCTATTTCACCGCGCATCAGACAGAATTTTCCCGATCCAGCCACCAATGGTTCCAGTTCACCGCCACCTACACCTTCAGCTACGGCAAGAAAGTGCGCAAAGGCGACGAAGTCACAGCCGACCCCGAAGCCAACTCCGCCATCCTCCAATGACCCCCACCCCCGACGATACCCACAATGCCAGCGAATAGTAGGGCCGCTCGTTGCGGCCGCGATAACACTCACGACAACGCACACCAGTAGGGTCGCCACCTGTGGCGACCGCCAGGATGGATAACGCCCTAAAAACCAGCAAATTGTAGGGCCGCAAAATTGTTGCGGCCGCGACAACGCCCACGACAACGCCCGCGACAACGCCCGCGATTCCCCCGATTGTATGGCTGCACCGACTGTTACAGCCGCCGATAACGCCTTCTAAACGACGATATTGCTCCACCACATTAATATATTATCGAATCTTTCGTGGGTTGGTTGATGTGGCGTTGGTGGTTGCTGGCAGCGATAGCAGGTGAGGTATTAGCATAGCAGTATACGCATCCGTGCGGGCAAGTGTTATATTGCCCAATATCTTTCGATGCTATGCACCCGCACAGCTTGCGCTGGCCTTTGTCGGGGTGGAGCCATATGACTTCATTCTGTAGTTGCGGAGATCGCCGAATTATTAATTCGGGGTCGATGCAGCGGTTGTGGCTTATGCTGAATTCTGAAAGGTCTATTCGCTCCGCACAGGTTGACAACGCCATACCAAGCCGCAAGTCCCTGAGCCCCATTGCGAATCGGAGCATATCATCCTCTGTCCATTCGCGGTATCGCACCCCCTGGGTCTGGAGATTTCTCGCCACTTTCGCATATGAGCTGATATCCGCAAAGCTAAACACAAACCTGTCGGTGTACCCATTTAGACGTTCGGAAATTGCGGAAATACGAGACAAAAGCTCATCAATGCCAACCTTGTTGGTAAGCAATAGCGGGTCAAAACGCCATACCGCCGAGTCTGGGCCAGAAACATCAACAAGACGCTTAAACGTGCTTATTCGTCTTTCGAGACCTGGTAAATTTGGCTCATACCCCTCGCTCTGGTAATCGTTGAGAGTATATTGGAAATAATACCCTATACCTCGTTCTTGCAGAATTGAAAGATATGGAAGTATCGGCTCTGGGTTTTTAGACCAGAACACGATAAAACGCAAATTCGCGAAAGAAACAAACGAGCCCTTACCGTTATAGGGATTTATCCACCGGACGTAGCCCGCATCGAGGCGATTGAAAAACCATTCAGAGTAAAAGGCAGGGATATCCGTAGCTCGGCTCGCCGAGACTATCATAGGGGCAGCCGCTTGTATGGCACTCCCGTCAGGAAGAAATATCTGTGCCTTCTCTGTTTTCATGGCGCAAAGTTACGCGGTGCGATGGGAATAATCCGCAC
>CAZSHV010000154.1:0-3921 GCA_964606815.1 uncultured Bacteroides sp. | reverse complement strand
GCGATGTTGTTGATGATAGCCTCCCATTTGCCCCAGGAGTCGCCCTTAGGCTCGACCATAGAGCAGGCCGTGATGGCGCCGGCGTTCACCAGCGGGGTGGAGGGGTGGTCATTCTCAAGCAGGATAGCGAAGATAGAGTTGAAAGGCAGGCCCGTGGCGTCAGCGCCGATCTGCTTTAGCACGGCCTCCGCGCCCTGCTGCTTGAGCACGAGGATAGCCGTGAGCACCTTCGACACCGACTCGATGCCGAACTTATAGTCCGTGTCGCCGATGTTGAACGTGGTGCCGTCGAGCAGCGTCACGCTGATGCCGAAGAGGTTGGGGTCGATGTTAGCCAGGAAGGGGATGTAATCCGCGTTGTGGCCGCCCTGAATGTCCTTGCATTCGTTGTAGGCCGCCTCGACGGCCTCCTTGATCTGGGCATGTGTGATGGCCTTGTCCATAAATAGTTGTATTAGATCGTGTGTTATAAAAAATATTGAGAGGGTAAAACATACAGCCCCGCCACGATTGCAGGGCCTTCAGAGGTAAAACGCCCCCTCGGCCGATAAAGTTCACCCCGCTGCCGCCCGGCCCGGCATATTTCGGAAAGTGTCCCGAAATATCGCGCCGGGGAAATCAAAATGCCCCGTTGAGGCGTTATATAGCTGACGCGCCCCGTAGCGGCGTGCCGTGACACACACATATACACACGTCTAATTATTTATTTCCCCTTTTATCCCGCATCATGAATAAGTCTATACTCCTACTCCTTGCCGCCGCTTGCGCGCTCCCCTTCACAGCCCGCGCCCAGCGTGACAACCGCACAGAGAGCGGCGTCGTCACCGTGGTCAACAACGACACCGTCGACGCCAGTCGCGTTGAGAAACACCTCAAAGCCAACGCCCCGCAGGCCCCCAACGACAACGGCCTGCCGCGATTCGCCATAGTGGGCAAAGACCATAAATTCTACCTGGGCATCGGCGCGCAGTTCCTGGGCGAGGCCGTGATGGACTTCGGCGCCAAGGTGCCGTCGGCCACCCTCTTCGCTCCTTCCTCCTTCACCCCGGCCCCCGAGGGCAGCGGTGCGTCGCTCGGTTTCGGATGGCAGACCAGCTCAATTGACCTCAACTTCTTGGCCCTGCCCGGCACCAAAGACCAGGTGGGTGTATTCTTCAAGGCCAACTTCATGGGCTCCGGCAATGCCTTCAACTGCTACCACTTCTACGCCAAATACCGCGGCCTGACCGTAGGCTACACCACAGGCCTATTCACCGACGGAGCCGCCGAGCCTATGACCATCGACTTCGAAGGCCCTAACGGATACCCGTACATGACCATGTTCAACGCCTCCTGGACCCAGACCTTCGGCGAGCACTTCTCCGCCGCCGCCGGCATCGAGGCCCCCACCACCGGCATCACCACGGGCTCCACCACGGCCTCCGTCACCCAGCGCATCCCCGCCGTGCCCTTCTACGTGCAGTATGCCTGGGCCGGAGGCAACAGCCACGTGCGCCTCTCGGGCCTGGTGCGCCCTATGCAGTACCGCAACCTTGCCGACAAGCACAACGCCACCCTCACCGGCCTGGGTGCTCAGATTTCCGGCATGACCTCCATCTACGGCCCTCTTAGCCTCAACTTCAACGCCGCCTATGGCCGAGGTATTGCCACATACCTGCAAGATGACAACGGCCTGGGCCTCGACGCCGTCGCCCTCACCACCCCCGGCAAGGCTGAGATGACGCGCAGCCTCGGTCTCACCGCCGGCCTGAACTGCGCCATCACCCCCAAGCTCAGCGCCAACCTCGTCTATAGCCACCTCACCAACTACCTCCCCTCCGGGGCAGCTGACTGCGGCTCGATGTACAGATACGGCGACTATGTGGTGGCCAATCTCATCTACAACATCAACTCCTACGTGGCCGCAGGCCTGGAATACGACTACGGCTTCCGTCGCACCTTCGACGGCTCGCCCCTGCACGCCAACCGCCTGCAGCTCCAGCTCTCGGTCACATTGTAAAAATTTACTATCTTCGCGCTACAAAACTAAATTTTGTAGACATGGCAAAACAGGAATACGTAGAGCGCAACCGCGCGTGGCTTGCCGCCAAGGCCCAGGAGCCTGGCGTCCTCCCCCTCGACGGAGGCATATATTATAAGGTGCTGAAGAAAGGCGACCCCTCCGGACGCACGCCCCACCGAGGCAGCGTCGTCACCGCCCACTACACCGGCAAGACCATCAACGGCAAAACCTTCGACAGCAGCCGCGGCTCCACAGCCCCCGCCTTCCGCCTCGCCGACCTCATCCCCGGCTGGATCATAGCCCTGCAGCGCATGCACGTCGGAGACAGATGGGAGGTCTACATCCCCGCCGACAAAGCCTACGGACGCTTCTCCCAGCCCGGCATCCCCGGCGGCTCCACCCTCATCTTCGACATCGAGCTCCTCGGCCTCGCCTAACCCCCCCCCCCCGCTGCTGCCCGACCGCCATGGCGGATAACGGGCTGAATGTCAAATGGATATAGGGGGGCACTCGGCCCGACCGTCCGAGGTAATGCCAAAGACAAATTGCTCCGTTGCGGCGGTCGCCACAGGTGGCGACCCTACAGCTAACGCATTGACACATACGACGTAAACCTTTGCGGAAACGCCATCAACTTACATCATCCGAGTATTCACCGACCGACTCTCCCCAATAGCCCATCTGCATAATCAGCGGGATCGCGCTCGCCCCCATCGGCGTAAGCGAATACTCAACCCGCGGCGGTGACTCCGGGAACAGCTCGCGGTGCACCAGCCCGTCGCGCTCCAGAGCGCGCGCCGTTTGCGTGAACATCTTATTCGACACTCCGCGCAGCCTGCGTTGCAGCTCCGAGGCGCGCAGAGCGCCGTTCTTCAGGTGGTAAAGCATCATCGGCTTCCACTTGCCCCCGATTAGCTCCAGAGCCAGCTCCAGGGCGCAATAATACTCCCTCCCGCAAAATTTTATGCCAGCGCGCAGGTCGGTATATTGTTGAAATTCCATAAAATACACATTTAGGTAACTATGTAACCCTGAGGTGGTTACGTCAACAAAGTTAGCGATTTTTTTTGTTTGCAAGCAAATCCTAACCTATTCCCTAAATGAAAATATACGCAATCAACGGATCCCCGCGCAAGTCGGGAAACAGCATGCAGATGCTGCAGCAGTGGGTGGCAGGTTTTACCAACCAGCACCCCCAAGCCGACGTCCAGGTAGTCAACCTCTACGACCTCACTTACACGGGCTGCCGCAGCTGCTTCGCCTGCAAGCGCAAAGGCGGCAGATTCTACGGCACATGCCCTATTAAGGACGGCATCCACGACCTGATAGCCAATGTTCAGCACGCCGACGCCGTGGCCATCGCCGCGCCCATGTATTTCGGTGCTGTCAACGCCTACACGATGGCCTTCCTCGAGCGCCTGATCTTCAGCGTCACCTCCTACAGGATGCGCCACGAGTCCGTGGCCCCCAAGGACATACCCTTCACCATGCTCTACACCATGAACGCACCTCAGCCATTCGCCGCTGAGCACGGCTACGACCGCGTATGGGACGGCCTGGAGTGGTACATCGCCAATGCGTTCCGCACCCCGGTGCATCGCGTAGCGGCATATTTCACATACCAGTTTCGCAACTACGACGATTACGAGATGGAGATGTTCTCCGAGCCCGAGAAGCGAGCCTGGCGCGACACACAATTCCCCCTCGACCTCAAAGCAGCCTACGCCGCCGGAGCAGACGTCGCCGCCAACCTTTCACCAGACTATATCCCTCGCCTGTAGGTCGAACAGTCTGTTCGACCGCGATAACGCCAAGGATGCGGGAAATGATTTGTCGCCATACCTTGCACCCGCCCACACCGTGGGCTCCGATGACGTCGTCGTTGATTCCCAGAGCGTTACCACCGATTGTAGGGCCGC
>CAZSHV010000153.1:0-4022 GCA_964606815.1 uncultured Bacteroides sp. | reverse complement strand
CTGCGCTGGTAGAGCTGCAGCGAGAGGCGGCCGTCGGCTACGTAGAACTGGAAGAAGGCATGGCAGGGCGGCAGGTTCATGGCGGGCAGGTCGGCCACGTTCCATGCGCTGACTATGATGCGGCGCGAGGAGGGGTTGTGCTTGATGTCGTGCACGGCCTGGGCAATCTGGTCGATATGGCCGCCGTTATAGTCGGGCCACGAGCGCCACTGGTAGCCGTAGATATGGCCCAGGTCGCCGTCGGGGTCGGCCCACTCGTTCCAGATGCGCACGCCGTTGTCCTGCAGGTAGCGCACGTTGGTGTCGCCGCGCAGGAACCACAGCAGCTCGTGGATGATGGACTTCAGATGCACCTTTTTTGTGGTCACCAGCGGGAAACCGTCGGCGAGGTCGAAGCGCATCTGGTGGCCGAAAACGGAGCGCGTGCCCGTGCCCGTGCGGTCGGCGCGGTCGGTGCCATGGTCGAGGATATGCTGCAGCAGGTCAAGATATTGTCGCATATGTTTAGGGGTCAAGATTGGGGTTATGGTCAATGGGCTTGGCGCACTTCATCTGCGCGGGCTGCATCAGGGGCGTGGACAGCGTGTGGCGCCCGCGGCGCACGGTGATGGCCTGGGCGGGGCACTCCGCGGCGCAGTCCAGGCACATGACGCACCGCGACATGTCTACGGTGCACTCCGGTAGGCGTATGCACTGGCTCTTGCACACCTCCTCGCAGCGCCCGCAGTGGGTGCACAGGTCGGTGTTGATGTCAACTCTGAGTATTGGCGAGCGGCCGAGAAAGCCCAGCAGCGAGCCGGCGGGGCAGATGGTGTTGCACACCCAGCGGCCGCTGCGCCAGCCGGCGATGGCTATGCCCGCGATGATGATGGCGGCGGCGAGCAGGCTGCCCAGGCCCGCGGCCAGGGGGCGGCACACGGCCTGCACGGCGCGGGCATAGAGCGAGTATGGGTCGGTGAGTTCCACGACGGCGGTGAGGCCGGCCATCAGGCACAGCCCCACGATGATGGGTATGGGCACGCGCAGGGCTTGCACAGGCTCGGCATAGCGGAAGCGATAGGGCACGCGGCTGCGGCGCGTGGCCATGAAGTGCAGGCGCGAGGAGCAGTCCAGAGCCGTGCCCACGGGGCACACCGTGGAGCAGTAGACGCGCCCGAACGTCAGCGTCAGCACCACCCACAGCACTACCCATGCGGCGGCGCCGGCCAGGATGGCGGGCACGAGCTGCATGGAGCGCAGCCACACGGCCAAGGGCGTGTCGCTGAAGGCAGCCACGGCTATGCTGGCTGTCAGCAGCGCGGCATAGACGAGGGCCACGGCTATGCGTAGGCGGCGAAGGCGGCGGTAGAGCATGCTTCTAATTCATAATTCATAATGCATAATTCATAATTAGAACTATGCGGCGTTGCGCGAAGTTAACTATAAAAATTGGCATTCGGGCGCGCGGGTGGGATTTTTTTGCTAAATTCGCGACTGTATTCTCATTCCCTCATTCTGTGCGACGCTTGCTCAGCATATTATCGCTCATATGCGGCACGACGGCCATTATGGCCGCCCTGCGCTGGCTGTTCATGCTGTGGATAGGCGGCTACTGGGGCCATATGTGGAGCGTGCTGTGGCACGGCCTGCAGATGGACGTGGCCGTGGCCACATATCTCACAGCCCCGCTGGCCTTGGCCATGCTCGTATCCGTCTGGCTGCCAGCGCGCACCGAAAAGGCCATGCGCAAGGGTGCCAACGTCTACCTTGGCGTGGTCGCCGCCCTGCTGAGCCTGATTTTCTGCGCCGACGCGGCCCTCTACCCCTACTGGGGCTTCAAGCTCGACACCACCCCTCTCTTCTATTTCTCCACCTCGCCGGGCGCCGCGATGGCGAGCCTGCCGTGGTGGCAGTGGTGTCTGTGGGCCGTGGTGATCTGCGCCGCGGCTTTGGCCCTGTGGACATTGCTGAGACTTTTGCTGCTTAAGGGCAGCTTCGCACCAACACGCAGGCGATGGCTGACCACGGGCGTGCTCGTTATGGCATGCGGACTGATGGTAATCCCCATGCGCGGAGGCGTGTCTGTGGCCACGATGGCCCCGGGCCGCGTGTATTTCTCCAACGACATGCGCCTGAACCATGCCGCCATCAACCCGGCCTTCAACCTCCTCTACTCGGCCACCCACGCCTCGCGGCTCGACCGCCAATTCCGATTCATGGACGAAGCCCAGGCCCAGGACATAGCGTCAAAGCTAAACGTGCCTGCCGACACCGTTGGCCCGCGCGTTGAGGGCCGCCCCGACGTATACATTATTATATTGGAGAGCTTCTCGGCCCACCTGATGCCCAGCCTCGGAGGCGAGCCGATAGCCATGCGCCTGGACAGCATAGCCGCCGACGGGCTGCTCTTCACCGACGCCTACGCCTCCTCCTTCCGCACCGACCGCGGCCTGCCGGCCATCGTCACGTCTTACCCCGCTCAGCCCACGGCCTCTATTCTCAAATATGTGCAGAAGCTCGACTCGCTGCCCTCGCTGCCGCGCCTGCTCAAGGGGGCCGGCTACGACATGACCTATTACTACGGCGGCGACATCGACTTCACCAACGTGCGGGCCATGGTCAACGCCGCGGGCTTCGACCGTATAGTGAGCGACGTTGACTTCCCCCTCGGCCAGCGCCTCACCAAGTGGGGTGCTCCCGACGGCGCCGTCTTCAGCCGCGCTCTCGCCGATGCCAATAGCGCTCCCGCCGACGCTGCCCCGCGCTTTGCCGTGATCCAGACCTCCAGCTCCCACGAGCCTTATGACGTGCCCTACGACGGCGGCACGGGCAATAAGAAAGTGAACGCGTTCCAGTACGCCGACAGTTGCCTCGGGGCCTTCTACGCCGGCATCGAGGCTCTGCCCAGGCCCGCGCTGGTGGTGATGGTGCCGGACCATTACGGCTCCTGGCCTGAGAATCTTACCGACCCCGCCGAGCGCCACCATATACCCATCGTCCTCGCCGGCAGCGCTTTAAAAGGCGTGGAGGTTGACCGTGACCTGCTCGCGCTGCCTGCCTCGCAGACCGACATCGGCGCCACCGTGGCCGCCCTGCTGGGCATAGACCACAGCCCGCTCACCTTCAGCCACAACCTGCTCGCGCCCCGCCAGAGCCCCGCGGCTTTCTTCAGCGAACCGTCGTGGATAGCCATGCGCACACCGCAGGGCACTGCCGTGCTTAGCGTGGACACCTCCGAGCCCATGTCCCAGGCCCCGGACAGCGCTTTCTCCGCCCTTAAGGCATATGTGCAAACCCTTTACACTGACCTGTCGCAACGATGATTGACTTGCTCCGCGACATCGACACCCAGGTGTTCCTCTTCCTCAACGGCGGCGGCCACCAAGTCCTCGACCCCGTGATGATGCTTTTCTCCGGGCGTTGGCCGTGGGTCGTGCTGTATGTGGCCATCGCTTTCGTGATCGTGCGCCGCTACGGCTGGCGCGCCGGGCTGGTGTACATCGCCGCCACGGGGACAGCGGTCGGAGCGGCCGACTTCCTGTGCGCGTCGGTGATCCGCCCCATGGTCATGCGCCTGCGGCCCGCCAACCCCGACAACCCTCTGAGCGAGCTGGTGCGCATAGTCAACGGCTACCGCGGCGGCGCATTCGGCTTCCCATCATGCCACGCATCCAACACCTTCGCCCTGGCCACGGCCACAGCGCTGCTGCTGCGCCGCGGGGCCTACCCGATTTTCATCTTCCTCTGGGCCGCCGCGCAGTGCTATTCGCGCATCTACCTGGGCGTGCACTATCCGGGCGACATCCTCGCTGGTGCCACCGTGGGCATCCTCCTGGGATGGGCTGCCTATCGGATAGCCGTCGCCTTCGTGCCCCCCGTGCCGCAGAGGCCGCGAGCATCGGGCCTTCCGGCTGTCTGGGTCGGCCTGGCCCTCACCCTGGTCCTTGTCGTCATCGGCATAGCGGCGGGGTAGGCGTTGGCGGTAGACGAGCCTGTCCCATAAAATATGTTAACGCTGAGGTCGCATATCTTGGAGGGATTTT
>CAZSHV010000152.1:0-4107 GCA_964606815.1 uncultured Bacteroides sp. | reverse complement strand
TAAGCCGCTTTTGAATCGTGGACGTTGGCCGTCGTGACAACCACGCCGAGCGGCAAGCCTTCGCTGTCCACGGCTATATGTCGCTTAATCCCTTTTATGCGTTTGTTGCCGTCTATGCCTTTCCGTGATTGAGGCAAGCCGCTCTTAACGCTTTGACTGTCAACAATCGCCATTGACATCCGGTCTTCAATACATATATAATGCCTTCTAATTGCCTTAAATTCAGTTTGATGTTCAAGCGAGCGCTGAACGTGGAGAGCCAGCGCTTTTGTTTCGTGTTAAGTAAAGAGCAACGTTTCACATATCATTAACGCGCTGGAGGAAAGAATATTACCTCCGTCTCGCATCTCTCGGGTGCTTTTGAAGCCGCCGCTCGGTCACAATGCGACGGCATTGCTCCCTCCCGTCGCCTCCAAAATCCCTCCGAGATATGCGACCTCAGCGTTAACATATTTTATGGGACAGGCTCTTAATCTCGTATTACATCCGCTCGGGCACGCGCATGCCTAACAGGCCGGCCGCGGTCGCGATCACCCTCGCCGTGGCCTCGCTCAGCGCCAGGCGCAGCGAGCGGGCGTCGGCGCGCTCTTCTTTCAGCACAGGGCAGTCGTGGTAGAACTGGTTGTATTCCTTCGCCAGGCTGTACATGTAGTTGGCCACCAGGGCGGGCGAGAAGGCTCGGCCGGCCTCGCGCACCACGGCGGGGAAGTCTGCGATGCGCTGTATCAGTGCCACCTCGCGCTCGCCGGGCACCACAGCGCTGTAGTCGCCTATGGTCATGCCCTCGGCCTCCGCGCGGCGCAGCACGGAGCGGATGCGCGCGTAGGTGTACTGGATGAACGGGCCCGTGTTGCCGTTGAAGTCGATGCTCTCCTTGGGGTTGAACAGCATGTTCTTGCGGGGGTCTACCTTCAGCAGGAAGTATTTCAGCGCGCCCAGGCCCACCATCTCGGTGATCTCGTCCACCTCTTCGGGTGTCAGGCCGTCGAGCTTGCCCAGCTCGGCGCTCACGGAGCGGGCCGTGCTCACCATCTCTTCCATCAGGTCGTCGGCGTCTACCACCGTGCCCTCGCGGCTCTTCATCTTGCCCTCGGGCAGCTCTACCATGCCGTAGGAGAAATGCACAAGGTCTTTGCCCCAGGCGAAGCCTAACTTGTCAAGAAGCAGAGACAGCACCTGGAAGTGGTAATTCTGCTCGTTGCCTACCACATACACCATCTTGTCGATGGGATAGTCGGCATAGCGCAGCTTGGCGGTGCCTATATCCTGGGTCATGTACACCGATGTGCCGTCGGCGCGAAGCAGCAGCTTGTGGTCAAGGCCGTCGGCAGTCAGGTCTGCCCACACCGACCCGTCTTCGCTGCGGTACAGGATGCCTTTCTCCAAGCCTTCGAGCACTTTCTCCTTGCCTTCGAGGTAGGTCTCGCTCTCGTAGTATATCTTGTCGAAGTCTACGCCCATCCGACGGTAGGTCTCGTCAAAGCCGGCGTACACCCATTCGTTCATCATCTGCCACAGGCCGCGCACTTCGGGGTCCTTGGCTTCCCACAGGCGCAGCATCTCGCGGGCTTCCTGCATCAGCGGGGCCTGCTCCTTGGCTTCGTCCTCGCTCATGCCCTGGGCCACCAGCTCGCCCACCTGCTCTTTGTATTTCTTGTCGAAGAGCACATAGTACTCGCCGATCAGGTGGTCGCCTTTCTTGCCGGAGCTCGCGGGGGTCTCGCCGTTGCCCCAGCGCTTCCACGCCAGCATCGACTTGCAAATGTGTATGCCGCGGTCGTTCACGATGTTGGTCTTTACCACGCGGTTGCCGCACGCTTGAAGTATGCGGGCCAGGCTGTAGCCTAACAGGTTGTTGCGCACGTGGCCCAGGTGCAAGGGCTTGTTGGTGTTGGGCGAGGAGTACTCTACCATCACCAGCGGGCTCTCTGCCGTGGCCTCGGTCGTGCCGAAGTGGGGCGTGGCGAGCACGCTCTCAAGCACCGTGTTCCAGTACGTGGGCTCTACCACTAGGTTCAAAAAGCCTTTCACCACGTTGTAGCCGCTGATCGCCGGCTCGTTCGCCACAAGCCACTCGCCGATCTCGGCGCCAACGGCCTCGGGGGCCTTATGGGCTGCCTTGACCCAGGGGAACACCATCACGGTGAAATTTCCCTCGAAGTTCTTCCTCGTCACATCAACCTTGATGGCCGCGGCCGGAGTCTCCACGCCGTAAAGCTCTTGAACGGCTTTCGACACTGCCTCCGCTATGATATTGTCTATCTGCATATTATAAGTCGATTTATCGCATTAGTCTGTTTCAGTTCGCGAATATACTAAAATTTTGCCGCCCGCGCAACTGTCGAATCTCATGCATCCCTTCTTCTCTTCGCGCGCGTACATTATTATTTATATACGCCATTATTTATATACGCTATTTCTTCGCTCTGCTCTCGGTTATCTTGCTTTTTAAAAAAATAATTATTTTTCTACAAATATATTTGGTAATTACAAATATTTATTTTAACTTTGCAGCAGAATAATCGGTAAAATACACATCAATCCTTTTCTTAATCAATCAAACCTTTATTTTTTCACTCTAATGTACACTCCCGAACCACTTTCTCACCTCCCCGAGCCCCAATGGCTCCTCGACGACCCCAAGCTGCTCTCTTGGTGGCAGAATCTCCTATACATCGCCGAGCACGACCGCCTGCGCCGAGACTATCCGGGCCTATTCTATGTCCGCACCTACGACCTCGCCGCGTCCTGGACACGTCGCGACATCTACGGAATGCCCGAAGACGACAAGATTGAGGAGATCGCCCAGTTCCTGCGCAGACTCGAGGCCGACGGCATCATCACCATAGAGTACGGCCTCGAGCCCTGCACCTACTCCGAGATCACCATTATCCCCGCCCCCAAGCCCAAAGCCTCCGCCCAAACAAAAAACTCCGCATCCGACCTCAAGACCATCCCCGCAAACATCCTCAAAAGCACCAATGCAGCAAACAAAACCTCCCACAATGTGGTGCCTCAAACTCGGCGCGGCCGCCATAACACCACCTCCGTCGTAACTCGCAACGCCCTAACCTGCAATCCGTTGGATGTAGAGACGCACGGCCCGTGCGTCCGCGACCGCGCCCTCCAATTCCACCAGCATGGCCTAATGCGCCAAAATGAGTATCACTCTCACAACAACCACCTTGTAGGGCCGAACGGTCGGTTCGGCCGCCAAGAGAAAGGGTTGACGAATCATATTGTAGGGCCGAACGGTCGGTTCGGCCTCGTTAACGCCCTCCAATTCCACCCGCCATGGAATACGCCCTCACGTAGGGCTGTACCACGGTGCAGCCCCGATAACACTCAATGCAACACTCTATATATCAACCCACTGCGTTCGCTACCCCTCATTTTGAGCCCACTCGCACCCGTCCGCGGCCCCACTCGGCCACCACCATATTGATTTGTTACCTATTCCCCGCCTCCCAAGAGAGGGAGCCGACAACCGATTATTCTAAGAGAACCTTGACAAGACTGAACCCCCGCGCGAGGGCATCCCGTTCCATGGCATAGCTTCGTGGACCAGGTCCTCGTAAAGACCCGGTAGGCCGGGCCTTCCACAATCAGTGGCCCCTCCTTGATTCCCCGCCTGTAGGGTCGCCGCCTGTGGCGACTGCGGACAGGTATAACGCCCACAAAACCAGCGATTTGTATGGCTGCTCGGCCCGAGCGTCCGCGAAAACACTAACAATGGATTTCACCCACACATAGCGCTGTGCCAAGGTGCAGCCCCCGATAACATCCACATTGACAACCTATTGGCGCCGCGTGGCATAACTCACACTGCAATTGAATGTCACGCATTCTACCCATGCTGCGCCACTCCTGCATATTTTGACATCCCCATCCCAGGCACCACCTGAGATGGGGATTTTTTATTTTTATTCATAATCCCTCCAAAAAACCTCATTTCCGCATCCAACTCACATATATACAACAAATTACCCCTTCAATACCAACCTCGAACATCTCCAATTCTTGCTTTTTGCTCTGCAAACACACGTTAAAACCCGCAAAATAATGTAAAAACATTTGGCGGATTGCGAAAGTCGCCGTACCTTCGCG
>CAZSHV010000151.1:2266-4137 GCA_964606815.1 uncultured Bacteroides sp. | reverse complement strand
GGGAGGGTATATAAAAATAGGGGACTATTTTTATACGTTGATCATGGTTTCATTCGGGGATAAACCCGAATGATTTTCCTATTTTATAGCTGTCTCTGACGGCGGAGACGACCACCACCACCACGTCGACGACGGCAGCAGCAGCAGATATTTTTTCTTTGTATAGTATGTTTTCGCCGAACTTTCGTTCGGGAGTTTGCGCCCAAGCAATAGATACAGGCAGATACGTGTGTATTCAACTGCATCTGCTGGTACGTCCCACGCACAGTGTTACCGCCCAACTCATCAATGATGGCGATTTCAACCGCTCCAACCGAGCGGCGCTACATCCAGGATGTTATTAGGGGCGCAATCCATCACGTAACCACCTGATAATCAATCAATGGACACTTTGCTGCACTTAAATATCTGAATCACTGGTGTTTAACCTGTGTCCATTGTCCACTGCTCACCCTACCCACCATCTTTGGCAATTCCAGCACTCAAGCCTTCAATCTGATTACTATCCTTTTAGCCGGATGATGCGCTGGTTGGAGGAGCCGCGGAACTGGAGGGTGATGTCGCGCAGGGACTCAACAAACGGGCCTTCTACCACTGCCTCGCAGCGGGCCACGGCTTCGCGCAGCTCGGGGCGGTCCTGAATCTGCTCCCAGGTATAGCCGGTGTAAAGCCACACGGTGCGTCCGCTGTCTGCAAGAGCATCGACGAGCGTTTTGGTCAGTGCCGGATGATAGAGGGGGTCGCCGCCGGTGAGGGTCACGTTGAAATCTTCCTCATCCACGACTGCTAAAATCTCTGGAAGCGTCATGGGCTGGCCGCCGTCGGGGTCCCATGACTGCGGGTTGTGGCAACCGGGGCAATGGTGCGAGCACCCTGCCAGATAGATAGCAGTGCGGAAGCCGGGGCCATCGACCGTGGTGCCGCGCTCAATGCGCAGGACGCGGAACACTGGCTCGTTGGCGATCATACGTGCTCGGGCTCGGCGTCGAACAGTGGCAACGCATGTCTGCGGGCCTGCTCGATGCGCTTGTTACGCCAGCATTTGCGGCACACGGCCACATATCGGTCGTCGCCGCCAATCTCCACCTGCTCGCCCTCCGACACGAAGTCGCCGTTGCCGTCGATGCGGGCGTTGATGATGGTTTTGCGGCCGCAATTGCATGTCGACTTGATTTCGTCGATGGTGTCGGCTATCTCGAACAGTCGGCGGGAGCCCTCGAAGAGGTGGCTCTGGAAGTCGGTGCGCAGGCCGTAGCATATCACATTGCTGCCGAAATCGTCAACCACGCGGGCAAGCTGGTCAACCTGCGAAGCCGTGAGGAACTGCGCCTCGTCGATGAGATACCAGTCGATGAGACCGCCCTCGGCCTCGGCCAGCTGCCGCGACAGGGCGTAGAGGTCAGTGTCGTTATAGATCCAGCTGCATTCGCGGGCTATGCCGATGCGCGAACGGATAACGCTGTCGCTCTCGCGGGTGTCCACGACGGGCTTCATGCACTTATAGCTCACGCCTCGCTCTTCGAAGTTGTAGGCCGTGGTGAGGAGCATGGCGGTCTTTGCCGAGCCCATGGTGCCGTATCTGAAATATAGTTTGCCTTTGCGGTACATAGAAATTGTGTGGTGGTGGGGGTGGAGGGATGTTAAAAAGATTAGCGCAGCTTGCCGCTTTTAGCGTTGTCTATCATCTGCCAGTTGGGCACGATGTAAATCTCCGCGCGGCGATTGGCAGCGCGTCCGGCTATGGAGCGGTTGTCTTGCACGGGTATATCGCAGCCCATGCCATATGGCAGGAGGGAGTCGCCCTGCGTGTCGGGGAAGCTGAGCAGACTCTCCTCGATAGCTTCGGCGCGCGATGACGTTATGGCATCCAG
>CAZSHV010000151.1:0-2166 GCA_964606815.1 uncultured Bacteroides sp. | reverse complement strand
AGCTGAGCAGACTCTCCTCGATAGCTTCGGCGCGCGATGACGTTATGGCATCCAGGTAGGCAGGTTCGCCGGTGTCGTCGCTAGAGACAGCCACGATGACCTTGTACATAGTGGGATACTTCAGCCATGCGGCCAGGGGCTCAAGAAGCTGTTGCGCGCCGGGCATGAACTCACACGTGTTGGGGGCGAACAGGCGGGAGCAAGGGATGGTGACCACTACCACCTCCCCTGCCCTGTCGAGCCGCGCGTCATAGCCACGCTTGGCAAGGGATGCGCGGATGTCGGCCATGTGCTTGCGCAGGAATTCAGCGCCCTTACGAGGCACAGCAGGCGTGGAGATGTTCTCGTCAAACGTCAAGTCTGCCAAATTATCCTGCTGCGGGCTGCCGGCGAAGGCGCAGGCGGCTACGGCGATGGCACAGAGAAAAGACTTCAGGCGCATCATAAGGTGAAGGTCTCCTCCTCGTATTCGAGCTCTGCACGTGTGATGATATCGATGTCCTCGGCTGTGAGGGGGCAGTGGCGGTCCTTGGCCGCGAGCTTCACAACATGGCTGATCAGCACCTCAGGGTCGGTGTCGTCATCCTCGTCCTCGAGGTCGGCGGTGATGTCGAGCATGCCATGGTCCTCGTAATAGTCCCATATCATGTCGATTATGTTGAGTATTTCGTCGTCGTCGATAGCAGCGGAGCGGTCGGCGGGAAGCTTCTCGCGAATATAAGCGATGGCTTTAGTTTCGTCGAATTCCATAATGATTGAAGGAGAAAAGAAGTGAGAGAAAGTCAGAGGTCAAGCAGTCCCTGGGGGAGGGAGAGCATGATAACCTTGGCGTCTATATCAATGTCTATGATAAACTCGTCGGCCACGGGCACGAGCAGCTGCCGGCCGTCGGGCGATGAAATCACGAAGAGAGCGTTGGCCGTCGATGTGTCCACGGCCTCAATCACACCCAGGGGGGTGCCGAGCGCGGCCTCCATGGCTGTGAAGCCCACCATGTCCTCGGCATACAAGCCATCAGCGTCGTTGTCGCCGTCGTCGTCGGTCTGGGGCAGCTCTGAGCGCAGGGCGAAGATGGTCTTTGAAGCCAACTCTGCCGCTTGCTGCTGCGTTTCGACCCCATCAAAGCGAATCAAGCGCGAGGCGGGGCCTCTGCTGCGCGCCGATGTGATGAAGAACGGCACGAATAGCCCCTCCATCTCCAGCATAAGGCAGCGCAAGCCCTGGAGCGCTGTGTCGACGTCGTCGATATCAAAGGCTGCCACGAGCTCGCCGTCCACGCCGTGGGTCTTGACGAGGGTGCCTATAGGCTCAAGCTGAGAGGGAAGGATCATGATTGGAGGATTAAATGATTGTAAAGCGATAGCTAACTGCCGAGGGGGTCAGTTTTTCTTCTTGCGCTTTTTCTTTGATGGCGGGGGCGCCACGAAATATTCGAGCAGGGTCACGCCCTTGGCCTCGAGGTCGAGGGCTCCGCGGCTCATGTGCTTGAGGTCGGAGAGAATCTTGGCGTCGTTGGTGGTGTCGGGGTTGTGGGCCAGGGCCAGCTTCTTCATCTGGTTGGCAATGAGCACGGCCAGACTGTCGCGCTCCTCGCCTTCGGGCATCTCTGCTGCCGCGTCAATCATGCGCTGCAGGGCGTTGCCGTAAAGGCGCGATTTGATTTCGGTGTAAGGCAGAGGTATGGGCCCGGGGGCTTCCTGGCGCATCTCCTTGCTCACAGGGCCGAAGGGCCAGTCGATATCAAGGGCGAAGTCGCTCATGATGGCCAGATGGTCCCAGAGCTTGCGCAGGTGCTCCTCCTGGTTGCCCTCGGCGGGGCTGAGGGTCTGCATGGCAGCAATGACAGCCTCTGCTGCTGCCTGACGGCTTTGACGGTCTTCGATGGTGAGGCAATGGTCCACCATGCGCTGAATGTTGCGGCCGTACTCGGGCAGGACGAGCTTCTTAAGTTGGGTGTTGTATGAAATCACGGTGAGTGAAAGTGTATTTAAAAGTTGCAGCCCGGGCCTGGGGGAGGCGTCGGGCTTGCAAAGGTAGCAGATTTCGGGGAGAAATCGGGTATAATATTTGTTAAATATGCGCGGTGGTGGTGGTGGTCAGAGCCTGTCCTTTAAAATCTGTTAAAGCTGAGGCGGTCAGCCATTGAGCAGAGTTGTTCGTGTGATG
>CAZSHV010000150.1:0-4224 GCA_964606815.1 uncultured Bacteroides sp. | reverse complement strand
TCGAGCCTAAGGGCGACTCCTGGGGCAAATGGGAGGCTATCATCAACAACATCGCTGCTCTGTGCGGCTCGCCCGCGCAAGTGCTCGACGAGCTTTACAAGTCGGAGAGCGACACGAACTTCAACAACCGCTCCATCGCTTGGCTGCTGAAAAACTATAACCGCATCTATGACGATGTGCCTATGAGCCTGGACCTCTACACGCGCCAATGCTCGGTGGGCATCACGGCCTCGCAGCTCGCTATCTGCGCCGGCACGATTGCCAACGGCGGCCTGAACCCCGTGACCAAGGAGCAGGTGTTCGCCAAGGAGCTGGCCCCGAAGATCACCACGCTGATTTCCACTGTGGGCTTCTATCAGAACACTGGCGATTGGCTCTATACCTCGGGCATCCCCGCCAAGAGCGGCGTGGGAGGCGGTGTGCTGGGCGTGCTGCCCGGCGTGATGGGCGTGGCCGCTTTCGCGCCTCCATTGGACGAGGCCGGCAATTCTGTCAAGGCCCAGGCTGCCGTAAAGGCTATCATGAAGAAGCTCGACCTGGGCGTCTTCAACGGCGACCGCGTCACCGTCACGGCTTAATACTCCTTTAATCTTCTACATACGTTTCACAACACACACTAACAGTTTCAATTATGCAAGTAAAAACAGGAAAAGGCACCATCTCGATGATGGTGGTGCTTGCTATTTGGTCTCTGTCGCTGGCCGTTGACCTTCCGGGCCTGGCGGTGACCCCTATCGAGGGAAGTCTACGCAGCATCTTCGCTGACGCCACTGATTTTAAAATCCAGCTCCTGACGGTGCTCCCCAACCTTATCATCATCCCCTTTGTGCTGCTCTCCGGTAAGCTGTCGGAGTCGAAGCATAAGGTGCTGGTGATCACGCTGGGCACGATCCTCTATCTCTTGGCCGGAGCCCTGTCGTATTTCTCGAGCTCTCTGAACATGCTGATCTTCCTCAGCTGCGTGCTTGGCGCGGGCTGCGGTCTGATCCTGCCTTTCTCCACGGGCCTTATCGCTGACGTGTTCACGGGCAAGTACCGCATGAAGCAGATGGGTATCATCTCGGCTATCGGCAACATCGCTCTGGTGCTCGCCACCTTCGCCGTGGGCTACCTGGTGGCCGGCGACCTGTCGCACACCTGGCACCGCGCCTTCTTCGTCTACCTGATCCCGCTGCTGTCGCTGGTGCTCATCCCCTTCCTCAACAAGATTCCTAAATCTGACTATCAGGACGCCGACGCCTCTACAGCCGATGCCTCCTCCTCCACCACTAACACCGACGCTGCTGCCAAGACGGCTGCCGCTGCCAAACCCGCAGCTGTGCCCGCTGTCGACGCCGACGGCTTCTCCACCGAGGGCCAGAAGGTGAAGGGCGGCTTCTATGTGGGCCGCACCATCTGGCTGCTGTTGGCTTACTTCTTCTTCGTGTTCGCCACCTGCATCCCCTCCTACTATCTGCCTAACTTCAAGTGGATATCCTCAGAGCAGGCTTCGACGATGACGTCGGTGTTCTACTTCGCAATGTTCATCGTGGGTCTGGCCCTCACGGCCGTCATGAAGACCTTCCGCAAGGCCACGTTCGTGGCAGCCACGGCTATGATCGTGGGCAGCTTCGCTCTGTTCATCTTCGTGCCCGGAAGCGTGGTGGTCTATATCATCGCTGCAGCCCTCTGCGGTCTCGGCAACGGTATCGCCCAGCCTATCTTCTACACCAAGGCTACGGAGGTCGTCACCTCCGACAGCAAGTCGACGCTCTCGCTGGCCTACCTGCAGGTGGCTAACTATGTGGCCATCTCCATGGTGCCTGTGATCATCGGCGCCGGCCAGAAGGTGTTCAACACCACGTCCACCATGTTCCCCTTCATCTTCGTGGGCATCGCATCGGCCATCGTCCTGGCAGTGGTGATCATCCGCAGCCGCCACTTCGTATTCGGCATGTCGAAGAACTATTATTAATTCAGCCTCCCCCTCTCTCCTCTAATAAAGACAAACCTTTATAACACACAATATTATGGCACAAACAACCGCTAATTCACCCAAAATCCTCATCATCTACACCGGAGGCACCATCGGCATGGTGGAGACCCCCAACGGCCTGCAGCCCTTCGACTTCTCGCACCTGATGGACAATGTGCCCAAGGTGGGCCAGCTGGGCTATCAGATCGACAGCGTGCAGTTCCCCCAGCCCATCGACTCCTCCAACATGAACCCCACCTATTGGGGCCAGATCGTCAAGGACATCGCCGACCGTTATGACGACTACGACGGCTTCGTCGTGCTCCACGGCACCGACACCATGGCCTACACGGCCTCCGCTCTGTCGTTCATGCTGCGCAACCTGCGCAAGCCTGTCGTAATCACGGGCTCGCAGCTCCCCATCGGCGACACCCGCGAGGACGGCACCGAGAACCTTATCTCGGCCCTGCAGGTGGCAGCCGCTAAGGATGAGAACGGCGACCCCATGATCCAGGAGGTAGTGATCTCGTTCCAGGACTATATCGTGCGCGGCGACCGCTCCACGAAGTTCACCTCCACGGGCTTCCACGCCTTCAAGAGCTTCAACTACCCCGTGCTGGGCACCATCGACCTGCACATCGACTATAACAAGCCCTACCTCATGCGCCACGACACGGCCCTCCCCCTCGACCCCTTCTATAACATGGACCCCAATATCCTGGTGATGTGGCTCTACCCGGGTATCACCGAAGACGTGGTCAAGGCCCAGCTTGCCACCCCTGGCATCAAGGCCGTCGTGCTCCGCACATTCGGCGCCGGCAACGCGCCCACCGAGCAGTGGTTCCTCGACGCTCTTAGCGACGCCGTCAGCCGTGGCCTGATCATCTACAACGTCACCCAATGCCTCAACGGCGGCGACGAGCAGAAACGCTACTATACGGGCGACATGCTGGCCAAGGCCGGCGTGATCTCCGGCTACGACATCACCGTCGAGGCCGCAGTCACAAAGCTCATGTACCTGCTCGGCTCCGGCCTGAGCAAGGACGAGGTGGTCAAATACCTCACCACCCCCATCGTCGGCGAGATGACCGTCGAATAATCTCCCCCCCGTACACATAATATTACCGCACAAGGGGCCGCGCAGAGAAATCCGCGCGGCCCCTGTGCTTATAATTGGCGTTAAGCTTTGTTAATTGTGTGTTTTTGTATTGGTGATTTCAAATATTATATTTATATTTGCACAATATTATACACTGTCAAAAACACACACAACAATGACCAACGAGAGCCTTATATTTTACAAAGACTGGTGGGACGCTATCAAACTCCTCCCCGCGGAGATGCGCATGGAGGCCGTGGAGGCCGTGATGGAGTACGCGTTCACCGGCGCGGTGCCCGACGACCCCATGATGAAGTTCGCGACGGCGCAGATACGCATGTTCATCGACCGCAACAAAAAGCGTTATGAACGGGCTTGCGGCAAACGCACCGACGACGACAACAACGACAACAAGAATGTAGAAGACGTGCAGAAGCAGCAGAGTGAAGATGAATGTATTCAGAGTGGTGACGTGTGTATTCATTCGGATACACATGCAATCGAGTGCACCCGCGTGGATACACCCCATTACCTAAATGATAATGTAAATGGTAATGGGAATGTAAATGGGAATGAGAATGGTAATGGCAATGATAATGACAATGAAAATGATAATGTCGCAGTGGTAGTCGTAGATAAAGATAAATCTTTACCTACTCCTACCCCTGCTGCTACTGCTGCTAACGCAGCAATTGCCGCGTGCGCGGGCAGCAGAGGGCTTTCGACCACCACCACCGCAGCAGCAGAATTTTATTTTGGGGCGAGAAGAAATATCGCCACTGTACACTGCGCTGATTCCCGGCGACAGGCCATGCCCACACGCGTCAGCCCCAGCGAGACAAATCCCGGCGTCACCCTCCAAACCCAAAAATACCCTGCTGCTGCCGCCGCCGTGGTGGTCGACGTTGACGTGGTCGCTGCGCCCCGCGCCCACCCGACCACGCCATGGTTTCCCCATATTGCATGCCCGCAAGTTCGTTGCGGCCGCCGAGAGGCGATCGTTCGGAGGCCGAAAGCCTCCGCACGTAGTGCTGTACCACGTTGCAGCCCCGATAACGCCAAAGCTGTCAATGCGTTAGCTGTAGGGTCGCCACCTGTGGCGACCGACGCAATGGGCGCCGGACGGATTACCTCGCCCGCACTACCCCGCGGCCACTCCGACCGAGCGGCC
>CAZSHV010000149.1:0-4530 GCA_964606815.1 uncultured Bacteroides sp. | reverse complement strand
GTCGACGACGAAGACCGCGAGAACGAGGGCGACCTCATCGTCGCCGCCGAGAAAATCACGCCCGAGCAGGTCAACTTCATGCTCAAGCACGCCCGCGGCGTGCTGTGCGCGCCTATCACCATCAGCCGCTGCCGCGAGCTCGACCTCATGCCGCAGGTCGAGGACAACACCTCTGTGCTCGGCACGCCGTTCACCGTCACCGTCGACAAGCTCGAGGGCTGCTCCACCGGCGTGTCAATCCACGACCGCTGCGCCACCATCCGCGCACTGGCCAGCGAGGAGAGCACCCCCGAAACCTTCGGCCGCCCCGGCCATATCAATCCCCTCTATGCCCAGGACCAGGGCGTGCTAAAGCGCGCCGGCCACACCGAGGCTGCCGTTGACCTGGCGCGCCTGGCTGGTCTGCGCCCCGCCGCCGCTCTCATGGAGATTATGAGCGACGACGGCTCCATGGCCCGCCTCCCGGAGCTCCGCCAGCGCGCCGACGAGTGGGGCCTCAAGCTCATCAGCATCCGCGACCTCATCGCCTACCGCCTCCGCTCCGAGCGCCTGGTCGAGATGGGAGTCGAGGTGGACATGCCCACCGTCTACGGCCACTTTAAGCTTATCCCCTTCCGCCAGCTCAGCAACGGCCTGGAGCACATAGCCCTGATCAAGGGCGACGTCGCCGACGGCAAGCCCGTGCTCGTGCGCGTGCATTCGTCTTGCGCCACGGGCGACATCTTCGGCTCGGAGCGTTGCGACTGCGGCGAGCAGCTGCACAAGGCCATGCAGATGGTCGAGGCCGAGGGCCGCGGAGCCATCATCTACCTCAGCCAAGAGGGCCGCGGCATTGGCCTGATGGAGAAAATCCGCGCCTACAAGCTGCAGGAGGAGGGCATGGACACCGTAGAGGCCAACCTCCACCTGGGTCACAAAGCCGACGAGCGCGACTACGGCGTCGGCGCTCAGATCCTCAACCTGCTTGGCATCAAGCAGATGCGCCTGATGACCAACAACCCCAAGAAGCGCATCGGCCTGGAGGGTTACGGCCTGGAAATCACCGAGAACGTCCCCATCGAGGTGGCCCCCACGCCCTACAACCGCTTCTATATGCACACCAAAAAGGCGCGCATGGGCCACGACCTGCACCAGGTGGACTGACCCACACAACTAAAATTTCCCTCTTTCGTGTAATTTTTCACCCCTACCACACCTCTAATATAATATGAAACCCATAGCAATATGCAGCGACCACGCCGGCTTCGAGCTCAAGGCCGTGATTGAAGGCTACCTGGAGTCAAAAGACCTCGAATACAAGGATTTCGGCACCTATAGCGCCGAGAGCTGCGACTACCCGGACTTCGCTCACCCCTGCGCCCAGGCCGTCGAGAGCGGCGAGTGCTACCCGGGCATCGCCATGTGCGGCTCCGGCAACGGCATCGCCATCACCCTCAACAAGCACCAGGGCATCCGCGCCGCCCTTTGCTGGCAGCCGGAGCTGGCCCGCCTGGCCCGCGCCCACAACGACGCCAACATCCTCGTGCTCCCCGCCCGCTTCATCGCCCCGGAGCTCGCCCTTGAGATCGTCGACGCCTACCTCGCCACGGCTTTCGAGGGAGGCCGCCACCAGCGCCGCATCGACAAAATCGCCGACGACCCTGCATGCAAGTGCTGAGTCTTCAAAACGTAAAACTTTCATATTCAAATAGTTTCTTATGAAAAAGCAATTTCTCCTCATCATGGCCCTCTTCGTGGCCTTCGCCGCAGCAGCTCTCACCCCCGAGCAGCTCGTGGGCTATTGGGTGTCGAAATGGAACAAAATCCCCACCCCCGACCGCTCGCTGAAGATGAAGCAGCAGACGGCCTACACCCTCAACGCCGATGGCACAATGGAGGATAACTCTCAAATGCAGCTCACCGTCATTGCCCACCCCAACACCATCGACTGCTTCTTCTATCTCGACGCAAAAGGCACCTGGACTGCCGAGGGCGACTCCATCAGCATCCACTACGACCCCGCCACCGTCGACATCCGTTTCCCCCAGGACGAAATCCGAATCTCGGGCCAGATTGACATGGGCGCCGTGGGCATGGTCCGCGCGCAAATCGCCAGCCAGTTTGGCGAGATGATCCCCGAAATCAAGAAAGGTGTTACCGACGACGTCATCACCAATGTGGTGCTCGACGATAAGGGCCAGAACTGGAAGGGCAAACTCGATAAGCTCGATGTCTCCTTCTCTCGCAAGGAAAAGAAGAAATAACCCCGCAGCGGGCGCGCACTCCGCGCCCGCGCCTTCTGCCCTTTGGCCAACATCTACGACATACGCCGCTACGGCAAGCTCGCGTTCCTCATCTCCGCTGCCGCGGTGGTGACGGCCTTCTTGTATACCTCCAACAACCTCATCAAGGAGCTCGCCGCCCAGGAGCGCGACCGCATGGAGATTTGGGCCGACGCCACCAAGAAAATCATCGCCATAGGCTCCGTCGAGACATCCGACCCCGCTGTGGAGCAGTCTCTTAGCACCGACATCGACTTCCTCCTCGGCATCATCGAGCGCAACACCACCATCCCCGTGCTCCTCACCGACGACGACGGCAACATCCTGCAGCACCGCAACTTCGACCTCCCCGAGCCTGATGCGGACGCGCTCTTCGTCAGCTCCCCAGCCAACGAGGCATATCTCAAGGACAAGCTCGCCTCCCTGGGCTCCTCGCCAAACGTCATCCATATCACCATAGCCCCGGGCTTCAGCCAACACCTTTATTACGAGGACTCTAAGCTGCTGCGACGCCTGAGCTATTATCCCTACGTCCAGCTGCTCGTCATGCTGGTGTTCATCGCCGTGGTCTACTTCGCCGTACTCTCTACCAAAAAGGCAGAACAGAACAAGGTGTGGGTTGGCCTCTCGAAGGAGACCGCCCACCAGCTGGGCACCCCCATCTCATCCCTCATGGGCTGGATGGAGGCACTGCCGGAAATGGGCGTCGACCGCGAGGTGGTGAGCGAGATGAACAAGGACGTGCAGCGGCTCAGCACCATCGCTTCGCGCTTCTCGAAAATCGGCTCCGTGCCGAAAATGGAGCCTGACGACGCAGGCCAGCTCGTGGCCCGAGCATCTGCGTATATGGCCACGCGCGTCTCCAAGGGCGTGCGCTTCTCCGCCGTGCCTGCCTCGCAGCCGCTCCCCGTCAAGTCCAGTGCGCCGCTATTCGAGTGGGTGATGGAGAACCTGATCAAGAACGCTGTCGATGCCATGGAGGGCCAGGGTTCTCTCACGGTCACGGCCTCCGTGGCCCACGGCAAAGCGGTGATCGAGGTCACGGACACGGGCAAAGGCATACCTCGTAAGAACTGGGACAACGTCTTCAACCCAGGCTTCACCACCAAGAAGCGCGGCTGGGGCCTCGGCCTCACGCTCGCCAAACGCATCATCGAGCAGTACCACCGCGGCCGCATCTTCGTCAAAGCCTCCGCCCCGGGCGAAGGCACCACCTTCCGCATCGAGCTCCCGCTCGCCGAGCCTTAGAGCCTGTCCCATAAAATCCCCCCCCATGCTCAAACTCTTCTTCCGCTTTTTCATCTGCGCCGCCGCGCTAATCGCCTGCGCCTGCTCGGGCCCCGACCATATCACCATCAAGGGCACCGTGGAGGGCGCGCCGGACATCAACATCACCCTGCGCTACTACAACGCCGACGCCATCCAGACTATGGTCACGGCCGTCCGCAAAGGCGAGTTCGAAGTCAAGGCTCCCCTATCGCAGCCGGCCGTGGTGGAGATTGCTGACGGCAACGGCTCGCCCATGGCCACCATCTACGCTGTCCCGGGCGACGAAATAAAGTGCCACCTCACCCGCGGCAACGAGTTCGCCATGCAAGCCACAGGCAATGCCGTCACCGAGGCGTGGTGCGCTTTCGCCAATCCCCGAGCCGACTTGCTGCTCCATGGCGCTGACAATGAAATAAATGCGGAGGTAGAGAAATTCATCGCCGACCACCGCGCCGACAAAGTCGCCGCTATGGCCTTCCGCCTCTATAACGCTGCCCTATCCCCCGCCCGTGCCGACTCCGTGCGCGCCAGCATTGACACAGAGGCGCAAGACCCCCACATCCTCTCCTCCTATCTGGCCTCGGCATTCGCTTTTGCCGACAGCGCGGCATTCGCTCCCTTCCAGCCATTCGTGGCACGCACCTACCATAAATGGACCACCGACTCCACCATCACCGTCCGCCCCGCCACCACAGGCATCACAGTCTTTATCTTCAGCGCCGACCGCGTCGTCGAGCACCTCGACTCCGTCCGCCCCGCGCTGCGCGACTTCGCCAAGCGCCGCGGCGTCACAGCCATTGACATCTCCCTCGCCTCCGACACCTTCATCTGGAAACGCATCGCCCAACGCGACACCGCCACATGGGCCCAAGCTTGGCTCCCGGGTGGCACTCTGGCCGAAGGCCCGCACCGCCTCGCCATCCCCTGCCTGCCCTATGTCATCATCACCGACAGCACAGGCACCCAGCTCCTCCGCACCCCCTCCATCACCGCCGCCACC
>CAZSHV010000148.1:0-4692 GCA_964606815.1 uncultured Bacteroides sp. | reverse complement strand
ACGTTTCACATATCATTAACGCGCCGGAGGAACGGATATTACCTCCGCCTCGCATCTCTCGGGCGCTTTTGGAGCCGCCGCTCGGTCACAATGCGACGGCATTGCTCCCTCACGCCGCCTCCAAAATCCCACCGAGATATGCGACCTCAGCGTTAACATATTTTATGGGACAGGCTCTAAGGGTCAATCATGCGCGCGTTATTGCTTATTACGGATTTTTTTGCGAACTTCGCGGTATGCCGCAGGATAGATACTCCAGTACGTCACCGCTCAACCGCGCGGTGGGCATCGCCCAGAGCTTCGAGCGCCGGGGCGACGCCTGCAACGCCCTGGAATGGTACGTCATGGCTCTACGCTACGCCCCCGGCGACCCCCTGCTGACGCGTCGCGCGGCAGACGCGCGGGCCGAGATGGAGCGCCAGAGGCGCGAGGGGCGCTACAGCAATCCGCACCTCACCTCCAGCGACCGCGAGGCTCTGGCCCGACACCTGCGCCTGGCCGAAGGCTTCCTGGCCAACGGGGCCACGCGCCGCGCCCTGCGCGAAGTGGAGGCAGCGGCACGCATCGACTCCTCCCACCCCGCCGTGCTGCGCCTGCAGACGACCCTGGAGGCGGCCGGGGGCGAGGCCGAGCGCAAGAAGATGGAGGCCCGCGCCACGCTACGACTCGCCGTGGCAGCCTCCGTGCCGCCTGCAAGGGCACGGAGTGTGCTCTTAGACCTGCGCCAGGAGGCCATCGACAAAGGCTGCGAGCACCTGCTGCCGCGAATAGACGAGGCCATTGCCAAGCTCCCGCCCGAAGACTCCTCCGACGACTGACCACCTACCTCTCCCGCCATATTTCCAACTATCACCCCACCCCACGCAAAGCCGCATGTCGCTATCGCTCATCATCATATCGCTGCTCGTATGGCTGGCCCTGCCGCCGGTCATCACCCCGAGCATGACGCCCGCACGCGCCGCCCTCACCGCACGGGTGTGCCGATGGGCTGCCGTCGCGCTGCTGGTGTGCGCGCTTTTATACCAATATCTATGATCCCACATCATAACGTCCCCGCCACGCCGCCCCAGGGCCTGACCTCGGCCCAAGCGGCCGAAAGCCGCAGGCTGCACGGCGACAACACCATCACCCCGCCCCCGCCGCAGCCGTGGTGGAAGGCCTTCCTGCAGAAATTCACCGACCCGCTGATCATCGTGCTGCTCGTGGCAGGAGCTCTGTCGGTAGTGGTGGCAATATATGAATACTACACCGATCCCGAGCCCTCGCGAACCGTATTCTTCGAGCCCGCGGGCATATTCATGGCCATAGGGCTGGCCACCACGCTGTCGTTCATATTTGAATACAAAGCGTCGAAGGAATTCAGCCTGCTCAGCCGCGTCACCGACGACGAGCCCGTGACGGTGGTGCGCGACGGAAACACCACGAGCGTGCCCAAGCGCGACGTGGTGGTTGGCGACCGCGTGCTGCTCACCGCGGGCGAGGAAATACCTGCCGACGGACGCCTACTCGACAGCGCCGAGATGGACGTGGACGAGAGCACGCTCACGGGCGAGCCCATCGCGCACAAGACAGCCGACCCCGCCCACTTCGACTCCCACGCCACATACCCCAGCGACGCCCTGCTGCGCGGCACCAAGGTGATGGAGGGCCACGGAGCCATGCAGGTAACCGCCGTGGGCGACCACACCGAGAACGGCCGGGTGCTCCAGCTCTCAAGCATCGACACCGGTGGCTCGACACCCCTTGACGAGCAGATGCAACGCCTGGGGCGCACCGTATCATACATGGCCTATGCCGCCGCGGCCCTCGTGGTGGCCGGCCGCATGGCGATGTATTTCTTCAACAACCCCGACCCGCTGTCGTGGGTGGGGTTCATCAACTATCTGCTGCACACGCTCATGCTCGCCGTGGCGCTGATCGTGGTGGCTGTGCCCGAGGGCCTGCCCATGGCCGTGACCCTGAGCTTGGCATACAGCATGCGCCGCATGCTGCGCAACCAGAACATGGTGCGCCGCCTGCACGCCTGCGAGACCATGGGAGCCACCACCGTCATCTGCACCGACAAGACCGGCACGCTGACGCGCAACCAGATGCGCGTGGTCGACGCCTGCTTCTACGGCGGCGTCACCCCCGACGTGCTCCGTGCCGTTGCCGTCAACTCCTCGGCCACGCTCGATTTTTCCGACCCCGCCGCCCCGACGGCCCTGGGCAACCCCACCGAGGGCGCCCTGCTGCTGTGGCTGCTCGACCAAGGCGCCGACTACCGCCGCCTGCGCGCCCAGGCCAGCGTCACCGCCGAGGTGCCTTTCTCTACAGAGCGCAAATACATGGCCACGCTCATCGCCGACCCCGCCGGCGGCTCCGCTCTGCTGATCAAGGGCGCGCCGGAGATCGTGCTGGGCATGTGCCAGAGCATAGACGGCGGCGTCTCCCCCGCCCAGGTGGAGGCCGAGCTGGCCAAGATGCAGAGCCAGGGCAAGCGCACTCTAGCCTTCGCCTACCTCTCGCTGCCCGCCGGAGCCCCCTCGCCCATAGAGGGGGGCATGCTCCGCGACGGCCTGCAGGGCATCGCCCTGATGGGCATTGTGGGCATCGCCGACCCCGTGCGCATCGATGTGCCCGACGCCGTACGCGACTGCGCGCGCGCCGGCATACAGGTGAAGATAGTCACCGGCGACACCCCCGCCACCGCCATTGAGATAGCCCGCCAGATAGGCCTCTGGACCGATGCCGACGACCCCGACACAGCCATGGCCACAGGCCCGCAAATCGAGGCCATGACCGACGAGCAGCTGCGCCGCGCGGCTCCCGGCCTGAAAATCATAGCCCGCTCGCGCCCCCTGGACAAGAAGCGCCTGGTGGAGGCCCTCCGAGCCAACGGAGAGGCCGTGGCAGCCACCGGCGACGGCACCAACGACGCCCCCGCCCTGCGAGCTGCCGACGTGGGCTTGTCAATGGGCTCCGGCACATCCGTGGCAAAGGAGGCCAGCGACATCACCATCCTCGACGACTCATTCGCCTCCATCACGGCCGCCGTCATGTGGGGCCGCTCGCTATACCGCAACATCCAGCGATTCATCCTCTTCCAGCTCACAGTCAACGTCGTGGCATGCCTCACCGTGCTCTGCGGCTCATTCCTGGGCACCGACTCGCCCCTCACCGTTACCCAGATGCTGTGGGTCAACCTGATCATGGACACCTTCGCCGCCGTGGCCCTGGCCACGCTCCCGCCCTCGGCCCAGGTGATGGCCAGCCCCCCAAGGCGACGCTCCGACGGCATCATCACGCGCAGGATGTGGTGGTTCATCGGCGTGATGGGCGTGTGGATGTTCCTGCTCCTGGCCGCCCTGCTCTACTACCTCCAACACACCTCCGAGGCCTACTCTATCATGGACCTCGCACGCCCCAACTCCGCGCCGCGCACCGCCTCCAACCTCACCCCATTCGAGCAGACACTGTTCTTCACCACTTTCGTCATGATGCAGTTCTGGAACATGTTCAACGCCAAAGCCTTCCATTCCGCCACGCCCGTCTTCAACATGCGGGGCGCCGGGGAGTTCCTGCTGATCATGCTCCTGATTTTCCTGGGCCAGGTGGTCATCACCACCTGGGGCGGATCCTTCTTCAACTGCATGCCGCTGTCCGTGTGCGCATGGGGAGTCATCACCGTCGCCACAGCCTTCGCCGCCTACATCCCCGGGGCCATCCTGAGGCATGTGTTATATAGAAAGTGTTAATTATGTTAAAATGCGTTTTCAATTCAATTACGATTTAATTACAAATTTGGAATTACGCTCGGGCGAACGTAAATTTGCATAGGTGATTTTCCACGCGGCCGCCATTGGCCTCGTCAGCAACCACCGGAAAAAGGAATTTATGTTCAATTCATCTCCCAACGGCACCATATTAATCGTAGACGACGACCCCAACATTGTCGAGCTCCTGAGCTTCAACCTCGGCTCAGAAGGCTTCGGCACGGCCGTCGTGGCCAACGCCGAGGAGGTCGACCTCGACAAGGTGCAAGACATGCGCCTGGTCATCGCCGACAACATGAACAAACCCTACTCCGGCCTCGACCTGCTGCGCGACATCAAAGCCACCACCCCCGTGCCCGTGCCCGTCATCATCTGCACCGCCAGCGAGAGCGAAGACACCGTGATCCGTGCCTTCGACGCCGGCGCCGACGACTTCGTGGAGAAACCCTTCTCCCTGCGCGAGCTCGTGGCCCGCATCCGAGCCGTGCTCCGTCGCCATCCCCAGCGCTTCGCACAGGAAGCCGCCGCGCCACGCACCACGCTGAAGTTCGACAACATCGGGCTCACCATCGACATCGAGAGCCAGCGCGTCACCATCTCCGGCACCGCCATCCCCCTCACCAAGACCGAATACCAGATCCTGCTCTACCTGGTGCGCAACCGCAACTCCTTCTTCAACCGCAACGAGATCTGCGAAGAAATCTGGCGCGACGAGACCATGACCAACGCCCGCATCGTAGACACCAACATCTCCCGCCTGCGCAAAAAGCTCGGTGACGCCGGCCGCTACATCATCAACCGCTACGGCCTCGGCTACGCCTTCACCGACAACCCCGAATAACCACCCCCTGCAGGGATACCAAACTATCACCCTGGTTGCCCGCGAATTGTAGGGCCGCAAATTTGTTGCGCCCGCCAAGGGGCGTTCGTTCGGAGG
>CAZSHV010000147.1:0-4694 GCA_964606815.1 uncultured Bacteroides sp. | reverse complement strand
CGCCGCCTCCAAAATCCCTCCAAGATATGCGACCTCAGCGTTAACATATTTTATGAGACAGGCTCTAACTTGCTAAACATTAAATACATATATTATAATGAAACTTTCAAAAGCTATGATATCCTCGCTCCGCGCGGCCGTGCTCCTTTCGCTCGTGGCCGGAGCCAGCGCGTGCTCAAAGAAAGCCCCCGAGCAGCAGGCCCAGCAGGCCCCGGTGATTGACGTGGCCACCGTGCGCCTCGACTCCGTGACGCTGAGCAAGACCTACCCCGGCGTGGTGAAGGCTCTGAACTCCACCGACATCGTGGCCCGCGTCAACGGCAACATCGTGTCGCAGAACTATGAGAGCGGCGCCCGCGTGCGCAAGGGCCAGGTGCTCTTCACCATCGAGTCGTCCAACTACCGCGACGCCGTGGTGCAAGCCGAGGCTGCCCTGGAGAACGCCAAAGGCACCCTGGCATACGCCACCAAGAACTACGAGGCCATGAAGAAGGCCTTCCAAAGCGATGCTGTGGCGCACATCCAGGTGCTCCAGACCGAGAGCGCACTGGAGGAGGCCAAGGCAAGCGTGAAGAACTGCGAGGCCGCCCTCTCCACGGCCCGCACCAAGCTGGGCTATTGCACAGTGCGCGCCCCCTTCGACGGCGTGATGACAGCCTCTGTCTACAGCGTGGGCACATACATCGGCGGCGAGGGAGCCCCCGTGAAGCTGGCCTCGATCTACGACAATAACGACCTTTACGCTGAGTTCGCCATCGACGACGCTGCCTTCCTGCGCAGCCTCACCAGCAGCGGCAACCGCAACCTGATCAACTACGACTCCGTGCCTGTGGCCTTCTCCGAGTCTCTGCCCCACCCCTACGCCGGCAAGCTCACTTATATATCGCCCGACGTGAACACCGGCACCGGTACGCTGACTCTGCGCGTCAACCTCGACAACCGCTACAACGAGCTGCGCAACGGCATGTACTGCACCGTCAACCTGCCTGTGCGCGTCGAGCCCCATGCCGTGGTGGTCAACGACGCATCCATCGCCACCAGCCAGACCGACAAGTACCTCTACGTGGTCAATGACTCCAACATGGTGGTCTACACCCCCGTGACCGTGGGCGAGCTGGCCAACGACACCACGCGCATCATCCTCAGCGGCGTGGCCCCCGGCGATCGCTACGTCACCAAGGCCCTGATGAAGGTGCGCTCGGGCATGAAGGTCACCCCTCGCGAGAATTGATGGCCCGCCGGCCCTTTCCCCACCCTCACTCTACATTGACATAACATACGCTTAGATATGTTCTCAAAATTCTTTATAGACAGGCCTATCTTCTCAATAGTGATAGCCATAATGATGGTGCTGGCAGGCCTGCTCACCATCAAGACGCTGCCGGTGGCGCAGTTCCCGGACATTACCCCGCCGACGGTCAACGTCATGGCCACCTATCCCGGCGCCGACGCCGAGACCGTGGCCACCACCGTGGGCGTGCCCATCGAGCAGCAGGTTAACGGCGTGGAGGGCATGATGTACATGAGCTCCACCTCCGGCTCTGACGGCAGCTACCGCCTCACCATCACATTCGAAAACGGCGTGGACGTGGACATGGCTGCCGTAAAGGTGCAGAACCGCGTGTCGCTGGCCGAGCCCACTCTGCCCTCGCAGGTGCAGCAGCAGGGCGTGCAGGTGATGTCGTCGTCGACCAACACCATCCTTTTCGTGGCTCTTGAGGCCGACTCGGCTTATAACTACGATGCCCTGTACCTCACCAACTACGCCCAGCTCAACATCGTGGACGAGCTAAGCCGCGTGGAGGGCGTGGGCCAGGTGCAAGCCTTCGGCGCCGGCGAATACAGCATGCGCATATGGCTTGACCCCGACAAGATGCGCGCCCGCGGCCTGACGCCCGCCGACGTCACCGCTGCCATCCAGTCGCAGAACATGCAGGTGTCTTCCGGCGAAGTGGGCTCAGCACCCACGCCGCAGGGCAACCAGTTCCAGTTCACCCTCACCACCAAAGGTCGCCTCGTGGAGCCTTCGGAATTCTCCAACATCGTGCTCCGTGCCATGCCCGACGGCTCTATGCTGCGCCTGGGCGACGTGGGCACCGTGGAGCTGGGTAGCCAGAGCTACACCATGCAGAGTAACGTTGACGGTCGCCCAGCAGCCCTGATCGGCATCAACCAGCTGCCTGGCGCCAACGCGCTGGATGTGGCCCACAACGCGGAGGCCAAGCTGCAGCAGCTGCAGCAGTACTTCCCCGAGGGCGTGCACTATAGCATTGTGCAAGACGCCACGACGTTCGTCACCGCATCGATTGACGAGGTGTTGGTCACCTTCATCGAGACCACGCTGATCGTGATGATCGTCATCCTCCTCTTCCTCCAGAACTGGCGCGCGGTGGTCATCCCCATGATCACCATCCCCGTGGCCCTTATCGCCACGTTCGCCGTGATGAAGCTGATGGGATTCTCCATCAACACGCTCACACTCTTCGGTCTTGTGCTGGCCATCGCCATCGTGGTGGACGATGCCATTGTGGTGGTGGAAGACTGTTCGCGAATCGTCGACGAGGGCAAGATGACGCCCCGCCAGGCTGCCGAGCATGCCATGGTGGAGCTGCAGGGCCCCGTGATCGGCGAGGTGCTTGTGCTCCTGTCGGTGTTCATCCCCACGGCCTTCATCAGCGGCATCACTGGCGAGCTCTACAAGCAGTTCGCTCTCACCATCGCCGTCTCCACAGCCTTCTCCGGCATCAGCGCCCTGACGCTCACGCCCGCCCTCTGCGCACTCTTCCTTAAGCCCAACAAACCCGAGGATGAGAAGTGGGTGGTCTACCGCCTCTTCAACAAAGGCTTCGCCGCCACTCTGAAGGGGTATATGAAGGTGGTTGGCACGTTCCTGCGCCGCCCCTGGGTGGCCATCGGCGTGTACCTGCTGATCACGGCCCTGGCCTTCTGGGGCTATCTGCAGATGCCCACGTCCTACATCCCGCAGGAGGATATGGGCTACTGGATGGGCTCCATACAGCTGCCCACGGGCGCCAGCACCGAGCGCACAGACAAGGTGGTGGCCGAGGTCACCGAGCGCGTGATGAAGCAGCCCGAGGTGGCGCATGTGATGACCATCAGCGGGTTCTCGTTCATCAGCCAGGGCTCGGGCAGCAACCTTGCCTCTGTAATCGTCACCCTCAAGCCCTGGAGCGAGCGCAAGGCCAAAAACCTCAGCGCCGATGCCTCCATAGCCCAGTTCCAGCGCAGCTGCGCCGACATACAAGAGGCTGTGATCTTCGGTATCAACCCGCCGGCCATCCCCGGTCTGGGCATGACCTCCGGCCTGCAGATGCAGCTGCTGGACATCAACAACCGCGGCTCCGAGGCCATGGCCGCCGCCGTGGATAAGATTAAGGAGGCCGCCGACCGCGACCCCGCCATCGAAGCCGTCACTTCCCTCTATCAGGGCGGTGTGCCGCAGTATCGCCTTAACTTCGACCGCGACAAGATCAAGACCGAGCAGCTCACGCTCAGCGACGTCTTCACCACTCTCTCGGCCTACATGGGCGGCTCCTACGTCAACGACTTCACCGACTTCGGCCGTGTCTATCAGGTGACGATGCAGGCCGATGCTTCGGGCCGCAAGTATGCGTCGGACATTATGAACCTCTCGGTGCGCAACTCGCTGGGCGAGATGGTGCCCTTCGCATCGTTCACCACCCTGCAAGAGGTCACGGGCCAGAGCACCGTGAGCCGATACAACATGTACTCCACGGCATCGCTCACAGCCACGGTGCCCCACGGCGAGAGCTCGTCGGCCGGCATTCAGGCCATGGAGCGCATTGTGAAGGAAGAGCTCGGCAACGAGTACTCTTACGCCTGGACCGGCGAGGCCTACCAGGAGACACAGGGTGGCACCACCATCAGCTTCGTGCTCATCCTGGCCATCGTCATCACCATCCTGGTGCTCGCGGCGCAGTATGAGAGCGTCACCGACCCCATCGCCGTGGTCATCTCCATGCCTACGGCTATCCTCGGCACCGTGGTGGGCTGTCTGATCATGGGCCAGAACATCGATATTTACACCCAGATCGGTATCATCCTGCTCCTGGGCCTCTCGGCCAAGAATGCTATTCTTATCGTGGAGTACGCCGTGGACTTCCGCCACGCCGGTCTCGACGTGCGCTCTGCCGCCGAGCAAGCGGGCGAGATTCGCTTCCGACCCATCATGATGACGGCCCTGGCCTTCGTCTTCGGTGTGATGCCCATGCTCTTCGCCACGGGCGCAGGCGCCGCTTCGCGTCTCTCGCTGGGCACGGCAGTGGTGTTCGGTATGCTTATCAACGCCGTGGTGGGCACGCTGTTCGTGCCTAACTTCTGGGATCTTCTGGAGCGTTTCCGCGAGAAGTACCTCGCCGGCATCTTCGGCACCCCCAGTCCTGCCGACCCCCCAAGCAACGCCAACGGCAATGATGGCGCCGGCAACAGCGCAGCCGATATTTGACGCAACGCATATCCTTTTAGCGGCAGGCGCGGGTGAAAGCTCGCGCCTGCTTTGTGTGCCCCAAAATGGTGGGTAGGGGTGCCATCCGTCATCCGTCAAGTGTTAACTGACTGCGTGCCAGCACGTTAACTCGCAAAATCTGACGACTCGCTGATTATCAGACGATTACGCCTTCAATTCATAATTCATAATTCATAATTCATAATTC
>CAZSHV010000146.1:0-4724 GCA_964606815.1 uncultured Bacteroides sp. | reverse complement strand
CGATGATTTCTACTAATCTCCATCTCTTGGTCTTACTCAAGGGACGGGTTTCCATCAGGCGCACGGTGTCGCCGATTGAGCACTCGTTGTTCTCGTCGTGGGCATGGTATTTCTTTGTCTTGTTGACAAACTTACCATAGATGGGGTGTTTCTCCTTCCACTTTACGGCAACGGTGATGGTTTTGTCGCCCTTGTTGGAGGTGACTACGCCGATACGCTCTTTTCTGAGGTTTCTATTAAGTTCTTCCATTGGGTGGCTGCTTATTTGTTGTTGATCTCACGCATGCGCAGCTCGGTCTTTACGCGTGCTATGGCGCGGCGGTCCTTGGTGATCTGCGAGGGGTTGTCGATAGGTGAGATTGAGTGGTTAATCTTCAGCTGGAGGTAGTCTTTCTCCATCTGGGCAAGGCGTTCTTTGAGATCCTTGGTGGGCAATTGCTTGATTTCTGAGTTTGTCATAGCTTATTACACGTTTTGGGTGGGATCATAGTCGCGGCTTACCACGAATTTAGTAATCACGGGGAGCTTCTGGGCGGCCAGGCGGAGTGCCTCCTTGGCTATGTCGTAGCTCACGCCTTCTACCTCGATGAGCATGCGGCCGGGAGTAACGGGGGCCACGAATCCTTCGGGCGAACCTTTACCTTTACCCATACGCACTTCGGCGGGTTTCTTGGTGATGGGCTTGTCGGGGAATATGCGGATCCAGATTTGACCCTGACGCTGCATGTAGCGGGTCACGGCGATACGGGCAGCTTCAATCTGGCGGCCGGTGATCCATTTCGACTCCAGGGTCTTGATGCCGAAGGAGCCGAAGGCCAGCTGGTTGCCGCGCTGAGCCTGGCCTTTCATGCGGCCCTTTTGCTGGCGGCGGAATTTGGTTTTCTTAGGTTGTAACATTTAGAATGTGCCTGTTTAAGATTAGCGATTGTTTTTGCCGCCGCGGCGGAAGCCGCGTCCGCGGGGAGCGCCGGAAGCGGGGCGGCCCTCCTTCTGGGCAGTGAACTGGGGAGCGAGGTCGCGCTTGCCGTAGACTTCGCCGCGGCAGATCCAGACCTTGACGCCGATGACGCCGACCTTGGTGTGGGCCTCGGCCAGAGCGTAGTCGATGTCAGCGCGGAGGGTGTGCAGGGGGGTGCGGCCCTCTTTGAACATCTCGGAGCGGGCGATCTCGGCGCCGTTGAGGCGGCCGGAGACCTGGACCTTGATGCCCTCGGCGCCTGCGCGCATGGTGGAGGCGATGGCCATCTTCACGGCGCGGCGGTAGGCCACCTTGCCTTCGATCTGGCGTGCGATGGAGGAGGCAACGATCTCGGCGTCGAGCTCGGGACGCTTCACCTCGTAGACGTTGATCTGGACGTCCTTGTCGGTGATCTTGCGGAGTTCCTCCTTAAGTTTCTCGACATCCTGGCCGCCGGCGCCGATGATACGGCCGGGGCGGGAGCTGCACACGGTGATGGTGATGAGCTTGAGTGTGCGCTCGATGACGATGCGCGAGACGCTGCAGTTGGCCAGGCGCACGTTGAGGTATTTGCGGAGCTTGGAATCCTCGAGGATGGTCTCGCCGTATTTACGGCCGCCGAACCAGTTGGAGTCCCAGCCGCGGATGATGCCCAGGCGGTTGCTAATTGGATTTACTTTCTGTCCCATGTCTTAGTCCTTTTTTTTGCTTTCGATTGTGTCAACGATGAGAGTCACGTGGTTGGCGCGCTTGCGGATGCGGTAGCCGCGGCCTTGGGGCGCGGGGCGCAGACGTTTGAGCATGGGCGCGGGGTTGACGTAGATTGTGGAGATGTAGAGCATTCCGGCTTCGGCCTTTGCTTCGTTCTTAGCCTCCCAGTTGGCCACGGCGGAGCGGAGCAGCTTCTCCAGGCGGGCTGCTGCCTCTTTGTTGGAGAATTTGAGGATGCCCAGGGCGCGGAACACTTCCTGACCGCGAACCAGGTCGGCCACCAGGCGCATCTTTCGGGGCGATGAGGGGACGTTGGTGAGCTTAGCGAACGCGATGTGCGCGCGCTCAGCTTTCATGGCGTCGGCTGCTATTCTTTTTCTTTTACCCATTGTAGTTTGCTTTAATTATGTTGAGGTGGCTCGGATTATTTTTTCTTGTTGCCGGCGTGGCCGCGGAATGTGCGGGTGGGGGCGAACTCGCCGAGCTTGTGGCCCACCATGTTCTCGGTCACGTAAACGGGGATGAACTTATTACCGTTGTGCACGGCAAAGGTGTGACCTACGAATTCGGGGGCGATCATGGAGGCGCGGCTCCAGGTCTTGATGACCTGCTTTTTGCCGGAGGCGTCCATATCGGCTACTTTCTTCTCGAGCTTGACGCTGATGAAGGGGCCTTTTTTAAGGGATCGACTCATATGTGTGGTGTCAATTATTCAGATTACTTTTTCCTTCTCTCGATAATATACTTCGACGAGTGCTTCTTGGGAGCGCGCGTCTTGAGGCCCTTGGAGTAGAGGCCCTTGCGCGAGCGGGGATGACCGCCGGATGCGCGACCTTCGCCACCGCCCATGGGGTGGTCTACGGGGTTCATGACGACACCGCGGTTGTGGGGGCGACGGCCCAGCCAGCGGCTGCGGCCGGCCTTACCGCTCTGCTCGAGGGAGTGCTCGCTGTTGCCCACGACGCCGATGGTGGCTTTGCAGGCGGAGAGCACTTTGCGGGTTTCGCCGGAAGGTAATTTGATAATTGCGTAGTCGCCTTCGCGGCTTACGAGCTGCGCGAAGGTGCCGGCCGAGCGAGCCATCATCGCGCCCTGTCCGGGACGGAGCTCGATGTTGTGGATCACGGTACCGACGGGGATAGCGCTCAGGGGCAGAGCGTTGCCGATTTCGGGGGCTGCGTCGGGGCCGGAGAGGAGGGTAGCGCCTACCTCGAGGCCGTTGGGGGCGATGATGTAGGTTTTGACACCGTCAGCGTAGTAGAGCAGTGCGATGCGAGCCGAGCGGTTGGGATCGTACTCGATTGACTTGACTACGGCTGGCACTCCGTCTTTTGTTCTCTTAAAGTCAATGATGCGGTATTTGCGCTTGTGGCCACCGCCAAGGTAGCGGGCGGTACGGTGACCTTCGGAGTTGCGGCCTCCGGAGGCACGTTTGCCGACGGTAAGAGATTTTTCCGGCTTAGTAGCAGTGATCGTACCTTTGAATACGCCGATAATTTTGTGTCGTTGACCCGGAGTGGTGGGTTTGAATTTTCTTACTGCCATTGTTATTAGAGGTTGCTAAAGAAGTCGATTGTCTGTCCCTCGGCCACGGTGACGTATGCCTTTTTCCAGCGGGCGGTGGTGCCGCGCAGGAGGCCGGACTTGGTCCAGCGCTGTTTGCGGTTAGCGCGCATGAGGGAGGTGTTGACTGATACTACTTTGACACCGTAGATTTTCTCCACGAGGTCTTTGATTTGGAATTTGTTGGCGTCGGGAGACACGCGGAACGTGTACACGCCGGTTTTCTCCGTGACGCGGGTAGCCTTTTCCGTTACGATAGGTTTGATCTGGAAATCCATTGTTAGTCCTCCTTCGTCGATTATTTGTTGTTGATGACCTCGAGGGCGCCTTCGGTGAGGATGATGGCGCTGTTGTTCATGATCTGGTAGGTGCAAGCGTCGGAGGCTGTGATGAGCATCACGCCGGGGACGTTGCGCATGGCCAGGTAGGCGTTCTCGTTGCGGTCAGCGAGGACTACGAGCACTTTCTTGCCGTCAACGTTGAGGGCTTTGGCCATTTTGATGTACTCTTTGGTCTTGGGGGCGTCGAAGTTGATAGCGTCGAGGACCATGATCTGGCCTTCGGCGGCCTTGACGCTCCAAGCGGAGCGGCGAGCCAGCTCTTTGAGCTTTTTGTTGAGCTTGAAGCGGTAGTCGCGGGGGCGGGGGCCGAAGACGCGGGCGCCGCCGCTGAGCAGGGGCGAGTTGATGTCGCCGACGCGGCTGCCGCCGCCGCCTTTCTGCTTGTGCAGCTTGCGGGTGGAGCCGGAGAGCTCGCTGCGCTCTTTGCTCTTATGGGTGCCCTGGCGCTGGTTGGCGAGGTATTGCTTGACATCGAGGTATACGGCGTTCTCGTTGGGCGTGATGCCGAACACTTCCTCGTTGAGGACAGCCTTGCGGCCGGTGTCCTGTCCGTTCTGGTTTAAGATTGCGAGTTCCATATTACTTCTCGATTAAAACGATTGAACCTTTGCATCCGGGGATAGAGCCCTTGATCATGATAAGGTTGTGTTCGGGGATAACTTTGATTACCTGGAGGTTCTGCACGGTGACGCGCTGGTTGCCCATCTGGCCGGCCATGCGCATGCCTTTGAAGACCTTAGCGGGGTAGGAGCAGGCGCCGATGGAGCCGGGGGCGCGCAGACGGTTGTGCTGGCCGTGGGTGGTCTGGCCCACGCCGCCGAAGCCGTGGCGCTTTACGACGCCCTGGAAGCCTTTACCCTTGCTGGTGCCGACGACGTCAACGAAGTCGGCCTCGGTGAAGAGGTCTGCTTTGATTTCGTCGCCCAGGGCGAGAGTGGTTGTGAAACCGCTGAACTCGGCCAAGTGTCGCTTGGGGGTCACGCCTGCGGCGCGGAAGTGTCCGAGCTCGGGCTTGGTGCAGTGTTTCTCTTTCTGCTCCTCGAAGCCGAGCTGAACGGCCTCGTAACCGTCTTTCTCAACGGTCTTGATTTGGGTGACCACGCAAGGACCTACTTCGATAACAGTGCACGGCACGTTCTTGCCGTCGGCAC
>CAZSHV010000145.1:0-4899 GCA_964606815.1 uncultured Bacteroides sp. | reverse complement strand
GCCATTGTGGCCGAGGCCGTGCGCGACTATCTCAAAGGCAGCCAGATTATCGCGCAGCCCAAGGCCCACGTGCAAGACCCCTACTCCTTCCGCTGTGTGCCGCAGGTGCACGGCGCCTCTCGCCAAGCCTTGGACTATGTGGCGCAGATCATCGAGACGGAGATTAACAGCGTAACCGACAATCCCACCATATTCCCCGACGAGGACAAGGTGATCTCCGGCGGCAACTTCCACGGCGAGCCAATCGCCCAACCCATGGACTATCTGTGCCTGGCCCTCACCGAGCTGTCGAACATTTCGGAGCGACGCGTCTATCAGCTTGTCAGCGGTCGCCGAGGGCTGCCGTCGTTCCTGGTGGCCGAGCCGGGCGTAAACAGCGGATTCATGATTCCGCAATATGCCGCTGCGTCCATAGTAAACCGCAACAAGTCGCTATGCTGGCCTTCGTCGTGCGACTCTATCCCCTCGTCGCAAGGCCAGGAGGACCACGTCTCCATGGGCTCGAACTCCGCCACAAAGCTCTGCGAAGTGGCACGCAACACGCTCTGCGTGCTGGGCATCGAGCTGCTCAACGCCGCACAGGCCCTGGAGTTCCGCCGCCCGCTGCGCACGTCGCCCGTGCTGGAGGAGCTCGTGGCCGACTTCCGCCGCGAGGTGCCTTTCGTCGAGAGTGACACTGTGATGTATCCCCTTATCGAAAAAGCTAAAGACTACATCCTGTGCCACTGACACTTATCCTGAACATCGGCACCCTGCTCGGTGCCTACCGCCAAGCCCCCCTACGCCTGGAGGGCCGGGAGATGGATACAGTGCCGGCTATCTCCGACGCCTGGCTGCTGATAGATGGCGACCGCATCGCTGACTTCGGCCCCATGGCCACCGCGCCGCAGGTGCCGGCAGGCACGCTAATCATCGACGCGCAGGGCGGATGGGCGCTCCCCGCATGGTGCGACCCGCACACGCATATCGTCTACGCGGGCAGCCGCGAAGGCGAATTTCGCGACAAAATCGAGGGTTTGACCTATGAGGAGATCGGACGCCGAGGTGGCGGAATCCTCAACTCCGCAGCCCTGCTCCGCGACACATCGGAGGCATCCCTTCTGGCCCAAAGCATGCGCCGACTGCGCGAGGTGATGGCCAAGGGCACGGGCGCCATCGAAATCAAAAGCGGCTACGGACTCACCACCGAGTCGGAACTGAAGATGCTCCGCGTCATCGCCGCCATGGCCGCGGATGCCCCGGCACTGGTCAAAGCCACATTCCTCGGCGCGCACGCAGTGCCAAAGGGCATGAGCCAGGAGGAATACGTGGACACTGTAGTGGACCAGATGCTCCCCGCCGTGGCCGAGCAGGGCGTGGCGGAATTCGTCGACGTGTTCTGCGACCGCGGGTATTTCACCCCCGAGCAGACCGTGCGCATAGCCCGCGCCGGCCGCGCCTTCGGCCTTGTGCCAAAGCTGCATGCCAACGAGCTGGCTGCCAGCGGCGGCGTGGAGGCTGGCGTGCAGGTCGGGGCGCTGAGCGTAGACCATCTTGAGAACGCCGGCCAGAGCCAGATCCGCATCCTTCAGGGCACATCAACAATGCCCACCGTTCTGCCGGGCGCGTCATTCTTCTCTTCCCTGCCCTATGCCCCGGCGAGGGATATGATCGACGCAGGGCTGGGCGTTGCCCTCGCCTCGGACTACAACCCCGGCTCGTCGCCGTCTGGCGACATGCGCTTTGTCTGCTCGCTGGCGTGCATGAAAATGCGCCTAACTCCAGAGCAGGCCCTTAATGCGGCCACCCTGAACGCGGCCTATGCCATGGGGGCCTCCGAGCAGGTGGGCAGCATCACTCCCGGCAAGCTCGCCAACGTCATCATCACCGAGCCGATGCCGCAGCTCGCCTTCCTTTTTTACGCATACACCACCCCGCTACTGCGCCGCGTCATCATAGCCGGCCAAGAGATAAGTCAATAGTTATGAAGCGCTACCTGTCGCCCCGTGTGGTGGTCAACGGCACAGACCACGGCATGAAAATCGTCGAAATCAGCGACGACGGCTCGTCGCTGCGTATGCTACCCTTCACCCGCGAAGTGCACTCCACAGCCTTTGTCGACTCGTGCCTGCGCATCGAGTTCCGCGACGGCAAATACCACATTGTGAAATTTGTATAATTAAGGTATTTTCCTTATCTTCGCGCCACTTACCTGAATCGAATATCATACCTTATAACCAAATGTTAGACCCTGAAAACAGCATCGAAGAATATATCATCTCACTCATTGAGCAGCACCACAGCCTCGACATGGCCGAAGACGACTTCCGAAAAGTGCTTTCTTCCGACCACGATTTCCGAGCCGAATATCGCCACTGGTGCGACGAGATGGGCTACACCGAGCGGCACGGATTTCGCGACTACGCCGCCGAGTACCTGTCGCAGAAAGACTCTGTGTGGGATTCCTTAACTGATTATGACGAAGACGAATAACACCCCCCGCCACGCCTCTCTCCGCCTCCCTGCCGAGTGGGAGCCTCAACTGGCCGTGCTCATCGCTTGGCCTCACGAATACACCGACTGGGCACCCCGCCTGAGCCAGGTCGACGTATGCTACCAGGCCTTAGCCAGCGCCATCGCCCCCAGGGTTGAGACATTATATATCGTCACGCCGGAGCCCGAGCGCGTCAAGGCTCTGATACCTGACATCGCCAACGCCCGCGTCATCGAGCTGCCCACAAACGACACCTGGACGCGCGACTACGGTCCCATATCCACCCGCCAGGGTGCCGACGGGGCGCTCATCCTCAACGATTTCCAGTTCAACGGCTGGGGCTTGAAGTTCGCCGCCGACTGCGATAATTTGGTCTCGCTTCTCCTTGCCTCCGACCCTGACATGCCTTTCTCTGCCATGCTCTACAAGAACATGCGCTCCTTCGTGCTCGAAGGCGGATCCATCGAGAGCGACGGCGAGGGCACAATCCTCACCACCGCCGAGTGCCTGCTCTCGCCCAATCGCAACGGCGGCCTGGAGCCTGGCGAAATCGAGATGGTGCTCCGAGGCTCGCTCGGAGCCAAACGAGTGCTGTGGCTGCGCCATGGTGCCCTTGAGGGCGACGACACCGACAGCCACGTTGACACTCTGGCGCGCCTGCTCCCTGGCGGCGTTATCGCTTATTCGAGTTGCGACCGCCCCGACGACTCCCACTTCGCCGAACTTTCTGCCATGGAGGCCGAGCTACAGGAGCTGCGTCAGCCCGACGGCAAGCCATACCGCCTGGTGTCACTACCGATACCAGAGCCCATATACGACGAGGACGGTGACCGCCTGCCTGCCACCTACGCCAACTTCCTCATCCTCAACGGCGCTATCCTGCTCCCCGTCTATGCCGACGAGCGTTACGACGCCCTCGCCATTGAGCGCATTCGCCAGGCCGCCCCGGGCTACGAGATCGTCACTGTGGATTGCCGCGAGCTGATTCGTCAGCACGGATCGCTCCACTGCGCCACTATGCAGATTCCCCGATGACCCTCCAGCGATGACCCTTAAAAAGTACAGCCGCATCATCCTGGGCATCGACCCCGGCACTAACGTCATGGGCTATGGCATCCTCGGCGTGGAGAATAAAAAGCCCGTGATGATAGCCATGGGCGTGCTCCGCCTCAAGCTCTTCGAGAGCCACTACCTGCGCCTGCGCCGCATCTACGACCGCGTGTTGCAGCTCACCGAGCAATATCTCCCCGACGAGCTCGCCATCGAGGCTCCGTTCTTCGGCAAAAACGTGCAGTCCATGCTCAAGCTGGGCCGTGCGCAAGGTGTTGCCATGGCGGCCGCCCTGGCCCGCGACGTGCCTATTACCGAGTACGAACCACGCAAAATCAAGATGGCCATCACCGGCAACGGCGCCGCATCCAAGGAGCAGGTGCAGGAGATGCTCAAGCGCATCCTCAACATCCCGGCCGAGAGCATCCTCCCCGAGCTCGACGCCACCGACGCCCTAGCCGCCGCCCTCTGCCACTACTACGAGAGCTCGCGCCCCATCCCCTCCGCCTCATCCGGCAGCTGGAAAGACTTCATAGCCCGCAACCCCTCCCGCGTCAAAAAATAACCCCAACGCACCCATGTACGCCCCTCCTTTTCACATCACATCGCGAATCCTCAATCTTGTGGCCGAAATCTCCGCCAAGATTGAGCGCTATGCCATCGTGCTCGAGCATGACGCTGAGCTGCGCCTCCGCAAGGCCAACAGAATTAAGACTATACACAGCTCGCTGGCCATCGAGGGCAATACCCTTTCCGAAGGGCAGGTGCGCGACATCATAGAGGGAAAGACCGTCGTGGCTCCTCCGCGCGAGATCCAGGAGGTGAAAAACGCCGTGGCCACCTACGAGCTCTTTCCTCACCTCAACCCCTTTGACGAAAAGGACTTGCTTCGCGCCCACTCCACCATGATGCTGGCGCTTATGGATGCGCCTGGCCGATGGCGGACCGGCGGCGTGGGCGTCTTCGGCGAGTCGGGCTGCGTGCATATGGCCCCGCCTGCAGAACGTGTGCCACAGCTGATGTCTGACCTTTTCTTCTGGCTCAAGAACGCCGACGACCATCTCCTCATCCGCTCCTGCGTGTTCCACTACGAGTTCGAGTTCATCCATCCCTTCCTCGATGGCAACGGTCGCACAGGACGCCTGTGGCAGTCGCTCATTCTCACACGTCTGCACCCGCTCTTTGCCCACCTCCCCGTTGAGAATATGGTTCACTCCAACCAGCAGGCCTATTACGATGCCATAGCCGCCTCCACAGCTGCCGGTGAGTCAACACCCTTCATCGAATTCATGCTCGAAGAAATCCTGAACACACTCACAGCACAGATCTCTCCAGCTGACTGATTGTTCGGTATAAAGTTCGGTATAAAGTTCGGT
>CAZSHV010000144.1:0-4951 GCA_964606815.1 uncultured Bacteroides sp. | reverse complement strand
ACCATCGCTTGGCTTGACCGCTTCCGTAGATTGAGCCGAAATTACGAGCAGCTGCTGTCCACGGCGACGGCAATGGCGAAAATGGCTTTCATGATGATACTTCTTAAGCACGTATAGCTTCGTCAAACAACTACGTTTCAACAAGCCCTATGGAGAGTTTCGTAGGCGGCGGAAAATTTCGTCGCCTCGGCCATCCATTGGCATATTCGTCCGTGCTCTTCGGTCATGTACGTCAAGTACACTCCCTCATCACACGAACAACTCTGCTCAATGGCTGACCGCCTCAGCGTTAACAGATTTTATGGGACAGGCTCTTATTTCTTGGGGGAAGAAAAATGTGCGATATGTAGATTGTTGACAATCAATAATTTGTAAAATAATTTGCAAAATTATGAAAAATAATTGCAAAAATATTTGGTGAATACAAAAATGCATCTTAACTTTGTGGTGTCAAAATACAAATGGTGACTTGTCAATATTCTCTACTCTTTTTCTTTAATACCTTTAATTCTTAATTTTATGGAAACATTCCAAGACCCCAACGTCAATCCTGACGAAAGCCCCGCGGAGGCAGGCTACGCCGGGCCCGCGGCAGAGCCCGCGGCGCTCACTGGCGAGAGCGTAAGCGCCGCCGCGTCTGAAAGCCCCACCGGTGCCCCCTTCGCCATGGCCGATGACTCCGCGGCAGACCGCGCGGCCGAAATCGCCGACCTGCGCAAGCAGCTCGAAGAGGCACAAAAAGAAATCAAGCGCCTCAACCGCGAGATGGAGCTGCAGGTGAAGTCGGCCTTCGAAAGTGGTCGCAACACGGCCCTCGGCGAGATGCACACCCAGCGCGTGGCCTACTACCGCGACCTGCGCGAAGCCGGTGCAAGAGCCGCCGGCCGAATGCCCGACACCGAGCCCGCTACGCTGCTCACCGTGGGACGTCGCCGAGGATTCTGGGACTAACCCAATCACTTAACCAACTCTAATCAACTATTTTATTAACCAATTCCATTAACCACTTAATCTTTAATTTTTTATGGAAACTATCAAGACCCCCGGTGGCACCTTCATCAGCGAGGCGCCCCTAACCACCCAGATCACTGCCTCCGCGCAGCCCGACCTGCTGCTCAGCGACATCGACGAGCGTATCACCAAGGTCAAGCCCATGGCCACCCCCGTCGACCAGATCACCCGCCACTTCGCCTCCCGCCCCGCCAAGGCAATGGACGTGGCCTACTATCGCATCACGAGCAAGTCCGACACCTCAAAAGTCCAAACCGCCGTCACCGGCGCGCAGGTGGTGAGCCATCAAGTGATGGTGACCATCGAGGTGGATGAGGCCGAGATCTTCGACCCCACCGAGACCATCCTGGTGCCCGACGTCAATGGAGCGGGCTCCGACCCCCTGGTGCTCTACGTGGTGAGCCGCGACAGCGAGCGTCAGACCCTGCGCTGCGTGGTCGTCAACCCCCTGAGCGAATCTGCTGGCGGCTGCCCCACCATCCCCGCCGGATCGCTGCTGGTGCGCATGGGCCGCGCCGCCGCCGAGCTCGACGTGCAGACCGCGCAGTTCGCCGCGCTCCCCGTCAAGGCCAACAACTTCTGCCAGATCTTCAAGATGCAGGTAGAGCAGAGCACCCTGCAGAAGATGGCAGAAAAGGAAGTCAACTGGACCTTCAGCGACCAGGAAGAGGTGGCCGTGGCCGATATGCGCCTGGGCATGGAGCGAAGCTTCCTGTTCGGCGTGAAGGCCAAGATCAGAGACACCGACAAGCGTCAGGACGTGCACCTCACCGGCGGCATCTGGAACCAGACCGACAAGCAGTTCAACTATAACCCCGCCACCTTCACCGAAGCCAATCTCGTCACTATGTGCGCCCAAGCCTTCGAGTCGAGCGCCGGCTCGGGCAAGAAGTTCATCTTCGCAGGCACGGACTTCATCGACATGCTCTCGCGAGTGCAGACCACCAAGGTACGCCTTGCCTCCGAGACCGTAACCCGATTCGGTCTGCAGTTCCACGAGATCGTCTCCAACTACGGATCGCTCTTCCTCATCTACTCGCCCGTCTTCGACAAATGCGGCCACTCCGCCGACGCCTTCATCGTTGACCCCGACCTGGTGACTAAGTACTGCCACATCCCCTTCCGCACCGACGCCCTCGACCTGCGCGCCTCCGGCCTCAGGAACACCGACGCGGTGGTGATCACCGAGGCCAGCTGCGTGGTGCTACGTCAGCCCGACGCCCACATGCGCGTCGTCGCCCTCAGCAAGGTCAAGCCCATGGCCGAGCAGGAATCCCCCGTTGCCGATTGACGTAACTAACAGACCAATGCCACCAAGCCATGATTGTATCGATCACGCTTTCCCAACTCCTTGAGTGCCGGCGCATAGCCGCCGGCCTCAATTTTTCTCGTGCCGACTGCTCGCTTGAGCTCATCGACGGCATAGACCCCGAGGCCGGTTGGGCGCAGCAGATGCGCCACCGCTACGCCACCCTGCTGCTTACGGCCGACCCCGTGCTGCTGCCCACAGCCGACGTCAGCCGCCAAGCCGCTCTCAACGTCTCGCCTTGCGGCATCGCCACCCTCATGTTGCCCTCCGAGGCTACCCGCCTGCTCAATGTGCGCCTGCTCTCGTGGGAACGCCCCGCGCTGCCCATGGCCAGAGTCGACTTCAACGCCTCAGGCCGAGCCGCAGCCAGCCTCAACCCTTTCTGCGCCCCCGGCACTGCCGACCCCGCTGCCGTCGTGGAACCCTCCGGCCATGTCACCCTCATGCCCGCCCAGGCTTTCGACACCGTAGCTTCCGCCATCGCCGTGGTCCGCCCCGCCGACCCCGACGTTTTCACCCTCGACGAGAGCCTCATCGAGCAGCTACTAGCACCGTGAGACCGCGCGGTTCCTAATAAACTTCCTGATAAATTTCCTAATACTACACGATAATGCACACCGACAACTCCACCCTCCAGGCCGCCCGCTCGCTATGGCTGGCTGCCGCCCGCTTCCGCAGCCGTCGCGAGCGCAACATGCGCTACACCTTCGGCGACCAGTGGAGCGACCTTATTCCCGATGCCACCGGTCACCCCGTGCGCGAGGGAGACTACGCGGCCCACTCCGGCGCGCACCCCATCACCAACAACCTCATTCGCCCCCTGGTGAAAACTATCGTGGGGCGATACCGGGCCTCCCGTGCAGAGAGCTACGACCACGTGCCCTTCGCGCAAGCCAACGCGCTGCCCGAGCTCGACGCTCGCATGCTGGAGGAGTATCTAATCTCCGGCGCCGCGGTGCAGCGTATTGCCCCAACGCCCCAGGGCGAGGCCGTGGTGGACAACGTCAGCCCCAACCACTTCTTCGTCAACCGCCTGCGCGACCCCCGCGGTCGCGACGCCACCATCCTCGGCATGCTCCACGACATGACGCTCCCCGAGCTCCTCAACCGCTTTGCCGGAGATTCCGCCGCCCGCGCCAGAGAGATTGCGCGATGCTACCAGCGAGCCGACGACGCTTGCTGCTTCTCGCAGTTTGGCGCGGCCTCCGAGGCGCAGCCCGCGCAGTTCGACGCGGCCCCCGACGGCTTCTGCCGTGTCATCGAGGTATGGACGCTCGACGCGGCCCCGGTGCTCGCTTGCGCCGACCCCAAGCACCACGCCGTCTACGATCTGCCCGTCTCGGCCGCGTCGCAGGTCAATGCCGCCAACCGCCGACGCACCTCAAAAGCCCAGCCTCCCATCTCAGCCGCTTTCGCGATGCCCACGCATTGGCACTGCCGATGGCTCACACCCGATGGCCACGTGCTCGACGACTATGCCTCGCCTCTGCCCTTCGGACAGCACCCCTTCGCCTTCAAGTTCTACCCCCTCACCGACGGCGCCGTCCACCCCTTCGTCGACGACCTCATCGAGCAGCAGCGTGCCGTGAACCGTCTCGTCACGCTCACCGACCATATGATGTCCACCTCCGCAAAGGGCGTACTCCTCTTCCCTGAAGAGTGCCTTTCCGACGACATGCCCTGGAGCGAAGTCTCCGAGCGATGGTCGCGATGCGACGGCGTGATTCCCATTCGCGCCTACGCTGGCGCGCTCCCCCAGCAGGTCAACGCCGGCTGCTTCCAGAGCGGTGTGGCCGAGGTGCTCGCCACCCAGCTTCAGCTCTTCCGCCTCACCTCCGGCGTGCCCCCCGTGCTTATGGGCCAGGAACAAACGTCTTCGCGCGGCGCGGGCATGTACGAGCAGCAAATCGACGCCGCCGACACATCTCTGCGCGACCTCATGGACTCCTTCGCATCTCTCATCGCCCGCCGCGACGCGGCACTCCGCGCCATCGCCGACTCAAAAATCTAAAATCACACCTTTATTATATTGAAACGCTATGAAAATCAACGTAGACAACATCATCAATTACGTCCTGGCCCACAGCGCGGCAACCTACCTGCTCACCGGCCCCGACGCCCACGCGCCCCTAAACACCGATCATAAGCAGCTACTGCTCAACTATATCGGTGAAGCCTTCTGCCGCGTCGGCATGTCGCTCGCGCCTATGCTAGCCGATGTCGACATCGAGGCCTTTACCCTTGAGTTTCAGGTCGTTCCGCCTGTCTGCGCCCAACGGCAGATAGAGCTCGCCATCTCAGCGCGCGTGCTTGAGGCCCTCGCCGACAGCGCCGCCGACAGCGTCACGGCTGCCCGCTACGCCGACATGGCCGACGCCGCCATACGTCATATCAAACACATCCTCACCGGCCCACTCCCCACCATCCGCCCCGCCCGCTACTAACGCCAGCCAACAGTAGGGCCTAACGTTCGGTTCAGCCGCCGATAACCCCGCGAGACACCCGCCTGTAGGGTCGCCACCTGTGGCGACCGCAGAGAGGGATAACGTCAACAAAATCAGCAAATTGTAGGGCCGCAAGTTCGTTGCGGCCGCATTAAAACGTAAAATGTTGACAATCTGGAAGTAGGGA
>CAZSHV010000143.1:0-4982 GCA_964606815.1 uncultured Bacteroides sp. | reverse complement strand
GCTCGAGCCAGTCGATGCTCTCGGCGTCGAGGTGGTTGGTGGGCTCGTCGAGCAGGAGGATGTCGGGCTGCTGGAGGAGCAGGCGTATCAGAGCCACGCGGCGACGCTCACCGCCGCTGAGGGTGGAGATTTTCTGGTCGTCGGGCGGGCACTGGAGGGCGTCCATGGCGCGCTCGAGCTTGGAGTCGATGTTCCAGGCGTCGGCGGCGTCGAGCTTGTCTTGGAGTTCGGCTTGGCGGTTGATCAGTGCGTCCATCTTGTCGGGATCCTCGAGCACGTCGGGGTCGCCGAAAGCGGCGTTGACCTGGTCGAACTCGGCCAGGAGGTCCATGATGGGCTGCACGCCCTCGCGGACCACCTCGATGACAGTCTTGTCGGGGTCGAGCTGGGGCTCCTGCTCCAGGTAGCCCACGCTGTAGCCGGGGGCGAACACCACCTCGCCCTGGTAGCTCTTCTCCACGCCTGCTATGATCTTGAGCAGGGTGGACTTACCGGAGCCGTTGAGACCTATGATGCCGATTTTGGCGCCGTAGAAGAAGGACAAGTAGATGTCCTTGAGCACTTGTTTTTGGGGCGGGAAGGTCTTGGAGACGCCCACCATCGAGAATATGATTTTCTTATCGTCGGCCATATTGGGGATGATTTGCTATGAAGGGATGTGTTATTTTTTCTTTTTAGGAGCGAAGCGCACGGGGTAGGCGGGGCGCACGGTGCCGTTGACCAGAGCGTTGAGCTTGGAGCGGTTGAGTGTGCGTCGGATGCCGGAGACGTGGTCCATATACACCTTGCCCTCGAGGTGGTCGCACTCGTGCTGCACGATACGTGCCACGAAGCCGGAGAGCTCCTCGGTGTGCTCCTGGAAGTTCTCGTCGAGATATGTGAGGCGGATGTGCTCCACACGCTTTACGTCCTCGCTCAGGCCCGGGAGGCTTAGGCACCCCTCGGCGCGGCTGACGGGATCACCGTCGAGCACCTCCACGCGGGGGTTGATGAGCGTGCGCTTCCATCCGGCGCACTCGGGCAGGTCGTCGCCCAGGGGGCTGGCGTCAATGACCACAAGGCGGATGTTGCGGCCGATCTGCGGGGCGGCGAGGCCCACGCCCTCGGAGAAGGCCATGGTCTCGTACATGTCGTCGATGAGCTTGGGCAGGTCGGGGTAGTCCGGGGTGATGTCTGTGCTGACGGCTCTGAGCACGGGGTGGCCGTAGATGTATATGGGAAGTTTCATGTATATGGGTGGTTATCGTTTTTTCAGGGTTTGGGGCGGGTAGAGGAGAGGTAGTCGTTGAGGATGATAGAGGCCGAAATGCGGTCCACGACGTCGCGGTCGCGGCGCGCCATTTTCTTCATGCCTCCGTCGATCATGGCCCGGTGGGCGAGCACGGAGGTGAAGCGCTCGTCGTACATCTCGACTGGCACCTGGGGGAAGAGCTTGCGCAGGCGTCTGACGGCAGGCTCTATCCATCGCATCGACTCAGAGGGCTGGCCCTGGGGCGTGGTGGGCAGGCCCACGATGATGGCATCGACAGGCTCGGCGGCCATGTAGCGGGTGAGGAATGCCTCAAGGTCGCATGCGCGAACGGTGTCGAGGGGGTTCGCGGCGATGCGCAGCGGGTCTGTCACGGCGATGCCGCAACGCTTGCGTCCGTAGTCTATGGCGAGAAGTCTTCCCATTTTAGCGGGTGCAAAGTTACGCGTTTTCGGGGAAACGAGCAACTTACACAATAATAATAAAACATAAAAGCAAGTGGGGTGAATCGATGGCATGGAGTATAATGGAAATAATTTACCTTGATTTTTGTATTTTACCTTGGAGGGTAAATATGTAAAGAATAAGGTTAATTATTTGATGCACAGAATATTAATAGAACAACACATAATTATGGGAATCGCACGAATAAGGGCAATATTCAGCCCTTCAATTCACGCGAAATCGTGGGCGGTGGCGTTGTTTTATTTGCGGCCGCAACGAAAGCGGCCCTACAATATGGTGGTTTTGAGGGTGTTATCATGGGGCTGCACCATGGTACAGCCCCACGTGAGGGCGATATCCAATGCGGATGTTTCCGCGGACGCACCGACCGACCGACCCTACAATGTAGTGGGATTTTTGGGGGGATTCGTTATTTTTTATTTAATTTCGGGGGGTAATAGTGCAAGCGTTGAAAAAAATGACTAATTTTGCGGTTAATATAATCTGTGTCTCCTGCGTGCGAGGCAGAGATTTGTCATACTCGAATTACAACTGATTAAATCATAAGGTATTATGCAAACTGTAAAGCTCAACATCAGCGACGTGCTGGCTTTCGTGTCGAACGAGAAGCTGGACGCTTGCACCGCGCAGGCTTGCGATGGCGCTCGCCACGTGTTCGCCGCCGACGCTCCCGGCAATGACTTCCTGGGCTGGGTGGACCTCCCCTCCCGCACCACCTCCGCTCTAATCGACGATATCTGCGCCACGGCCAAGAGCCTGCGAGAGAACTGCGACGTGGTGGTGTCCATCGGCATCGGCGGCAGCTACCTGGGTGCAAAGGCCGTGATCGAGGCCCTGTCCTCCAGCTTCCCCGCAGCGGGTGACACCAAGGTGGTGTTCGCCGGCCAGAATATCGGCGAGGACTATCTGCACGAGCTTCAGACATATCTCAAGGATAAGAAATTCGGCATCGTGGTGATCTCCAAGAGCGGCACCACCACGGAGCCTGCCATCGCGTTCCGCCTGCTGAAAGCTCAGCTTGAGCAGCAGCTGGGCAAAGCCGAGGCTTCGAAGCGCATCGTGGCCATCACCGACGCACGCCGCGGCGCTCTGCGCCAGCTGGCCACCGAGGAGGGCTACAAGACCTTCGTGATCGAGGATAGCGTGGGCGGCCGTTTCTCCGTGCTCTCGCCCGTGGGCCTGCTGCCCATCGCCGTGGCCGGATTCGACATCAAGGCCCTGATCGCAGGCGCGCAGGAGATGCAGCGCGCTCTGGCCGAGGTGAACGACGAGAACATCGCCATCCGCTACGCCGCAGCGCGCAACGCCCTCTATAACGACGGCAAGAAGATCGAGATACTGGTGAACTATTCGCCCAAGCTCCACTTCTTCGGCGAGTGGTGGAAGCAGCTCTACGGCGAGAGCGAGGGCAAAGACCACAAGGGCATCTTCCCCGCAGCCGTGGACAACACCACCGACCTGCACTCCATGGGCCAGTGGATCCAGGACGGCGAGCGCACCATCTTCGAGACCGTGATCACCGTGGAGAATCCCGACCACACCGTGGTGATCCCCAGCGACGAGGCTAACCTCGACGGCCTTAACTACATAGCCGGCAAGCGCGTGGACCAGGTGAACAAGATGGCCGAGCTGGGCACTCGCCTGGCGCACACCGACGGCGGCGTGCCCAACCTGCAGGTGAGCATCCCCGCCCTCAACGAGGACTGCCTGGGCCAGCTGATCTACTTCTTCGAGCTCGCATGCGGCATCTCCGGCTACGTGCTGGGCGTGAACCCCTTCAACCAGCCCGGCGTGGAGGCTTACAAGAAGAACATGTTCGCCCTTCTGGCCAAGCCCGGCTACGAGGCCGAGACCGAGGCCATGAGAAAGCGTCTGGGCAAGTAAGCCGCTAACCGCAACATACACAATAGCATAGGGAGCCCCTGTCAGGCCTCGCCATGGCCGCGGGGCTCTCTTTTTCCTTTTCTTCAATCCCCCCAAGATGACACCCATAGGCGTTTTCGACTCCGGCTACGGCGGTCTGACCATACTTCGCGACATCGTGAAGCTGCTGCCCCAATACGACTATCTATACCTGGGCGACAACGCCCGCGCGCCGTATGGCAACCGGTCGTTTGACTGCGTCTATGACTTCACGCTGCAGGCCGTGCGCCATCTCTTCGCGCAGGGGTGCCCGCTGGTGATACTGGCGTGCAACACCGCGTCGGCCAAGGCCTTGCGTAGCATCCAGCAGCGCGACCTGCCGGGCATAGACCCCAGCCGGCGCGTCTTAGGCGTGATACGCCCGACAGCCGAGGCCATAGGCGAGCTGTCGAGGGGCGGCCGCATAGGCGTGATGGCCACGCCAGGGACGATAGCGTCGCAGTCGTACGTGATGGAGATAGCCAAGCTGCACCCCGACTTCACGGTGACGGGGCAGGCGTGCCCGATGTGGGTGCCATTGGTCGAGAACCGCGAGGCCGACGGCCCCGGGGCCGACTACTTCGTGCGCAAATACATCGACGAGCTGCTGACGGCGGCTCCCGACATCGACACGATAATTTTGGCGTGCACTCACTATCCGCTGCTGTACCCCAAGATCCGCGTCGCGGTGCCCGAGGATGTGCGTCTGGTGTGCCAGGGCGATATCGTGGCCCGCAGCCTCCAGGACTATTTGCTTCGCCACCCCGAGATGGAGAGCCGCCTGAGCCGCGGCGGCACGGTGACGTACGAGACGACGGAGCACCCGGAGAAATTCAACACGCTTGCTTCGGTGTTCGTCGACGGCGATGTGCAGGCCGCGCACGTGGAGCTGTGAACCCTATCCTTGGGCCGTGCGTTCTAATTTAAACACTAACAAAACACACACTATTATGAACGACCGACTCTCCTACCGCGAAAAAGAAGCTCTGCCCGACTCTGTGTTCGGACTGCCCGAACGCCGCGAATACCCCATGCCCGACGCCGCCCATGTGCGCGCCGCCGAGGCATACTTCCGCTATTGCCCTGAAGACCTGAAGCCCAAATTAGCCCGCGCCATCCTGGCCCGCGCCAAGGAATACGGCGTGGACGTGGAATCGCCCACCGTGCTTGAGTACGCTTCTAAGAGCCTGTCCCATAAAATATGTTAACGCTGAGGCGGTCAGCCATTGAGCAGAGTTGTTCGTGTGATGAGGGAGTGTACTTGACGTACACGACCGAAGAACACGGACGAATATGCCAATGGATGGCCGAGGCGACGGTTACTTCCTTCGCCCGCTGGACTGTTTTGGATGTTGAAACGCTGATG
>CAZSHV010000142.1:0-5002 GCA_964606815.1 uncultured Bacteroides sp. | reverse complement strand
GGATAGCAACGTGGTACAGCCCTACGTGAGGGCGTTGTCCATTGCGCATGTTTCGCGGCCGAACAGCCCGCTTCGGCCCTACAATATATTGGTAGACACGGTGTTATCTATTACCGCGGCCGCCACAGGTGGCGACCCTACAATTGGTTTTCTCACAAAAAAAAAATGCGGTGCAGGGAATTCCTGCACCGCACCATCGTTAACAGTTTTCGTAATTAAAAACCTTATCTTATCTTTATGCGTTGGCCGATCTTGAGCTTGTCGCTGGCTTTGATGCCGTTGAGCTTGCAGAGCTTGGCCACGGTGGTGCCGTGGGAGGAGGCTATGCGGCCGAGGGTGTCGCCTTTGCGCACTCGGTAGGTCTGCGAGGCGCGACCTGTTGTGGCAGTGGAGTTGGTGGACTTGTTCTGCACGGAGGCGGTGGCAGGATGGTTGCGGCGGTAAGCCTGAGCATACTCTGCATTGGCCTCGGGCGAGAAGTTACGAGCGTTCTGATAGGTATTCTTGTCGAATGTGTAAGTATCAGTGTGCGTGGTCTGGTTGGCGAAGTCAAAGATAGCGGAGGGGTTGATGGCGTAGCCCATGTAGCGCGTCTCGAAGTGGAGGTGCGGGCCGGTGGAACGTCCGGTGTTGCCGCCGAGGGCGATGGGGTCGCCAGCCTTGACGTATGTGCCGGGCTCAACGAGGAAACGCGAGAGGTGACCGTAGACGGTCTCGAGGTCGTTGGTATGACGGACTACAACATAGTAGCCGTAACCGCGACGCTCGAACTTGGTGAGGCGCACGCGGCCGTCGAAGGCGGCGCGAATGGTGTCGCCGATGTTTACCTTGATGTCAACGCCTTTGTGCATGCGGCGGAAACGTTTGCGGTAGCCGTAGGGCGAGGTGAGATAGCCGGGGTGAGGCATGGAGAAGTTGGAGACGTCGATTTTAACGGTCTGGGGAACGTCCATGTTCTGGTAGCAGTTGACCATGTTGCTATCCCAACCTTCGGTGTAGATATCGAGCTCGGGCTCTTCCTCTTCCTCGAAGTTGATGTAATTATTGACGGAGAGGTTGATCTGGTTGCCGAGGTCCTGCTGGTGGGCAAGGAGGTCGGAGTGCTGCGCGGCGTGCTGGCCGGGCAGCTGATATGAGGTCTGCGCGTCAGCCGTGAAAGCGGCAGCAGCAGCAAATGCTATGGCGAGAAGAGAAGTTTTTATGGTTTCGAAATGCATTGGCTTGGTGTTTTTGAAGTGTTGAGGAGTGAGGGGGGAGAGAAGGACTTAATCGCGCTCGTCGGGGGCCAGGATGGCGGGAAGGGTGAGCGTGGTGTAGTCAAAAATCTCTTCAGGACGGAAGAAGCGGTTGATTTCGATTTGAGCGTTCTCAACGGAGTCGGAGGCATGAATGATGTTCTCCTGGCCGCTGAGGCCGAAGTCGCCGCGGATGGTGCCAGGGGCAGCTTTGCGGGCGTTGGTAGCGCCGGTCATTGCGCGTACCACCTCCACGCAGTCTTTACCCTGGAGACACATCACCACCACAGGGGTTGCCATCATCGAGCGCATGAGCGAGGGGAAGAATGGGCGGTCCACAAGGTGAGCGTAATGCTCGCGGAGGATTTCCTCGTTGAGCTGCATCATTTTCATGCCTGCTATTTGCAGGCCTTTGTCTTGGAAACGCGAGATAACTTTACCCACGAGGGCGCGCTGAATGGCAGAAGGCTTAAGGATGATGAGTGTTCTTTCCATGCTTTGAGAGAATTGAGGAGAAGCGGCCCGAAGCTCGGGCAGAAAAAGGAATGGTTTTTATTCGACCTCAAATTTAGCAAAATTTTTTCTGACCTCCAAGCATAGTGAGAGATAAAAAAGTTAAAATAAAGATATTAGTTTGATTTTTAATTAGTTACACAATATTAAAAATAATAAAAGAAATCGCGGATATTTTAAACCGCACAGAAATGGGGGCATGTATGGCGCGGATGGTATCATTATTATACAAGAGCTCAACTCCAGAGGTTTTTCGTTCCGGAGGGCAAAAAAGCAACAGGGCTGCGCTTGTAGGCGCAGCCCTGTGAGATGAGTTGGAGAAGGAGCGGGATGGAGTCGGCTACGGACTATTTCTCGTAGGCTTTCACGATCACGGTGGCGTTGTGGCCGCCGAAGCCGAAGGCGTTGGAGAGTGCGGCGCGCACTGTGCGCTTCTGGGCTTTGTTGAAGGTGAAGTTGAGGTTGTAGTCGATGTTCTCGTCCTGGTCGTCGTCGGCGTGGTTGATGGTGGGAGGCACGATGCCGTCCTGGATTGCCTTAATGCTGAACATAGCCTCGATGGCGGCGGTGGCACCGAGGAGGTGGCCCGTCATAGACTTAGTGGAGGAGATGTTGAGCTTGTAGGCGTGGTCGCCGAAGACTTTGAGGATTGCTTTCACCTCGCCGATGTCGCCAACGGGGGTTGAAGTGCCGTGGACGTTGATGTAGTCGATGTCCTCGGGCTTCATGTTGGCGTCTTCGAGAGCGGCCTGCATGGCGAGGATAGCGCCGAGGCCCTCGGGGTGGGTAGCCGTGATGTGGTGAGCGTCGGCAGACATGCCGCCGCCGGCCACCTCGGCATATATCTTAGCGCCGCGAGCCAGAGCGTGCTCCAGCTCCTCGAGCACGAGGACCACAGAACCTTCACCCATCACGAAGCCGTCGCGGCTCTTGGAGAAGGGGCGCGAAGCGCCTTTGGGGTCGTCGTTGCGAGTGGAGAGGGCGTGCATCGAGTTGAAGCCGCCCACGCCAGCGGGGTAGATAGCGGCCTCGGCACCACCGGTGACGATGGCGTCGGCCTTACCCAGGCGAATGAGGTTGAAAGCGTCGATGATCGCGTTGTTAGAGGAAGCGCAGGCGGATACCACACCATAGTTTGGGCCGTGGAAGCCGTACTCCATGGATATGTGACCGGAAGCGATGTCTGCGATCATCTTGGGGATGAAGAAGGGGCTGTAGCGGGGACCGCTTTCGGCGTTGAGCGCGTAGTATCCGGCCTCTTCCTCGAAAGTATGGAGGCCGCCGATGCCAGCGGCAACGATGACGCCGACGCGGTTCTTGTCCACAGCGTCGCTGGTGAGGTCCGCGTCGCCCACGGCCTGCTTAGCGGCGGCCATGGCGTACTGCGCGTAGAGGTCAAGCTGGCGCGCCTTGCGGCGGTCGATGTAGTCCTCGACGCGGAAGTCCTTGACCTCGCAGGCGAACTGGGTCTTGAACAGCGAGCAGTCAAAGTGAGTGATAGGCCCGGCGCCGCTCACACCAGCGACGGCGTTGGCCCAGGTTGTGGCCACGTCGTTGCCCAGGGGGGTGATGGCACCCATGCCGGTCACTACTACTCTTTTTAATTCCATGTCTTGAAAAGAGGGGGGATGCGTTAATGCTGTAAGGCGGAATTATTTCTTAGCCTCCTCGACGAAAGCGATAGCGTCGCCGACAGTGGCGATTTTCTCAGCGGCCTGGTCGTCGATCTTGATGTCGAACTCTTTCTCGAAGGCCATGATGATATCGACGGTGTCGAGGGAGTCAGCACCGAGGTCGGTGAAGGTTGCGGTTTCAGTCACTGCGTTGTCGTCCACGCTGAGCTTGTCGACGATGATTGCTTTTACGCGATCTGCGATTTCAGACATAATCGTTGAGTTTATGGATTAGTATTCAATTTTTGCGCTGCAAAGTAAATCATTTTTCTTCAAATAATGAAATTTTTCGCCATTCTTTTTGCCTCGTTATACTTTTTTACCATTTTTCTGTGACTTTTTTCTTGTTATGCCGTATTTTTCCCCTCTACGGATGCGAGGGGCCATTTTGCGGTTTGCGATATTCGCGCTATCTTCGCGCACGGCAATGAGAAGGATTATATACATGATAATAATATGCGCGGCGTGTTTAGGACTGTCGCAGCGGGCCTCGGCGCGCAGCTGGAACCTGGACAGCATACGCGAGTGGGGCCGCTTCCCGCGCTTCGTGGTGGACACCTACCGCTGGGGCGACCAGTTCTTCAACGGCTACGACACGCTCTACGTCAAGGGCACGGGCTATAAATTCAACGTCAAGGCCCGCACCGACAGCTGGGTGGATTATTACAACTTCGACCTGCCCGACAACATGCGCATGCGCATGCTCTCCGACGCCAGCACCTCGGTGGGCGCATATGTGCAGTACCTGGCAGTGTCGTTGGGCTACGATATTAACGTCAGCAAGCTCTTCGGCAGCGAGCCGCTGGGCCGCACGCGCTTCAACTTCGGCTTCAACTGCAGCCTCTTCGCCGTGGAGGGCTACACGATGAGCAATACCGGCGGCACGCGCATATCCAAGTTCGGCCACCGCGGAAACACCTACAACCCCAACATCGACTTCCATGGCATGAAGGTGACCAGCACGGGCATCGATGTCTACTACTTCTTCAACCACAAGCGCTACAGCCAAGCAGCGGCCTTCAGCTTCGGGCGCGTGCAGCAGCGGTCGCAGGGATCCTTCTACGCCGGGTTCTCATATCTTTATCAGAACTACGACTTCGATTTCTCCACGCTGCCAGAAAGCATCAAAGAGTACTTCCCCACATCGTGGAAAGGCTACCGCTACCTGGCCAATAGCCGCAACTACCTGCTCAAGGGCGGCTACGCCTACAACTGGGTGCCGCGCCAGCAATGGACCATCGGCGCGAGCGTGAGCCCGTCGGTGGGCATCAAATACGGCTACCTGAACAATGAGCACGAGCGGCGCACCACCTTTGGCATGAACGCCGACGGCCGCGTGTCGGTGGTGTGGAACCACGGCCGATGGTTCATCGGCGCTGTGGGCCAGTGCACGCTGTGGCTCATCTACGACCGCGACAGCACATTCTCCAACGCCCTAATCACCGGCAACGTCTGCGCCGGATATCGCTTCAACCTCTGGTAACACCCACCCCACCTGCCCCATGACTCCGTCGAGATTTAGTCTTAGAGCCTGTCCCATAAAATATGTTAACGCTGAGGTCGCATATCTTGGAGGGATTT
>CAZSHV010000141.1:4403-5339 GCA_964606815.1 uncultured Bacteroides sp. | reverse complement strand
AGGCTGCCCGCGTGATGGCCATGCAGAGCGCCAACGACAACGCCAAGAAGCTCCTGGACCAGCTGCAGCTCGAATACAACAAGCTGCGCCAGCAGAGCATCACCAACGAGCTGCTCGACATCGTGGGCGGCCAGACGCGAGAATAGCCCCCACCCTTACCACATTTGCATATAAATCGATCATTACAATAATGGGTAGCATATCCGAATATTTCAAAGGCCTCGGCTCGGGAATCGTGAGCCTCGTGAAAGGCTTACAGGTGACCGGCTCGGAGCTCGTCACCCCCAAAATCACCGAGTTCTATCCCGAGGACCGCGACACCTACAAGTGGCCCAAGCGCTTCCGCGCCGACCTGCAGCTGATCTACGACGCTGACGGCCGCCACCGATGCATTGCCTGCGGCACCTGCGAGCGCGTCTGCCCCAATGGCACCATCGCTCTGGACATCAAAACCGTCCTCACCCCCGACGGCAAGAGAAAGAAGAAACTCGCCACCTATCACTACGACCTTGGCACCTGCACCTTCTGCAACCTGTGTGTGATCAACTGCCCCACCACCGCATTGGAATTCTCCAACGACTTCGAGCAGGCCGTCTTCACCCGCGGCGTGCTTAAGAAAGTGCTCAACAGCATGCCCGACCGCCAGGAGGATGCCAACTTCCCCGAGGCTCCCGAAGCACCCGCACCCGCACCCGCCGCTGCCGGCGCTCCTGCCGCCGACCCCGCCGTGGCTAAGAAAATCGAGGTGCTGAAGAACACCCTCGCCGTGAAGGAGGCCGCCCTCAACATGGCCGGCACCGACGAGGAAAAGGCCAAGCTCCAAGCCGTGATCGACAAGACACGCGCTGCCCTTGAGGCCCTGATGCCCAAGCCGCAGGCAGCAGCAGTCGACCCCGCCACCGCTAAGAAAATCGAGGTGCTCAAGAACACCCTCGC
>CAZSHV010000141.1:0-4303 GCA_964606815.1 uncultured Bacteroides sp. | reverse complement strand
CGCCAAGGAGGCCGCCCTCGCAGCTGCCGCCACCGACGAGGAGAAGGCCAAGCTCGAAGCCGTGATTGACAAGACACGCGCCGCCCTGGAGGCACTTCAGCCCAAGGAGGAGAAGGTCGTGGACCCCGCCACCGCCAAGAAAATCGAGGTGCTCAAGAATACCCTCGCCGCCAAGGAGGCCGCCCTCGCAGCTGCCGCCACCGACGAGGAGAAGGCCAAGCTCCAGACCGTGATCGACAAGACCCGCGCCGCACTGGCCGCCCTGGGAGCCTGACGCGCCCCAGAGCCAAATATCACATTCTACCCAACCGGAAAAAACAAAAAACGAATAAAATATGAATTCAGTAGGAAGTATCATCATGTACGTCATCATAGCCCTGTCTATGGTGGTGTTCTCGGTACTCGCCGTCACCACGCGCAAGATCCTGCGCGCGGCCACCTTCCTGCTCTTCACCCTGTTCTCGGCCGCAGCCATGTACTTCATGCTGGGATACGAGTTCCTGGGCGCGGTGCAGATTGCGGTGTACGCGGGCGGCATCGTGGTGCTGTTCGTGTTCTCCATCCTGCTCACGAGCAAGCCCGGCGACAACTCCGAGAGACTGAAATCCAAATCGCGCGCGCTTGGCCTGTCGGCCGCCTTGGCGATGCTTGGCGTGACGCTTTTCGCGCTGTGCTCGCGCACGGGCGCCCTTCTGGGCTCCAAGGCACTCCCCGAGGCCGCGGACCCCGACATGCAGACCCTCGGCAGCATACTGATGGGCACGGGCCACGGCGGCCTGTTGCTGCCCTTCGAGGCTGTGAGCGTGCTGCTGCTGGCATGTATAATCGGCGGTGTCGTCATCGCCCGCAAACGTTGACCGCACCATGGAAATCACGCTTATCTACTGGCTTGTGCCTTCGATTATCATGTTCTGCTGCGGCCTCTACGGCTTCATCACGCGCAAAAACATGATTGCCATCCTCATCTCGCTCGAGCTCATGCTCAACGCTGTGGATATCAACTTCGTACTGTTCAACCGCTACCTGTGTCCCGGAGAGCTTGAGGGCATGTTCTTCACGCTCTTCGCCATCGCCATCGCCGCAGCCGAAACGGCTCTGGCCATCGCGATCATCATCAACGTCTTCCGCTCGGTGAAGAACGTTGACCTGCAGGGACTCGACAAAATGAAATTCTGACGCCCTATGAACACTGCAATTCCCGTAGCAATACCATTGCTGATCCTCGCTCTGCCCCTGTTCATGTTCCTGCTGCTTGGTCTGCTGGGCATGAAGATGAGCCACCGCACAGCCGGTGTGCTGGGCTGCCTGGGCATGGGCACCACGCTGGTGCTGTCATACTTCACGGCCTGGACCTACTTCTTCGGCGGCGCGCCGGAGTTCATCAACGCCGCAGGCGAGAGGCTGCAGTATCTGGTGTTCGACCAGACGTGGCTTCAGTTCACCGAGAAGCTTGTGATCAAGCTGGGCTTCCTGCTTGACCCCATCTCGGCCATGATGCTTGTGGTGATCACCACAATCTCATTCATGGTGCATCTCTACTCCATGGGCTATATGCGCGACCATCATGGTGTCTACGAGCGCGGCTTCCAGCGTTTCTACGCGTTCCTGTCGCTGTTCTCGTTCTCGATGCTGGGTCTGGTGGTGGCTCCCAACATCTTCCAGATGTACATCTTCTGGGAGCTTGTGGGCGCATCTTCGTATCTGCTCATCGGTTTCTACTACACCAAGCCTTCCGCCGTTTCGGCTTCGAAGAAGGCGTTCATCGTCACCCGCTTCGCCGACCTGGGCTTCCTGATCGGCATCCTGGTGCTGAGCTACTACACCGGCACGTTCAGCTTCACGGAGCTTACCTCCGTGCCCGTTGAGGGCATCACTGACACCTACCAGGTGAGCGAGGCCACTGCACAGGGCGTGCGCGGCATCTTCCAGAGCAGCGCGGCCCCGATGTTCATGGGCGCTTCGGTGCTCACATGGTCTCTGGTGCTGATATTCATGGGCGGTATGGGTAAGTCGGCCATGATGCCTCTGCACATCTGGCTGCCCGACGCCATGGAAGGCCCCACCCCCGTGTCGGCCCTCATCCACGCTGCCACGATGGTCGTGGCCGGCGTCTACCTTGTGGCTCGCCTCTTCCCGCTCTACCTGATGGAGACCTCCGCACTGGAGATCGTCACCTGGGTGGGAGCCGTGACATCGCTCTACGCCGCTGTCGTGGCCTGCGCGCAGGTCGACATCAAGCGCGTGCTGGCGTTCTCCACCATCTCGCAGATCGCGTTCATGATGGTGTCGCTGGGTGTGGCACGCCCCGAGTTCCACCACGGACTGGGCTATATGGCCTCGATGTTCCACCTCTTCACCCACGCCATGTTCAAGGCCCTGCTCTTCCTCTGCGCCGGCGCTCTGATCCACGCTATCGGCTCCAACGACTACACGGCCATGCACGGCCTGCGCAAATACATGCCCATCACCCACTGGAGCTTCCTGATCGGCTGCCTTGCCATCGCGGGCATCATCCCCTTCTCGGGCTTCTTTTCAAAGGACGAGATCTTGAGCTCGTGCCTTGGCAATAGCATGGTGGTGTATGTGTGGATGTCGCTTGTGGCAGGTCTTACGGCCTTCTACATGTTCCGCCTCTACTACCTGATATTCTGGTGGAAGGAGCACAAGGTGCCCGCCGGGCATCACGCTCCCCACGACCAGCCCTGGACCATGACGCTGCCTCTGGTGATTCTGGCCGCCGTGAGCTGCGTGGCCGGCTTCATCCCCTTCGGCAAGTTCGTGACTTGGAACGGCCACGAGTACGACTTCATGGCCCACTTCGACTGGGGCGTGGCTGCTATCAGCCTCTGCTTTGCCCTCTGCGGCATTGGCCTGGCCACGATCATGTACCGCAAGGAGAACCCGCTGCCCGACCGCATGCAGGCCCTGCTGCCCCATCTCTGGGACTGGAGCCACCACCGCTTCTACTGGGACGAGCTCTACATCTTCATCACCCACAAGATTATCTTCGGGCTGGTGTGCCGCCCCATCGCCTGGTTTGACCGCCACGTGATCGACGGCACCATGGACGCCCTGGCCACCATCACCCAAAAGGCCAGCTACGCCATCCGCGGCCTGCAGAGCGGCCAGGTGCAGATGTACGTATGGATCTACCTCATCGGCGCGCTGCTGCTCGGTGCTGTCGCCGCGATAGTAGTGTTCGCTTAAATCATTGAGCTTAACGATTGAAAAGATAATAAACCATGATATTTTCTAATCCTTTGATTTATTTTGTGGTGATCCCTCTGCTGATGTTGGCAGGCCTGGGACTCTGCCGCAATATCAAGCAGATTCGCACAGTGGCCGTAGTGGGCTCGCTGGCGCTGATGGCCCTGTCGGCCTACGTGCTGGCTATCTACCTCAAGGCCCCCGCTCTGACGGCGGAGAATCCCATGATCCTCCGCGGCAGCTGGGAGTGGTTCGCGCCCCTGCATATCAACCTGGCCGTGGGCGTGGACGGCATCTCCATCGCCATGCTCATCCTTTCGAGCGTGATCATCTTCGCCGGCTCCTTCGCTTCGTGGAATATTGACCAACCCAAGGAGTTCTTCCTGTGGCTGATTCTGCTGAGCACGGGTGTCTTCGGCTTCTTCATCTCTGTTGACCTGTTCACGATGTTCATGTTCTACGAGGTGGCTCTCATCCCCATGTATCTGCTCATCGGCGTGTGGGGTTCGGGCAAGAAGGAGTACTCGGCCATGAAGCTCACGCTGATGCTGATGGGAGGCTCGGCCTTCCTGATGCTCGGCCTCATCGGTATCTACTACCAGAGCGGCTGCACCTGGGACCTGCTGAAGATCGCTCACGATAACCCCATCCCCACTGGCTGGCAGCACTTCCTCTTCCCCATGACCTTCGTGGGCTTCGGCGTGCTGGGCGCCATGTTCCCCTTCCACACATGGAGCCCCGACGGCCACGCTTCGGCCCCCACGGCAGTGTCGATGCTCCACGCCGGCGTGCTGATGAAGCTGGGCGGCTACGGCTGCTTCCGCGTGGCCATCTATCTGATGCCCGAGGCTGCTCACGACCTGGCTTGGATCTTCCTCATCCTCACCGGTATCTCCGTGGTCTACGGTGCCTTCTCGGCATGCGTGCAGACCGACCTCAAATACATCAACGCCTACAGCTCCGTGAGCCACTGTGGCCTGGTGCTCTTCGCCATCCTCATGCTCAACTCCACTGCCATGACGGGCGCCATCATGCAGATGCTCTCCCACGGTTTGATGACGGCCCTCTTCTTCGCCCTCATCGGTATGATTTACGG
>CAZSHV010000140.1:0-5399 GCA_964606815.1 uncultured Bacteroides sp. | reverse complement strand
CACACCAAGATATGCGACCTCAGCGTTAACATATTTTATGGGACAGGCTCTAAATTAGCCCAGGATGGCGCGGATGATGGCTTGCACGTGGATCTGCACGGTGTCGAGCACGGGCAGCGGGCTATTGCCGTCGTTGAGCAGCAGGGGCAGCTCGGTGCAGCCCAGGATCACGGCCTGGGCGCCCTTGTACTCCATGTCGCGGATCACGCGCTGAAACTCCTCCAGGGTCTCGAGGCGCACGATGCCGAGCTCGAGCTCGTCGGTGATGCGGCGGTTCACCAGCAACATATCTCCCACGTCGGGTACTACCACGTTGATGCCCAGGCGCTCGAAGGGGGCGAAGTAGAAGTCGTGCGTCATGGTGAAGATGGTGCCTAACAGGCCCACGCGGCGGTAGCCCAGGCGGGCTGCCTCGGCGGCCGTGGCCTCGACGATGCTGATCAGCGGTATGGGCGAGCGCGCCTGCAGGCGGTCGAAGATGATGTGGGTGGTGTTGGCCGTAAGGGCGGCGAACTGCGCGCCGGCGGCTGCCAGGCACTGCAGGGCGCGAAGCACGTGCTCAGTGAGGCCGTCATAGTCCTCGCGGGCGCAGAAGTCGAGCACCTCGAAGACGTTGATGCTCTCTATGGCGAGGTTTGGGAAAAAGTCGGGGCGCGTGAGCTCGCGCACGCCGTAGGTGATGCCCAGATAGTAGGGCATGAGCGACTGCGGGCCCATGCCGCCCACCAGTCCGGCTTTCTTCAGAGTTGAAAGGTCAGTCATTGCGTGTGGAGATTGATCAGACGCAAAGGTAACGAAATATTCTGACATGGCAGCAGTGTCATAGCCGCGGCAGGGCGGCGTGCCACTTTTTTGCCGCTTTGCGAGCCGCGGTAAGGATTTTTTTGCTATCTTCGCGGCGTGTTGGGCGCGAGTGCGCCCGAATCTTACACTCAAGACTTAAAACCAACTCATTAGTTAACCCTAATATCCTCTACCTAAAGCAATGTTAGAAAAAACTAACGTGAAGACTCTCGACAAGGTGGTCGTGAGATTCTCTGGCGACTCGGGCGACGGCATGCAGCTCGCCGGCAATATTTTCACCACCGTGTCGGCAGGAGTGGGCAACCAGGTGTCAACCTTCCCGGACTATCCGGCCGAGATCCGCGCCCCGCAGGGCTCGCTCTCCGGCGTGTCGGGATTCCAGGTGAGCGTCGGCGCCCACGTGCACACCCCCGGCGACGAGTGCGACGTGCTCGTGGCCATGAACCCCGCCGCACTGAAGCAGAACATCAAATTCCTGCGCCCCGGCGGCATCATCGTCACCGACATCGACTCCTTCACCGAAGCCGACCTGAAGAAGGCCCTCTTCACCACCTCCGACCCCCTCAAGGAGCTGGGCATCGACCCCGCGCAGGTGATGGAGGTGCCTGTCACATCCATGACCAAGGCCGCCCTGGCCGACAGCGGCATGGACCTCAAGAGCGTGCTCAAGTGCCGCAACATCTTCGTGCTCGGCCTGGTGTGCTGGCTCTTCGACCGCCAGCTGCCCGCCGCCGAGGCCTTCATCCGCAATAAATTCGCCAAGAAGCCTGCAGTGGCTGAGGCCAACATAAGGGTGCTCGACGCCGGCTACAACTACGGCGCCAACACCCACGCCACCATGCCCACCTACCGCGTGGAGACCGAGGATCCCCGCCCCGGCGTCTACACCGACATCAACGGCAACACCGCCACGGCCTGGGGCCTGATCATGGCCTCCGAGAAGAGCGGCCGCCCCCTCTTCCTGGGCTCATACCCCATCACCCCCGCCACCGACATCCTCCACGAGCTGGCCAAGCGCAAAGACCTGGGCGTGAAGGCTATACAGATGGAGGACGAGATCGCCGGCGTATGCTCGGCCATCGGCGCCTCCTTCGCCGGCAACCTGGCCGTCACCTCCACTTCCGGCCCCGGCCTCGCGCTCAAGAGCGAGGGCATTGGCCTGGCCGTAATGGCCGAGCTGCCCCTGGTGGTCATCGACGTGCAGCGCGGCGGCCCATCCACCGGCCTGCCCACCAAGACCGAGCAGACCGACCTCTTCCAGGCCCTCTATGGCCGCAACGGCGAGAGCCCCGTGGCCGTCGTGGCCCCCGCGTCGCCCACCGACTGCTTCAACATGGCCTTCGAGGCCTGCCGCATAGCCGTCGAGCACATGACGCCCGTCATCCTGCTCAGCGACGCGTTCATCGGCAACGGCTCCTCCGCTTGGCGCGTGCCCGAGGCTGACGAATATCCTGAAATCAAGCCCAACTATGTGCCTGACGCTCTGCGCGACGGCTCCTGGCGCCCCTACGTGCGCGACGAGCGAGGCGTGCGCTACTGGGCCATCCCCGGCACCGAGGGACTGCAGCACCGCCTCGGAGGCCTGGAAAAGGACACCGTCACCAGCGCCATCTCCACCGACCCCCTCAACCACGAGAAGATGGTGGAGGCTCGCCGTCAGAAGATCGCCAACATAGCCTCCGACATCCCCGCCCTCGACGTGCTCTGCGACACCGACGCCGACACCCTGCTCATAGGCTGGGGAGGCACCTTCGGCCATCTCTACACCTCCGCCGAGCAGCTCTGCGCCGAAGGCACACCCGTGGCTTTCGCCCACTTCCGCTACATCAATCCTCTGCCCGCCAACACCGCCGAGGTAATCTCGCGATACAAGCACGTCATCGTGGCCGAGCTCAACACCGGCATGATGGCCGACTATCTCCAGGCCAAATTCCCCGGCATCTTCATACGCCGCATCAACAAGGTGCAAGGCCAGCCCTTCCTGGTGAAGGAAGTAGTGGACGGCGTCAAATCTATCATCAAATAAGTCCCCTCTTTTCATCATGGATCAGACTACATACACCCCGGCCAACTTCAAGAGCGACCAGTCTGTGCGCTGGTGTCCGGGCTGCGGCGACCACGCCATCCTCAACTCCCTGCACAAAGCCATGGCGGCCCTGGGCGTGCCCCCGCACATGACGGCCGTAATCTCCGGCATCGGCTGCTCATCGCGCCTGCCCTATTACATGAATACCTACGGCTTCCACACCATCCACGGCCGAGCCGCTGCCATTGCCACCGGCTTCAAGACGGCCAACCCCGAGATGACCGTGTGGCAGATCTCCGGCGACGGCGACGGACTCGCCATCGGCGGCAACCACTTCATCCACGCCGTGCGTCGCAACATCGACATCAACATGTTGCTCTTCAACAACCGCATATACGGCCTCACCAAAGGCCAGTACTCGCCCACCAGCGCCCGCGGTTTCGTCTCCAAGTCCTCCCCCTACGGCACCACCGAAGATCCCTTCATCCCCGCCGAGCTCGTCTTCGGCGCCCGCGGACAGTTCTTCGCCCGCTCCATCGACGTCGAGCTCGCCACTTCGCAAGAGGTGCTCCTCGCCGCCGCCAAGCATAAGGGCGCTTCCGTCGTTGAGATTCTGCAAAACTGCGTGATCTTCAACAACGGCATCCACAACCCCATCACCGACCGCGAAGTGCGCGCCGACCGCACCATACACCTCCGACAGGGCGAGAAAATGCTCTTCGGCAAGAACATGGACCGCGGCCTCGTCCGCGACGGCTTCCTGCTCAAGGCCGTCACCATCGGCGAGGACGGCTACACCATCGACGACGTGCTCGTGCACGACGCCCACACCCCCAGCAACTTCCTCCACCAGCAGCTAGCCATGATGGACGGCACCGACCTGCCCCTCGCCGTTGGCGTGATCCGCGACGTCGAAGCCCCCACCTACGACAGCGCCGTCGCCGAGCAAGTGCGCACAGTGCAAGCCAAGAAAGGCTTCACCTGCCTGCGCGACATGATCCTCGCCGGCGAGACCTGGGAAGTCAAGTAATCCAGACCCGACACCAACCCACCATCCCCCTCACGGCCCCGCCGCGAGGGGGATTTTTTGCCCGCACACAAAACTCCGCGAAAACTCCATCCGTGGATTACATTCGTGCGAAAGCCCTCCCCTGGCCGAAGCTATGGCCCCCATTACCTAACTCTCCTGCGAAAAAAAACCTTGCAAAAAGCTTGCAAGGCGAAATTTTGCGCGTAACTTTGAGAAAAATTTCTATCCATAGCTAATGTCAGATATTCAGCAATCGCCTTCGTCAGATTCTCAGCTATCGCCGCGCCACGTGCGCCTGGAGCTCACCTGGACGCCCCGTCCGCTCACCGAGCCTGCCGATAATTTCGACCTGGATGTGTGCGCTTTCTTGCTCAACGACAAGGGCAAGCTCCCGGCCGACGAATATTTCGTCTTCTACAACAACCTGCGCTCGCCCGCCGACGCCGTGGTGCTCCGCGCCGACGACATTGACGGCAGCGACGGCGAGGTGATGTTCGTCAATCTCGACCAGCTGCCCCGCGTGGTCAGCAGCTTGCTCTTCATCGTCAGCATCTACAACGCCGAGCAGCGCCTGCAGACCTTCGACCAGATTGCCAACGCCAAGGTGACCCTCTACGACCGCGACAGCGGCAAGGAAATCCTCAGCCACGACCTCTCCATAGCCGCCGCCGGCGCCACAGCCGTGGAGTTCGCCCTGATCAGCTGCGAGGCCGACGGCCAGTGGAGATTCCAAGCCCTGGACCACGCATCCAAACGCCCGCTCAGCGACTTTGTCAGGCAATACGTCGACGCCGACTGACAATACATTGAGAACACACATATATTATTAATCAATCATCCATTACAACCAATGAGACGTTTACCCGTATACCTCCTGCTCGACACATCCGGATCGATGTGGGGCGAGCCTATCGAGGCTGTGAAAAACGGCGTGCAGGTGCTGGTGTCTACCCTCCGCACCGACCCCCACGCCCTGGAGACCGCCTACCTGAGCGTGATCACCTTCGACAACGAAGCCCGCCAGGTGACTCCCCTCACCGAGATCGCCCAATTCAACATGCCCAATATCGAGGCCAGCGGCTGTACAGCCCTGGGCGAGGCCCTGAAGCTGCTCAGCGAGCGCGTCGACGCCGAGGTGCAGAAGACCACCAGCACCGTTCGCGGCGACTGGCGACCCCTGGTGTTCATCATGACCGACGGCGTGCCCACCGACGAGGTGAGCGAAGGCATCGCCGAGCTGCGCAAGCGCAAATTCGGCGTAATGGTGGCATGCGCCGCAGGTGCAGAGGCCGACACCGACGGCCTGCGCAAGATCACCGAGAACGTCGTGCAGCTCGACACCACCGACCCCGACAGCATCAAGAAATTCTTCAAATGGGTTTCTGCTTCCGTCTCCGTCTCCTCGCAGAAAGTCGAAGACTCCGGCACCGAGGTGGGCTCCATCTCGGAGCTGCCCCCGCCACCCCCCGAGGTCAACATCGTGATTTAAGAGCCTGTCCCATAAAATATGTTAACGCTGAGGTCGCATATCTTGGAGGG
>CAZSHV010000139.1:0-5454 GCA_964606815.1 uncultured Bacteroides sp. | reverse complement strand
CAAGTTTTCGCCCCTAAAATATTACAGCGCCACGCAACAAAATTGAAAATATTTCACAACGTATTAACAACCAGCAAATTACAAAACACACAGAATGTTACGAAAAATGTATCAATTGGCAGAATGATACAAAACCCCGCGACTTTTGTTACATTTGCCGCGACAAGTGTAACGATTGATTGTAACATTAGACCCCATGATTTATGGTAAAGCCCCACCCCCTGGCCCCCTCCCCACAATTCAATTCATAATTCACAATTCATAATTCATAATGAGCGGCCGCAACAAATTTCCGGTCCTACAATTAGTTGTTGTCGGGGGTTAGTCGGTTTCGCGGTAGCGGCGGTCGGCGGGAGTGAGAGCGAAGGATTCGGGGTTGTACTTCTCTCCGTAGCTAAGGCTGAAGCCGGCGCGCAGGAGGCTTTGGGCAAGCTGCGGTTTGCCTCGGAACCCATGGATGACCCACGGCTGCGAGGGGCGGAGCTCGCGCCGCAGTTCTATAAGCCGCTGGAGTGTGCGGACGGCGTGGATGATGAGCGGCTTCCTTACCCTCTCGCTAAGCAGGACGTGTTGACGGAACAGTTGCTCTTGCACTTCAAGTGGAGCTCCTCGCAGTGCGTCAAGGCCTGTCTCTCCGATGGCTACGACGCGGGGATGCAGGGCCGCTTCCCTCACCCACTCCATCAGCTCGGGGCGGGCACTGTTCCACGGGTGGACACCCACGCTGTAGAATCCTTCGGCAGGCACGGGCGCGCTTTCCGGCAGGTTGATGATGGCGCGGGGGCCCGCATCAAGATTGTGCGTGTGCACGTCCTCAAAATCCGCTAATGTCATATTGCCGTCAAGAGAAGGTGAAAACCGCTGGAAAGTTGACTTCAACGAATCTGAAGCCGTTCCCTAAGTCTTGATGAAGGCCAGCCTGAGCCTGCGGCGCAGGACGTTGGAATGCGAGCATACCGTTTAATGCGGCAGTCTGTTGCGATGATATAGGTGCATGGGGAGCATCCTTTCTCCGTGCGGCGAAGAGGGCGGTGCGAGAAGATAATTGTGAGAACATCTGCGCAATCTGGGGAACCTGTGCCAGTCGGTTAATCACATTTGAGAGCTGGGATCGCGCCTTGGAGCGTTTACCGTTCACGTCTTTGTCAATATAGACGGAAGCAGAGCATGTCAACTCGGCGAAGGCAAGACGATCTTTGTCGTAGATGGCTAAATCGCAGCGGCCTCTCTTAAATTCACATTTTAGGCCATTGAATTCGCCCAGTGCTCGCTCGAAATCCACCACAAAAAAGTCGCGGCTCGCGCGTAGGGCCAGCACTTTGTATTCATCACCGGCTGCGCAGACTTTTACACCCCTGGCCACGCATTCAGCGCATGCTTTGGGGTCGCGGTAGTGGTGCGAGCCTGATTGGTGGGCAGTCGGCGCGCAGTTGATGGCACACGCCGCGTTGTTGGCCATCCGGTAGGCGTCGATAATGCGCTGAATCATGAGCGCGGGTGGTCGAGGTTGTGGATATACGCATCGGCGATGTCGCTCATGGTCTCCGAGAGATCGGAAGTGTCAACGGCCACAGGGCGTCCGGTATCGTCGCGGAGCATGATGTCGCGCATTTCGCCATAGTCCATGCGGTAGACGGCGAGTTGATCGGCTCGCAGCATGGGCATAGACGATGCGGTGAGAAGCACGTTGAGGTGGGCCACCAGATAGGGGCTGTGCGTGGCCATTACCATTTCCATGTCATAGCCTGAGGTAGATGCCATGCTCGACACCATGAAATTGAGCATGTCAACCTGGCTTTCGGGGAAGAGGCTGAGTTCAGGCTCCTCGACAAATAGCGTGACGCGCTTATGCGCGATTTTACCCAGGTCGGTGACGGCTTTGAAGCTCGTGAGACTGTCGGACTTGGAGAGATAATGAAGGATGGACCTGTTAAGGGCGTCAACCAAGTCGTATTTTTGCGTGAAATATTTCACGATAAGGTGCACCGGCACCACGTTTTGTGTGCCAGAGGACGCATCTTTTAGATTAATTGAATAAGCGCCGGGGCTATCTGGGAGGTTTTCTATTAAATGTTTAACGCCGGAGCTGGTGCGCCGCGTCACGAATCGCACGCCAAGATAAGGAATCTCAAGCTCCGGGATTGCGGCCACGGCCTGCTGATAGTCAGAGTATGTTTCCTCGGCATAGAAAGAATTCACGAGCTTGACGTCGCCAGCTTGGACGGAAGGCAGAATGTTGCGCTTATCAGAGACAAAAGACATTTTCTCAAGCGACAGCTCATCTTCCGGCACTATCTGCGCTGTGCCGTCGAGCTTGCTTGTGAGTTTGATGGTGGATGAGCCGAATGTGTATGTAATCTCCGTGTCGGGCTTGCGGTAGCGGTCGAGGCCGTTGGAGCGTAGCAGGCTGTCAAAGCGAATGCGGAAAGGCGCTTTGCTGATACCTGAGAGCTTGAGGAATGACCGTATATTAATCATCTTGGCCAACCATCTGAACAGCGCCAGCACTTTCAGCACCGTGCTCTTGCCGCTGCCGCTGGGGCCGATAAGAACAATAAAGGGCTTGACGTCATCGATGCGGAGATGCGTTATAGGCCCGAAATTCTTTATTTCCAGAGATTCGTGCATAATGAGCTGATATTCTGTCGCGAATATAGCTATTAAAAGTAAAAGCGCAAAATTTGAGGCCTGATTAGCGGGTGATGAGCATGTACTCGCCTTGGAGGCCGGGGATGACGGAGTAGCGCTGCAGAGCGTAGCCGCGTTGGGCGGCGGGGCCGGCTATGGGGTTGCCGTAGTTGGTGACGAGTTCGTAGACGCTGTGGCACACGGGGCACTCGGCCGTCATGTCGTCTTCTACATACTGCACTCTTACAGTGGGCTTTACTTCGACGGGGCATGCGAGGTCGTAGGCCACGGGGCGGCCGTGGATGTCGCCTACCATGATGATGCCTCCGAAGCCGGTGTAGCTGAGGGCTGTGTAGGGGAATCCGGCAGGCAGGCGGTCGGCGACTCGGAAGATGCGCGGCGAGCTCACGCCGGAGACGCCGTAGGTGTGCCAGTCGCCTATGGTGTTGAAGGCCACGCGCACGGGCACGGGGGGAATGCGGTCGTCGTCGACGTGATGGCACGCGGCGGCGGCGAGGGCCAGGGCTGCGCACGCCAAGGCGCGGGCTGTGTTGAGGAGATTCATTGGAAAGGTGAGGAGGAACTTATTTGGCCAGCTCGCCTATGTAGGCGCCTACCTGGTCGACGGCCTTCTGGATCTGCGGGCCGATCATGGCGCGGAGCATGAAGGGCACCTCGAGGTCGATGACGGGCGTGAGCTGGGTGCCTTCGGCGGTCTCCTCCATGTCCATGCGCAGCTGCAGGGGCATGGGTATACCCTGGGCGGCGAAACTGACGCGCTGCGGGGTGCGCTCCTCGACGGCGAGGGTGACGCGGCCAACCATGTTGACGTCAAACTCCAGGGAGTCCTGGTTGAGGGTGAGGCCTTTGAGCTGCTCGCGGCGCTCGGCGGGGAGGGCGTCGAGTTTGGGCTGGAAAGAGCGGAGGTCGGCGAAAAGGTCGGCGATCTCTTGCGCAGGGCGCGCCACGACGGAGGGGGTGCCTTTGTATGTAGACATGGGGCTGAAGTGTAGAGGGGTAAGAAAAAGGGGATTATTCGGCGCTCTGGTGCTCCTTGAGGAATAGCTCGATGGCTGCGGGCATGGAGGGCGCGTTGGGCTGCGGAGCCTCGATGTCGAGGCGGAAACCGGCGTCGCGCACGGCCTTGGCCGTCGACTGGCCGAGGGTGGCAATGACGATGTCGCCCTGCTTGAAGTCGGGGAAATTCTTGGTGAGGCTCTCGATGCCCTGGGGGGAGAAGAACACCAGCATGTCGTAGTCGAAAGGCTCGTCGGCTCCGAAATCGTTGCTGACGGTGCGGTACATGACGGCGCGGGTGTAGTTGATTTTGTGGCCGTCGAGCACGTTGTCGTTGGGCGAGTGCACGTCGCTCACGGCGTAGAGGTATTTCTCGTTCTTGTGCTTTGTGAGCGAGGGGATGAGGTCGGCGATTTTGCCAGTGCTGCTGAAGAATATTTTGCGCTTGCGGTACTGGATGTACTTCTGCAGATACAGGGCGATTGACTCTGTGGTGCAGAAATACTTCATGGTGTCGGGAATCGAGATGCGCATCTCCTCACAGATGTGGAAGAAGCTGTCGATAGCCGTCTTGGCGGTGAAAATCACCGCGGTGTACTCGAGGATAGAGATTTTCTGCTGGCGGAATTCGCGCGCGCTCAGGCCTTCCACCTTGATGAAGGGGCGGAACACAATCTCAACGCCGTATTTTTCCGCAATATCGTAGTATGGTGATTTATCTGAAGCAGGCTTAGGCTGCGAGACAAGAATCTTCTTAATGTGCACTTGAAATTATATTTTTGTAGTTATGCCTCAGCCATGGTGCAGGCTATGTGATGAATGGCAATAATAGGTACGATTTCCAGCGCGCAAAGGTACAAAATATAATAAAGCAACGATGGAATTTTGTAATAAAAAATCCTAAAACCTTTAATAATGAACACTAATCGGGCCAAAGCGTAGAGCGCACAGCCCACGCCGATCATCGCCGGGGCCGAGGCGGGGAAGAAAATGGCGGCCAGGGCCACGGGCATCAGCGCGAAGCCCAGCAGCGACTGGCTGGCGGTGAATCCGCCCAGCAGCTGGCGCATGCCGCGCAGGGTGCTGAAGGTGTAGCCCATGGCGGCGTAGGCGGCGAATTGGGCGACGTAGTAGGCGGCCATGACGCCGCACACGCGCATGCACCCCGCAAAGCCTTCGGCCGTCGGTCGAGGCGCGTCGCCCGCCACCATGATATACAGCAGCAGGCCCGTGTATAGGCTCCATTGCATGGCCATGAGCACGAAGACGGTGGTCTCGTTGGACGTGCGGTCGTCGAACGCGTTGGCGCGCTTTCGCAAGCTCCAGAGGTTAGAGGCAAGCAATGCGAAGAGGCGGCGGAACTTGCTGAAACCCAACAGCAACAGCACCGATATGACGGCTATGACCGACAGTATGCCCGAATTCTGCCCCAGCTCCACCAGTCGCGGCTGAGCGTCGCGGCCTATGCGCTCCGCGGGGACCGGCACCTCGGCCACGGCCACGGTGTCGACCTTGCCGTCGAGGCGCGGCATGCGCAGGGCGCGGTCAAGGCTCGTGTCAATGTCCATGACAAAAGCCGTATCCGCCGCGCTGCTGGGCGCACTCTGGGAGGCTGGCCGCGAGTGTTGGACGGCGGTGTCCGCGGGGGTGTGTATGCTTGTGGAGTCGGGCACTATGCGAGTTGTTTAGAGCCTGTCCCATAAAATATGTTAACGCTGAGGTCGCATATCTTGGAGGGATTTTGGAGGCGACGGGAGGGAGCAATGCCGGCGCATTGTGACCGAGCGACGGCTTCAAAAGCGCCCAAGA
>CAZSHV010000138.1:0-5535 GCA_964606815.1 uncultured Bacteroides sp. | reverse complement strand
CGTCGATAACACCCATGGCGCGATGCAAATGGTAGGGTCGCCACCTGTGGCGACCCTACAGCTAACTCATTGACACATAGTACGCAAACCTTTGCGGTGTCGCCCTGAATGCGAATCGAATTGTAGTGCCGAACAGTCGGTTCGGACACATTAACGCCAACGATGCGATGCAAATGGTAGGGTCGCCACCTGTGGCGACCGCCAGGATGGATAACCTACACAAAACCAGCAAATTTGCTGCGGTTGCCACAACAACCACGACAACGCCCACGACACATTCCCGTTGCGGCGGTCGACACAGGTGGCGACCCTACAGCTAACTCATTGACACATAGTACGCAAACCTTTGCGGTGTCGCCCTGAATGCGAATCGAATTGTAGTGCCGAACAGTCGGTTCGGACACATTAACGCCAACGATGCGATGCAAATGGTAGGGTCGCCACCTGTGGCGACCGCCAGGATGGATAACCTACACAAAACCAGCAAATTTGCTGCGGTTGCCACAACAACCACGACAACGCCCACGACACATTCCCGTTGCGGCGGTCGACACAGGTGGCGACCCTACAGCTAACTCATTGACACATAGTACGCAAACCTTTGCGGTGTCGCCCTGAATGCGAATCGAATTGTAGTGCCGAACAGTCGGTTCGGACACATTAACGCCAACGATGCGATGCAAATGGTAGGGTCGCCACCTGTGGCGACCGCCAGCATGGATAACACCACGGTGTAGATGGAATCGTCCAGCGCTTATGCGGCCGCTCAGACTGAACGGCCCAACATCCGTTTGTGTTCGATTGGGGGGCATAAAACAAGAAAGCCGCGCCTCTCGGAGCAGCTTTCTCTTTGTGTCTCTAACACTAAATACCTAAAACCATTTTTTGTAAATCCTTTTTACTTTTCTTCTACTTTATCCTAAATAATAACCCTGAATCTTAAACTGAAATTATTTACATCGCAAAGGTACAACCATTTTTGTGCCTCGCCATAGGTATAAGACATAAATATAAATCAATTTCAAGAAAATATAAAACTAAATTATTGATTTTCAGGGATTAAAGATTTTACAGTATGGCCAAAAATATAAACGATTATATGAATATTTTGGGGCAAAATCAGGGGTAAATCAATGCCCTCCCTTGACGTTTTCCTCAAAATTATCCCTGTCGATGGCCCGATTTTTCATTTTGTTGCGGTAGGTGTAGACGGTGTTGACCGAGAGGTCGAGGAGCTTGGCTATGGTCTGCACATTGTCGATGCCCAGACGCATCATGGCCAAAATGCGTAGCTCCGGTGAAAGGGAGTGGACGTTGGAAGGGGCGAGCTTCTTGTCGGGCTGCAGCAGCTCGTTCACCTCGTCTATAAAGTTGGGGTAGATGCTGAGGAAAGTAGCGTCGAAGGTGTTGAGGAATTTCTGGTGCTGGTCGTGGACGATCTTGCGCGACTGCACCATCTCGTATAGCTCGTTGACCTGTTTGGCTTTGATTTTGCGCAAGGCTATGAGATTGAAGTCCTCCAAGCGGTCGATGCACTCGCTGCAGAGAGCGAGGACGTGGCGGATATAGTTCTCGCGTTCGGCCAGGGATGCCTTGAGCTGGTCGGCGTTCTCGTCGAGCTTCCGATGGGAAGCGTACATCTTCCACATCAGCACGCAGATGGCGCCCACAAGGGCCGCCAGAAGGCACACCAGGGCCAGCAGCACGCCGTTCTTGAACTCGGACTTCTGGTGCATGGTCTCGGCGATGAGAGGCAATGCAGAGGCGGCATCGGCAATGCGCAGGCGCGAGCCGGAGTCGAGCGTGATGTCGAGGGCCAGGTTGAGATAGCGGAACGCGCGCTCCGTGTCTCCGTCGTCGAACAGCATCTTGCCCAGCGACTGCAGGGCCGTCATCTCGCGCGTGCCGTTATATAGGTCGCTCATAGCGGCGAGGGCGAGGTATGTCTTCTCTTTGTCGCGGTGCTTGCCGTCAGCCCAATGGTAGGCCATCATGGACGCCGCGAGGGCGAATCTGGGGTCGGACACCTGAGTGCCGTTGAGCAGCTCAGTGAGGTCCGCCACCGCCTGGGCGCCGTCGCGCATCATGATGTGCCGCTCGGCGCTATAGAGCAAATAGTCGTCGCTGCCTGGAGGCAGGAGTTGCAGGAGCGTGTCTGTATGCGCCAGAGCGCGGGCCGCATAGAGGTTTTTATCAGAGAGCTCCGGGGTTAGGGAGGATGCGTAGAAATACAGCTGGTTGGCCGCCTCGTGGTATTCCTGCTTCATATCCTCGGACACCGCAGCTGCGGGGATGGACTCGAAGATGCGCACGCCGTCGGCAACGTTGCCAGATACGGGCAACAAGGAGCTAAAGCGCAGACGCGCCCGTAGGGCGTCAACATCGCTGGCGCCAGCCTGAGCGATATCATAGTAATGCAGGGCCGAGTCGACGCAGAATTTACGATATGCGTCGCCAATGAGCAGCAGCGATGATGATGAGCTGTCGGAGACGCTGATCAGGCTGTCGATGTGGCGCTGACGGGCGTCGACATATTGCTGCTGACGGGCCACGACGGCGTCGAGCTGACGCAGGGCCTTGTCTGTAGCTGTGGGGAGGTCGGCCGCGAGGGCAGAGAGGGGACACAAGGCCACAGCGCAGACGCAAGCGTATACTAATTTTACCAATTGGAAAGGCATCGGGTAAGAAGTGGAAGAAATGGGAATAGATTTACGCGAATTTAGATAAAAAAAACGACTTGCGCAAATGCGCGCGCCCACGCTCATTCGGCCTACGCAATCGGAAGGGGTAGACAAAACAAAAAGGGCTGCGCCGAAGCGCAGCCCAAGTATTGGGAAGGGATTAGTAGAAGGGGCTATTAGAAAGCAACCTTGGTGGCCTTGCCAGCCTGCACCTTCACGTAGATGCCGCTCTGGGGCTCAGCCACGCGGATGCCCTGGAGGTTGTAGTAGACAGCCTCGGCAGCCTCGGCCTCGATGGAAGCGATGCCATCGACAGCGCTGGTGAACTTAGCCTCGATCTCGCCAGCACCGGGGGTCCATGTGAAGGTAATGGTGAGCTGCTTCACCTCATCGGCGAAGTTGAGGTTGCCGCCGTCAAGGGAGAGAGTTGTAGTCTGGCCCATCTCGGGGGTAGTATTAGCGCCGTAGTTGGGTTCGTTCCAATCTTCGCCGCAGATTTTGAATTCGCCCTGGAGGGAAGCGACATAGAGCGTGTAGGTACCGTCGGCTTCGGTGAACTCGTATTCCTCATCGCCGGCGTTCCAGCCGTTGAAGCCGCCAACGAGGAAGAAGCGCTGAGCGGTCACGACCACATCGCCGTCCTTCTTAACAACGAGGGTGAAATTGTCGGGATTGAATGTGAAGGTGTAGCTGCCGGGCTTGATTGACATGTTCTGACCAGTGCCCACGTTGGACTGCGCCACGAGGGTGATCTCGGTGTCGCCTTCGATGGTGGTATGCTCTGCAGCCCAGAGCCATTCAACCTGCTCGCCAGCGTCCATCTCCTTCACACCGAACTGTGCGCCTTCGGCAGTAACCTCGACTTTTGCCTCGAGGACACCAGCAGCGTTCTTTGCGAAGTCAACGGAAGCCCAAGTGCCTTTGAAACTGCCGTGGAGAGCATAGGTGAAGGTAGTGGTGATCTCACCAGCCTTTTTCACAACGAGCTTCAAATCGTCGGGGTTTAGGGTGAACTCGTACTCGCCGGGAGCGATGGAAATGTTAGCACCAGGGGTCACGCCCTCGACACCGAGCTGGATTTCAGCATCGCCGTCGATAGAGGTACCAGAGGGGCCCCAGAGCCAGTTGACCTGCACACCGTTGTTATTTTTCTGGATACCGAAAGCCGCGCCGTTGACAGTGACCTCCTGGGTAGCCACCCAAGTGCCATCATCCTGCTTCTCAAACTCTGCGCCACCCCAGTTGCTGCCGGTGAAGCTACCATGGAGCTTATAGGAGAAGTTGTCCTCGGGGACGATGTCCTCATAAGCAACGGTGAAAGAGTAGTTCGAAGCATTGGGGGTAAGAATATAGGTACCAGGCTGGTTGATGTAGAAGCAGCCGTTGCTGCCAGATCTGAGTGCCTGATAGGTTCCGGGCTCAGAAACGTTCTGGTCACTATTGTTAGAGGGGCGCCATGCGCGGCTCCATGCGTTGGAGGAGCCATCGTTAGTGAAGGTAAAGTAAACGGATGCGCCGTTACCAACCTGCAGGGTGTAAGAGCCGTCTGTAAGAGCGAACTCCTGCCAACCGCCGAGGTCAGCGAAGAATTTCACAGCATTTGCAGAGAAAGCCACTGCAAGAGCTGCAAGCAGAATGTAAAGTTTTTTCATGCTTGAAAGGTTAATGATTTTGGTTGATTAGTTGATATTAGAATAGTATCTGTAAGGACAGAAATTTTTCATGGTGAGTGCCGCAAAGGTACACCAAATAATTTGCCGAAATGTGAAATGTCACAAAAAATCCTTACAATTAACTATAATTAACAGAAATGCGCAATACATGTCCGTTTGGGCCGGTTTGCTCCGGGTGGAAAATGTTGTAACTTTGCACGTAACGGAGCCCAGCCTCCTGAATTCAATGTAGCGAATATGAAACAGCTCGTAATCTTCGACCTTGACGGCACCCTGCTCAACACCATAGACGACCTGGGCACAGCCACCAACCACGCCCTGGCGGCCATGAACCTGCCCACGCATGCCATAGAGGCCTACCCGATGATGGTGGGCAACGGCGTGGCTAAGCTCATCGAGCGCGCCCTGCCGCCGGAGCTGCGCGGCGAGGGGACGGTGCGAGAGGCCCTGGTGCACTTCCGCAAGTATTACGACGAGCATTGCTGCGACCTCACGAAGCCCTACCGCGGCATCCCGGAACTGCTGGACGAGCTGCGCGACCGAGGTGTGAAGATGGCGGTGACGTCAAACAAATATCACGCCGCCGTGGAGCGAATCATATCGCACTATTTCCCCGAGACACCGTTCGCGGCCGTGCTTGGCCACCAGGAGGGGATGCCCTCGAAGCCGGACCCGTCGATAGTGTTCGCCGCCCTCAACATATGCCCTACGCCGAAGGCCGATGTGCTGTACGTGGGCGACTCGGCGGTAGACATGGAGACGGCACGCCGCGCATGCGTGGAGAGCGTGGGCGTGGCCTGGGGATTCCGCCCCGTGGCCGAGCTGCGCCGCGCCTACGCCGACCATATCGCCACGGACCCCGACGAGGTGCTGACATACGCATTGTAATTTGTAATTCATAATTTATAATTCATAATTCATAATTCTTGGCTCCGCCAAGCACTGACGCGATAACGACCGCTGTTCCAATGCGTTAGCTGTAGGGTCGCCACCTGTGGCGACCGCGGGCATGGGTAACGCCCTGCAGTTCGCTGGCATTGTTTTACTCCCCTCAGCTTTTGAAACACCCCACCCCCTAACCCCCTCCCCGAAAAATCGGGGAGGGGGAATAACTATATAAAACCTCGCTATCCACGGGCTTTCGCCCGCGGCTAACTTACTCCCGCCCCTCCGGGGCTCCC
>CAZSHV010000137.1:0-5563 GCA_964606815.1 uncultured Bacteroides sp. | reverse complement strand
ATCGCCACAACAAACAGGCCCAAACTTACGTTAGGTGAGGTAGCAAGGCTTAAAGCTCATCCAGGCAGTGCGCGCATGCCCGCAGATCGACGTGTTCGAGAACCACTTCGCCATAGAAATCATCACCCAGCACCACCTGGGCAAGATCGTCACCCGTCGCACCCCCGACATCACATGCTACGGCGCCTACGTGCTCGACTGCGCCTCCGGGGCTGTCGACACCTTCCTGGCCCGCGTCACCGTGATGGCCACCGGCGGCTGCGGAGCCGTGTACCAGACCACCACCAACCCCTTGGTGGCCACCGGCGACGGCATCGCCATGGTCTATCGCGCCAAGGGCACGGTGCAGGATATGGAGTTCATACAGTTCCACCCCACGGCCCTCTATCACCCCGGCGACCGCCCTTCCTTCCTCATCACCGAGGCCATGCGCGGATACGGCGCCGTGCTGCGCAACCTCCGCGGCGAGGAGTTCATGCATAAATACGACCCCCGCCTTTCCCTCGCGCCCCGCGACATTGTGGCCCGCGCCATCGACAGCGAGATGAAGCTCCACGGCGACGACCACGTTTACCTCGACGTCACGCACAAAGACCCCGAGGAGACGCGCCGCCACTTCCCCAACATCTACGCCAAATGCCTCTCCCTGGGCATCGATATTACCAAAGACTACATCCCCGTGGCCCCCGCTGCCCACTACCTCTGCGGCGGCATCAAGGTGGACCTCAACGGCGAGTCGAGCATACGCCACCTCTACGCCATCGGCGAATGCTCCTGCACCGGTCTGCACGGCGGCAATCGCTTGGCCTCAAACTCGCTGATCGAGGCTGTGGTCTACGCCGACGCTGCCGCCCGCCATGCCTCCGAGGCCATCGCCCACATTTCCCTGCGCGACGACATCCCCGCTTGGAACGACGAGGGCACGCGCCACCCCGAGGAGATGGTGCTCATCACCCAGAGCATCAAGGAGGTAGGCCAGATCATGGGCACATACGTCGGCATCGTGCGCTCCAACCTGCGCCTCGACCGAGCTTGGAACCGCCTGGACATCCTCTACGAAGAGACCGAGCGCCTGTTCAAATGCTCCAAAGCATCCCGCGAGATCTGCGAGCTGCGCAACATCATAAACGTCGGCTATCTGATTATGCGCCAGGCCAAAGAGCGCAAAGAAAGCCGCGGCCTCCACTACACCGTCGACTACCCCCACAAGTAAGCCACCACTAATGAGGAATTATTATTTGTTAAGAAATCAATCAATGCTCAGATGGATAAGTTAAAAATGGATGCAATAATTGAGAGCGGAAAAAATTACTTCCGCACAATTATTATTCCCAATCATATAAAACAGCTTACAAAGCTGAAATTGAAGGATTTCAATATAAACCCTTTTTTGATTAATTATCTTGCCGCATTCCTTTGTGGTGATACCAGTCCGATGTCTTTGGCGAAGGCTTTACTTTACCCGCGGATATTGGGAACAAGCATAAATACAAGTTTCGGGCAGAATATACAGATATTCATTTCGAGTTTGGAAGAAGTAATCGGAAATGCTTCAGCAATAGAAGGTATAGATATAGAATTCATTGACGCAATCGATGGACGTAGAAAATACTGCCAGCTCAAAGCTGGTCCACAAACCATCAATAGAGATGATGTGGCAACTATTTTGGGCCATTTCAAGTATCTTATCGGAAAAGCGCGCCTCGACAAACTTCCCTTGCAAATAGACGATCTAATAGTCGGAGTGCTATATGGTGATCAGCGTGATTTGTCCGCAAATTATAAAATGGTGAGTTCCCATTATCCGGTGTATTGTGGAGTCGATTTTTGGAATCGTCTAACTGGAGATAAGAATTTTTATTATCGTTTATCAAAGGCATTCGGAGAAGTGGTGGAGGACGAAAAAATAGACGGAAGCCAACTTATAAATGCGAAAGTCAAAGAGATAGCAGAAGAAATTGAAATGAAAGGATCCATATAATGTTTATATCAGAGAATAATCTCGCGGCATTAACGGGAACCTCCAATGCAACAACTAAAGGTTGGGCTGACAAAGGAGTATATCCGACTTCATACGATAACCACGGAATACGTGGTTTTCGAATGGAGGACTTGGTCGACATTCCAGAGGTAAAAGCAATGGTCAACAGCAATTGGGACGAAGAGCTCGATGTGCTACCATTACGTAATTTTACTTCGGTAGAGCTTTTTGCAGGTGGCGGAGGAATGGCTCTCGGCATGGAAAAGGCTGGGTTTAAACATGTGCTTCTCAATGAGTTTGAGTCTTTTGCTTGTAAGACATTAAGAGTTAATCGACCCGAATGGAATATCATTGAGGGCGATGTTAGGCATATTGACTTCAGCCCACTTCGCGACAAAGTGGATTTTCTATCTGGCGGATTTCCGTGTCAAGCCTTTTCTTTTGCTGGTAAGCAGGGAGGGTTCAATGATATTCGAGGTACTCTGTTCTTTGAGTTAGCGCGCGCCGTCAAAGAGATAAACCCTAAAGTGTTTATGTGCGAAAACGTAAAGGGTCTCGTATCTCATGATGGAGGACGTACATTTCAGACAATTTGTAATGTCATAGCGGAATTAGGTTATACTCTTGTGCCCCCAAGAGTCATTAAGGCCGTCATGTACCAGGTGCCACAGAAGAGAGAGAGGATCATTCTAATTGCAATCAGGAATGATATTGCCCCTTATGTTTCATTTCAATGGCCCTCCCCATATAGCCGTGTACTAACTTTACGCGATGCATTTTATGAAAGTGTCATATATGACACGCCTGTTCCCGAGTCCGAGGGCAGTCGGTACCCCGAAAAAAAACAAAAGGTCCTTGAACTCGTTCCGCAGGGTGGAGATTGGAGAAATCTTCCCGAAGCTGTCGCAAGAGAATATATGGGTGGTAGTTGGCTTTTAGGCGGAGGTAAGACCGGAATGGCAAGACGCCTTTCTCTGGATGAGCCTTCTTTGACATTGACGTGTTCCCCTGCCCAAAAGCAGACCGAGAGATGCCATCCGTTATACACTCGGCCTTTGTCCGTCAGAGAATACGCTCGTATACAAACTTTTCCTGACAACTGGGTTTTTCAAGGAACCATCATAGAAAGATATAAGCAAATTGGTAATGCAGTCCCAGTGAATATGGCGTGGGCTATAGGTCGCTCATTAATCCGATTATTTAACGAAATAGAACGCCAAAACCCACAGGTTCTCCCAGATTACCATCAAGGAGTAATGCAGATTCAACATGCCCAAAGTAAACTGGTAGCCGTTAAAGATAGGAAGACGCAAACTTCGAAAATTATGGCGAACACGCTGCAATTGAATTTGTTTGATGTGTTCGAAGAGTATGGTGACACCGCATTGGCAGAACGTTCCATGACATCGGAACCCCTAACTTCTTATCGTAGCTTAACAGGTGCAATGCCAAATGAACTCCTCGCACAACGTGTTTTGGTAGGTCTCGTGAACAAACAAAGAGAGAAGTCATTTGAGAGTCAAGGCAATGCAGTATATTTTACAGGAAAAAGGTTCCCGTCAACTATTGACCTTTTCCATCTTCGGTATTTTATGCCTTATATTAAAGGAAAGGGAGTAAGAGATTTGTATCTTATTAAATCCATTCACGTGGGAGAATACCAGAATAAAAAGAACTCAGCCACAGAGTACCGCATGGTCTTTGATTTGGAATTCATCTGCCAGGTGGCGGATGGTTTCGATAAGGTCACACTTGATATTTGGCATACATACCGCTTGACCTCGATTAGTGACATCGTTTCGAAGGCCTGAATGAGCCTATTTTAGGCGGTTAATTTTTCTCAAAAATCAACCTTAAACTTTGTTAAGTCGCGCAAAAATCTTAAATTTGCGGGCTGATTGCTTAATTTGAATATTAACAACCAATTAAATCATATTTTCTAAATCATGCAAGACAAAGGAAAATTAGGCAGCGTCGTTGCCGGCATTATAGCCATCTTCCTGGTAATTGTGTGCCTTTTCTATCTCTCCTTCTCGTTCGTCTCGTCGAAATATGAGAGCCGCGCGGAGCAGTACGCACTCAATGCCTCGGGCAATAACGACGACTCGGCCTACAACCAAGCCTACAAGCACTACATGGACTCGGTTGGCGAAGAAAAAGTGTACATGGGCCTCTACACGCTCAACGACGTGCGTCGCTGGGGCGTGGGCCTCGGCCTCGACCTCAAGGGCGGTATGAACGTCATACTCGAGGTTGACATCCCCGACATGCTTCGCTCCATCTCCAACAAGGCCAAGGACCCCGTCTTCGAGGCCGCTATCGACACCGCCCAGGTGCTCGTGGCCAACCATCAGGCTGACAACCTTCTCACCGCCTTCGTGCAGCAGTACCGCGCCGCCGAGCCTGACATCGACATGTCTGTCGTGTTCAAGGACAACCTCGTGCCCTCCGGCGCTTCCGACGCCGAGGTGGTGGCCAAGCTCAAAGATAAAGTCAAATCCATCACCGAGACCGCTGCCAACAGCGTGCTCCGCAAGCGTATCGACCAGTTCGGCGTGGTGTCGCCCAACATCCAGGTGCTCCAGGGTAAGGACGGCCAGGTGCTCCTCGAGCTCCCCGGCGTCAAGGATCACAGCCAGGTGCGCGACCTTCTGCAGCGCTCGGCTTCGCTGGCTTTCTATAACACCTACCGCGTGAGCGAGGTGCTGGCCCCCATGGCTCAGCTCGCGCAGCGCGCTATGGCCGACTCCACCCTCAACGCCGCTCCCTTCGCAGCTATCGTGGAGCAGATGGCACAGACCAACCAGCAGGGCTACGGCCAGACCGTCATGCTCGGCTACCTGCAGAACCCCATGGAGATGAGCGCCTTCAACGAGGTCGTCAACTCCAACCTCGCTAAGAGCATCCTCCCCGGCGACCTCGTGCTCCGCTGGGGCGTCAAGCCCGAGACCCGCACCGTGCAGGACACTGACGGCAAGGAGAAGGAAGTGACCATCGGCTACGCTCTCTACGCCCTGCGCACCACTGCAGGCGAGCCCGCCCTCAAAGGCGGAGTGGTCACCGACGCAAGCTCCAACTACGACCAGCTGCGCGGCAACGAGGTCTCCATGCGCATGAACGCCGAAGGCTCTCGCCAGTGGGCGCGCATCACCGCTGCCAACGCTGCCGACGGCCATCGTCCCATCGCAATCGTGCTTGACGACCAGGTCTACTCCGCCCCCGCCGTCAACGACGCTATCGAGGGCGGCCAGTCGTCCATCACCGGCAACTTCACTATCGAGGAAGCTAAAGACCTCGCCAACGTGATCAAGAGCGGTGAGATGACTGCCAAGGTCAACATCATCTCCGACATGGTGATCGGCCCGAGCCTCGGCGCCCAGGCCATCCAGGCTGGTTTCATCTCCTTCGTCGTGGCTCTGGTGCTTCTGGCCATCTTCATGATCGCCTTCTACGGTCTGATCCCCGGCCTGATCGCCGACTTCTGCCTGGTGTGCAACCTCTTCTTCACCATCGGCATCCTGGCATCCTTCCAGGCCGTGCTCACCATGAGCGGTATCGCCGGTATCGTGCTGTCGCTCGGTA
>CAZSHV010000136.1:0-5584 GCA_964606815.1 uncultured Bacteroides sp. | reverse complement strand
GCTTCAAGTTTGCCGACTATGAGCTCAAGGGTGTGCCCGTGCGTCTGGCCATCGGAGCCCGCGACATCGAGGCCGGTACCGTGGAGCTGATGCGCCGCGACACTCTGGAGAAAGAGATCGTGCCCCTCGACGGCATCGCCGAGCATGTGGCTCAGCTTCTGGAGGACATCCAGAAGAACATCTACCAGAAGGCCCTGCGCATGCGCCAGGAGCGCACCTACGTCTGCGACAGCTACGAGGAGTTCAAGAAGCGCATCGAGGACGGCGGCTTCTTCCTCTGCCACTGGGACGGCACCACCGAGACCGAGGAGCGCATCAAGGAGGAGACCAAGGCCACCATACGCTGCATCCCCCTCGACGGCGACGACACCCCCGGCGTGTGCATGGTCACCGGCAAGCCCTCCGCGCGCCGCGTCATCATAGCCCGTAATTACTAATCCGACTTCTCCGCGCCTGGGGGGCCGACTCCCCGGGCGCGTTTATTCTCCCTCCTATCGCCTAAAACACCAGCCCATGAAACCGCCCGTTATCGCCATCGTGGTGCCTTGCTACAACGAAGAGCAGGCCCTACCCATCACCGCCCCCAAGCTGCTGCAGGTGCTCGACCGCATGGCCGCCCAAGGCCTGGCATCGCCCCAGAGCTTTGTGCTGTGCAGCAACGACGGCAGCCGCGACGGCACGTGGCAGGTTATCACCGAGCTGCACCAAGCCGACGCCCGAATCAAGGGCATCTCCCTGGCCCACAACCGAGGACACCAGTACGCCCTGCTGGCGGGCCTGCTGACGGCCCAGCCCATGTGCGACGCAGCCGTGAGCATCGACGCTGACCTGCAGGACGACCCGGATGCCATCATCGAGATGGTGAAGCTCTACAACGAGGGCAAGGAGATCGTCTTCGGCGTGCGCGGCTCCAGGGCCACTGACACGTGGTTCAAGCGCACCTCAGCCCGTGCGTTCTACCGATTTCAGAAGGCTATGGGGCTCGATACCGTCTACGACCATGCTGACTATCGTCTGATGAGTTCCAGGGCCATAGAGCTGCTCGCTGACTACGGCGAGAGCAACCTCTTCCTGCGCGGCATCATCCCCCAGATAGGCCTCGACACGGCCCAGGTGACCTACGACCGCGCCCCGCGCGTGGCCGGCGAGTCGAAGTATCCGCTGAGCAAGATGATCAGCTTCTCTATCGACGGTATCACATCCTTCTCCGCCAAACCCATACGCATGATATTCATGGTGGGGCTGGTGCTGATGTTGCTTGACGTGGCCGTGGCTCTGTGGGTGTTCATCGCCCATTTCTTCTACGACACCATGTCGGGCTGGTCGTCGCTGATGCTGTCGGTGTGGTTCCTGGGCAGCCTGGTGCTGATGAGCATAGGCGTGGTGGGCGAGTATATAGGCAAGATATTTATGGAGGTGAAGCACCGTCCGCGCTTCGCCCTCCGCGATAAACTCATAGACTGACACATCCCCCCCTTATGGTCACCATCATAAGTCCAGACCTCTCCTCTTCAATGCCCCTGCCTTATGCCGACCAAGGCATACAGGCCGGATTCCCATCTCCTGCGCAGGACCACATGGACGAAAGCATCGACCTCAACCGCGAGATCGTCAAGCATCCAGCCTCCACGTTCTACGGCCGCGTCAGCGGCAACTCCATGATCGACGAGGGCATAGAGCCCGGCGACATCGTGGTCATAGACCGCTCGCTCGAGCCCATGAACGGCGACCTGGCCGTGTGCTGCATCGATGACGAGTTCACGCTCAAGCGCATCAAGCTCGAGCCCGGCGCCGTGTGGCTGATTCCCTCCAACGAGAGCTTCGACCCCATCCTCGTCACCCCCGCCCAGCGCTTTGAGGTGTGGGGCGTGGTCACGCATACTATAAAATATAACAGGCGTCCGCGCCGCCATTAATCCCCTACTCTGCTGAGCTTACACCATGTACGGCCTGATTGACTGCAACAATTTCTTCGTGTCGTGCGAGAGGGTCTTCAACCCCTCGCTGCGAGGCGTGCCTGTGGTGGTGCTCAGCAACAACGACGGCTGCGCTGTGGCCATGTCGAACGAGGCCAAGGCCATCGGCATCACTCGCGGCGTGCCTCTCTACCAGGTGCGCGACCTTGTGGACCGCTACAACGTGCGCGTCTTCTCCAGCAACTTCCGCCTCTACGGCGACATGTCGGCCCGAGTAATGAGCATCCTTTCCGAGATGGCCCCGGAGGTGGAGGTGTATTCCATCGACGAGTCATTCTTCCGCCCCGGCGATATCAAGCCTGACGCCCTGCAGGACTTCGGCAGAGCCTTGGTGCACCGTGTGCGCCGCTGCACGGGCATCCCCACCAGCGTGGGCCTCGCCCCCACCCGCACCCTGGCCAAGGTGGCCGCTCGCTTCGCCAAGAAATTCCCCGGCTATAAGGGGGCATGCGTGATAGACACGGAGGCCAAACGCCGCAAGGCCCTGCAGCTTACCGACATTGGCGACGTATGGGGCGTGGGGCGCAGACTCTCTAAACGCTTCTCCGGTCTGGGACTTCGCACGGCCCTCGACCTGGCCGACCTTACGGACGACTATATGAAGACGCAGAACGTCGTGCTCCGCCGCACATGGCAGGAGCTGAACGGCACACCCTGCATCGACATTGACCACGCCCCCAGAGACCAGAAGCAGATGTGCTGCTCGCGCTCGTTCCAGCCATCCATCACCACCTTCGACGACCTCAGCGCCGCCATTTCCATATTCGCCGGCAATGTAGGCAAGCGGCTGCGTCGCAATCAGATCTGCGCAGTCACCGTGAGTGTTTTCATCCACACCAACCATTTCCGCCCCGACGAGCCGCAGTATTACAACACATTCACCGTATCCCTACCCGAGCCCACCGACGACACCCTGGCCATCACCAGCGCGGCTGTCGAAGCCCTGCGCCGCATCTTCCGTCGCGGATTCGCTTATAAGAAGGCCGGCATCATGATCAACGAGATCGTGCCAAAGGACAGCGCGCAGCCCTCACTCTTCATCGATGCCGATGAGCGAGCCAAGCGCGACCGCCTGATGAGCGTGCTCGACCATATCAACACCTCCGCCGCCACTTTCGAGAAGGTGCACACAGCATCGTTCTCGCCTCTTGCCCCGCACATACGCAGCGAGCGCAAGTCGCGGCATTTCTCCACAGCCCTCTCCGATATCATCACCATAATCTGACAGCCAGCCTATGGAATCCAAATCCCTCCACACCACAATCGCCACAGCAGCCGGCATCGACTCCGCCACGGCTTCCGCCCTAACAGCGGCCTTCGTCGAAGCCCTCCGCGAGCATTGCTCATCGCTGCGCACCGTGGCTCTCCCCCGCCTGGGCACATTCGCGGGCGTCAAGCACGAAGAAGCAGTCACCGTTGACCCTTCCACAGGACGACGCTTGCTCACGCCCCCGCATATCGATATTGAATTCACCCCGAGCCAAGCTCTAAAAAACGCTGTGAAGAATGGATAACACTCCCGTGACCCTCCAGGCCCTCGCCGCGGAGATTGCCGAGAAGACCGGCACAAAACGTCAGGCTGCCGACAGCTTCCTGCGCGCCCTTATCGCTGCAGTGACCGACACCCTCGCAGCCGGTGGAGTGGCTAAAATAAAAGGCCTCGGCGCTTTTTCCGCCACGGCTGATGGCGATATAGTGTTTCAGCCCGATGCCACGCTGGCCGACGAGGTCAACGCTCCGTTCGCCTTCTTCGAGCCCGTGGAGATTGCCGACGGCGTAGTGCTGGAAGACGAGCCTGCTCCCGAAGAGCAAACGGAAGAGCCAACGGAAGAGCCAGCAAAGGAGGATTCTCATGAAGAGGAGGATGGAATCCGTGCTGGATTCGAACCTAATGAAGCTGCGGAGGCAGAGACGCCCGAGACAGAAGTTGCTGAACCTTCCGCTCCCGAACTTGAACCTGAAGAACCTGTAGCTGTAGAAGCAGAAACACCGCAACCAGAGACCCCCGAGACACCTGCTGAGCGTGCAGAACCCTCTGAACCTGCGAATCCGCCCACACGCGAGATTCGCCTTGTGCATGTGCATGACGAAGACGAGGAGACGCCGTTCATCACCTACGAGCAGCCCTCGCGCTTCCACTGGGGTTGGCTCATCACGGGCCTGGCCATAGGCCTGATTCTTGGCATCGCCGCGGGATATTTCCTCCAGCCGCGCATCGACGCTTGGCTGGCCCCCGAAGCAGTGGCCGCAGTTGAGGAGCAAACAGACCTGGCAGCTGTGCCCGCAACATTACCCGACTCTGTGCTCATCGAAGAGCATCCCGACACCGCAGCCGCTCCAGCCGTTGAAGAACCAGCGCAGCAACCCGCACCCGCCGTGGTCAACGACACCATACGCCGCAACCGCTTCCTTACCACCATGGCCCGCGAACACTACGGACAGATGGAATACTGGGTATATATCTACTTGGCCAACAGCGACAAGCTTGGCAACCCCGACGGCGCACGCCCCGGCACAGTTGTCCGCATACCGCAGCTCAGCGAATACGGCGTGACAGGTCGTACCCCCGATGAAATAGAGCGGGCCAAGCAGAAAGCCGTAGAGATCTACGCCCCCTACCGAAGATAGTCGGGATAAAAACGCAACGATATGTGCCCATTGGCGTTAGTGAATGAATAAAAAAATGGTAGGTAGGGTGGACAGTGGACAACGGACAGAGGTTAAACACCAGTGATTCAGATATTTAAGTGCAGCAAAGTGTCCATTGATTGATAATCAAGCGATTACGCATAGGTAACACTATCTATACCGCCATGATGTCGGGCCGAACGGTCGGTTCGGCCGGGGTGAGGCGATTGTTATAGCAACACAATCTCTGGATTTGCGGGTGTTATCCATCCTGGCGGTCGCCACAGGTGGCGACCCTACTTCTTTATACTCAGCGTTTTATGGCGTATTCACAGCCGAACCGACCGTTCGGACCTACTATTCGTTACTCTTTGATACTATCATATACACTCTTAAACTATCCTATACTATCCTCTACTTTCCTCTACTTTCCTATGCTTTCCTATGCTTTCCTGTTCTCTCTTATAATCTTATCTACATCTTTCTTTATTTCTTTTCTCTCTTTTACACCACTATACAGTTGTAGTCGAAAATCAAGCATATCCTGGCTATAAGTCCCCATCTTGACGAAAGTCCCACGTTAAAAAATGTAAAATGCGATATTGTAGGCGATACGTGCTGTTTTGCTTAATGTTTTAACGATTTGGAGGGAGTAATGTGATAGGATATGTTAAAAGGCTCGTAACTGGCTGTAAATCAATGAATGGACACTTTGGAGAAGTTATATGTTTGGCAGTCAGCGTTTTAGCCTTTGTCCACTGTCCACGCATACCCCGCTCCTACCCCTATTTCTGCAAATATGGGGCGGACGACGGCAGAAGTGCAGATAAATATTTGCATATAAATTTGCATATTACAAATATTAGGTTTAACTTTGCAAAGCATATTACATACCTCGTTCTGACACTTCTACTCCGACTATATAAAAAATATATAAGAGTAGATGAGGGGGAGGGTATATAAAAATAGGGGACTATTTT
>CAZSHV010000135.1:0-5716 GCA_964606815.1 uncultured Bacteroides sp. | reverse complement strand
TGATCCGCGGCCTGATCAAGAAGGCCAGCTCAAAGAACAACTGGTTCTCCCCCTCCCTGCGCATGGTGGTGGGCATCCCCTCCGGCTCTACCGAGGTGGAGATTCGCGCCGTGCGCGACTCTTCCGAGCACGCCGGCGGCCGCGACGTCTACATGATCTACGAGCCTATGGCCGCGGCCCTGGGTATAGGTCTTGACGTCACCGCCCCCGAGGGCAACATGATCGTGGACATAGGCGGCGGCACCACCGAGATCGCCGTGATCTCCCTTGGCGGCATCGTCAGCAACAAGAGCATACAGATCGCCGGCGACGACCTCACCGACGACATCCAGAGCCACATGCGCCGCGCGCACAACGTGAAGGTGGGCGAGCGCACAGCCGAGGCCATCAAGATGAACGTGGGGTCGGCCCTCACCGAGCTTGAGAATCCGCCCGAGGACTTCATCGTGCACGGCCCCAACCAGATGACGGCCCTGCCCATGGAGGTGCCCGTGTCGTACCAGGAGATCAGCCACTGCATCGAGAAGTCTATCTCCAAGATCGAGGCCGCTGTGCTCTCCGCCCTGGAGCAGACCCCGCCCGAGCTATACGCCGACATCGTGCGCAACGGCATCTACCTGGCCGGCGGCGGCGCCAACCTCCGCGGCCTTGACAAGCGCCTCACCGACAAGATCGGCATCCAGTTCCACAAGGCCGAGGATCCCCTGCTCGCCGTGGCCCGCGGCACCGGCGTGGCCCTGCGCAACATCGACAAGTTCTCGTTCCTGATCCGCTAATCCCACATCCGCCGGCGGCTCGGTCTTCAGAGGCCGGGCCGCTCGCGGACTTTCACGGCGCGCCCCCTCACCCCACCGATGCAAGAGCTGTTATCCTTCCTGCTGCGCAACAGCAAATGGTTCGTCTTTGCCCTCTTCACAGGGCTGAGCTGCTGGCTGCTGCTCCAAGGCAACCCGTATCAGCACCATCTTTACCTCACCTCCGCGTCGGCTGCCGCGTCGGCCGTATACAAGGCTCAAAACGGCGTCACCTCCTACTTCGCCCTGCGCGACATCAACGAAGACCTCAACCGCCGCAACGCCGACCTGCAGGCCGAGAACCTGGCCCTGCGCGAGGCCCTGACCCGCGCCCAGGAGGAATACGCCCGCACCCACGATACCCTCCCCTTCGAGCCGGTGAAGAAATTCGACTTCGTGGTGGCCCACGTCATCAAGAACTCCATCGCGCGCCCCAACAACTACATCACCATCAACCGCGGCGCCAACGACGGCATACGCCCCGAGATGGGCGTCATCGACCAAAACGGCGTGGTGGGCATCGTCAACGTCTGCGGCCCCAACTCCGCGCGCCTGATCTCGCTGCTCAACCCCGACTTCCGCCTCTCGTGCAAAATCAAAGGCAGCGACCATTTCGGCTCCCTGGTTTGGGACGGTCAGGACCCCACCGTGGCCCTGCTCGAGGAGCTGCCGCGTCACACCGTCTACCACCCCGGCGACACTGTCGTGACATCGGGATATTCAGCCGTCTTCCCCGCCGGCATCCCTGTGGGCACCGTAATCGCCGACGACCAGCGCCACAACGAAAACTTCTTCACCCTCAAAGTTAAACTCGCCACCGACTTCACCACCCTCTCCAACGTGCAGGTGGTGATCAACACCCAGCAGCAGGAGCTCTCCGAGCTCGAGGAGGCCGACCGACAGGAGACCTCGCGCTGACACCCAACCAAGGCCCTCCCCGAGGCCTGCATCACCCACGGGCACCGTGAATTATTGAATCAATATGTCGAAAACCGTAATACAATTCCTCATAGGATTCCTTCTGCTGCTCCTGGCCCAGATCGTTGTCTTCAACAATCTGGTGCTATTCTCCGTGGCTGTGCCCCTGGTGTTCATCTACTACATCATCTCCATGCCCGTGACGTGGAACACCAATCTCTCCGTGGCCCTGGGCTTCCTCTTGGGCCTGGCCGTTGACGTCTTCTCCGACACCCCCGGCATGAACGCCCTCTGCTGCACGCTGCTGAGCTTCGCCCGCAAGCCCCTGTTCCACCTCTACGTGCAGCGCGACGACGACCTGGCCGGCCTCTCCCCCTCGCTGCGCAGCATGGGCGTGCCGGCGTTCCTGAAGTTCACCATCACCATGGTAGTGGCCTATTTCGTGGTGCTCTTCACCGTCGACGCCTTCGCCCTGTTCGACCCGCTGCGCTGGCTGCTGTGCGTGATCTGCAGCTCGGCCTACACCTTTATCATCATCTACGCCCTCGACTCCGTCATATCACACCGAAATGAGAAAAGACTATAATCTGGAACGTCGCAAATACGTGATTTGCGGTTTTCTGTTGGTGATAGCCCTCATATATTGCGGCAGGCTCTTCAGCCTCCAGATAGCCGACTCCAAATATAAGAAAAGCGCCGACACCAACGCGTTCCTGCGCAAAACCATATACCCCTCCCGCGGCTTGATCTATGACCGCAACGGCGAGCTGGTGGTCTACAACCAGCCCTCCTACGACGTCATGCTCATACCACGCGACACCCATGAATTCGACACCCTCGACTTCTGCGCCACCCTCCACATCACCCCCAAGCAGCTCAACGACCGATTCACGGAGATGAAGCGCGCGCCGGGCTATTCGTCATACACCCCCCAGAAACTCATCAGCCATCTATCGGCCCAGGACTACGGACGCCTGCAGGAGAAGCTCTACCGATTCCCGGGCTTCTTCATACAGAAGCGCATACTGCGCCAGTACAACCACCTGGCCGCCCCCCACGTGCTGGGCAACATCCGCGAGGCCTCGGCCAAGGACATCGAGCGCGACGAATACTACGCTCCCGGCGACTACTGCGGAGACCTGGGCGTGGAGCGAAGCTATGAGGAGTATCTGCGCGGCGTCAAGGGCGTGGAGATTCTAATCCGCGACGCCCACGGCCGCATCCAGGGCCGATACGACGGCGGCAAGCACGACGTGGCCCCAATCTCTGGCCGCGACCTCAAGCTCAGCCTCGACATCAAGCTGCAGGAGTACGCCGAAAGCCTGATGGTGGGCAAGCGCGGCGCCGTGGTGGCCATCGAGCCCGCTACGGGCGAAGTGCTGTGCATGGTCTCCACGCCGGGCTTCGACCCCACGCTGCTCGTGGGCCGCGAGCGCGGCGCTAACTATGCCAAATTGGCTGCCGACCCCGCCTCGCCGCTCTTCGACCGCGCCATACAGGCCGCCTACCCTCCCGGCTCTACCTTCAAGCCCACCCAGGGCCTGATTTTCCTCGAGGAGGGCATCATCGTCCCCTCCACACCCTTCCCCTGCTACCATGGCTACGTCAACGGGTCGCTGCGCGTGGGCTGCCACTCCCACGGCTCCCCGCTGCCCCTGAAGCCGGCTCTGGCCACGTCGTGCAACGCTTACTTCTGCTGGGGATTCAAGAACATGATCGACAAGCGTTCCAAATACGGCGCGCCCGACAAAGCCTTCGAAATCTGGAAGAACCACCTCGTATCCATGGGCTACGGCTACCGTCTAGGCATCGACATGCCCTCCGAGAGCCGAGGCTTCATCCCCAACGCCAAGTTCTACGACAAATTCTATAAGGAGGGTCGCTGGAGCGCCAACACCATCATCTCCGTGGCCATAGGCCAGGGCGAGGTGCTCGCCACCCCTCTGCAAATCGCCAACCTGGCCAGCACCATCGCCAACCGCGGCTGGTTCATCACCCCCCACGTGGTGAAAGAAATCCAGGACACCGTAATGCCCGACAGCCTTCTGGAGAAGCGCTACCCCACCATCCGCGGGCAGCACTATCTGGAGATCGCCGAGGGCATGCGCGGGGCCGTCACCGGCGGCACCTGCCGCGGAGCGGCCATACCGGGCATCGACGTGGCCGGCAAGACTGGCACGGCCCAGAACCCCCACGGCCGCGACCACTCGGCCTTCATGGGCTTCGCCCCCTACGACAATCCCCGCATCGCCGTGGCCGTCTACGTCGAGAACGCCGGCTTCGGCGCCACCTACGGCGTGCCCATCGGCTCGCTCGTGATGGAAAAATACCTCAACGGCTCCATCTCGCCCCAGCGCAAGGGCGTGGAGGAGAGGATGCTCAATTCTACCATTTTCTATGCAACAAAGCCCAAAAAACAGTAGCGCGGCAGCCTCGATATTCGCAAGCCTCGACTGGCCGACGGTGATCATATATCTGATTATGGTCACCTTCGGCGCCATCAGCATCTACGCCGCGTGCTACGACTTCGATGACGCCAGCATCTTCTCGTTCAGCGAAAACTCCGGCAAGCAGATCATCTGGATTCTCCTCAGCTTCGTCCTCGGCATGGTGCTCTTGCTGGTCGACGCCCGCGTCTACGACACCTATGCCTACCTCATATATGGCATCTTGATGTTCGTGCTGCTGATCACGCCATTCCTGGCGCCCGACATCAAGGGCTCGCACTCCTGGCTGGTCTTCGGCCCCGTGAGCCTGCAGCCGGCCGAATTCGCCAAATCGGCCACGGCTCTGGCCCTGGCCAAGCTCTTCAGCGGATACAACTTCCAGCTCAACGCCAAGCTCTCCAACTACGCCAAGGCGCTGTTCATCATCCTGCTGCCAGTGCTACTGATTCTGGCGCAGAACGAGACAGGCTCGGCTCTGGTCTTCCTCTCCCTCTTCTTCGTGCTATATCGCGAGGGCATGAGCGGACTGGTGCTGTTCGCGGCCGTGCTCTCGGTCACTATCTTCGTGGTCACCATCAAGTTCACTGAGACAGAGGTGATGGGCATACCCGCCGGCGAGTTTTCCGTGCTCACGGGCGTGATGGTGATGATCGTGAGCATGCTCATCATTTATGGTCGCCGACGCATGGAGGTGACGCGCAACGTCGCCCTCTTCTTCGCCGGCAGCGGAGCCGTCCTCGGCCTGCTCGGAGCCTTCACCCCGCTCCAGCTCCCCGGCATGCCCATCATGCTCGGCATCATCGCCGTGGCATGCCTGTATATCGTCTTCGAATGGATGCGCACCCGCATGGCCCAGCTGCTGCTGCCCGTGGCCGCCGCCGCGTTCTCCGTCCTCTTTATGTTCATGGTCAACATCGCCTTTGACCACCTGCAGCCCCACCAGCAGATGCGCATCAAGGTGGTGCTCGGCATTGAGCAAGACCTGCGCGGCGCCGGATATAACGTCAACCAGTCCAAGATAGCCATCGGCTCCGGCGGACTGCTGGGCAAAGGCTTCCTCGAAGGCACACAGACCAAGCTCAAGTACGTGCCCGAGCAGCACACCGACTTCATCTTCTGCACCATCGGCGAGGAGGAAGGCTTCTGGGGCACCATGCTCGTCGTGGCCCTGTTCCTGGCCCTGATCCTGCGCGTGGTCAGCATAGCCGAGCGCCAGCCCACCACCTTCGGCCGCGTCTACGCCTACTGCGTGGCCTCGTACCTCATCTTCCACTTCTGCATCAACATAGGCATGGTCATAGGCCTATGCCCCGTCATAGGCATCCCGCTGCCCTTCTTCAGCTACGGCGGATCATCGCTCTGGGGCTTCACCATCCTGCTGTTCATCCTCCTCAAGATCGACGTCTCCCGCAAGACCGTCCTCTCATATTAATCTCATCATATATTCAGTGAGACACTATTTATATCTGCTGATTCTGCCGCTGCTCTTTTCAAGTTGCACTGCCCTCAAGGCCGTGAAATGCGGCAGTCCGTCGACCGACACTTATCGAAATTTCG
>CAZSHV010000134.1:0-5854 GCA_964606815.1 uncultured Bacteroides sp. | reverse complement strand
GAACACGGACGAATATGCCAATGGATGGCCGAGGCGATGAAATCTTTCACTGATTGAAATATCTTAATAACATGAATAAAATTAACTTTTTGATTACCTATATTTCGCATCTCTTGGGCGCTTTTGAAGCCGTCGCTCGGTCACAATGCGCCGGCATTGCTCCCTCCCGCCGCCTCCAAAATCACTCCAATATATGCGACCTCAGCTTTAACATATTTTATGGGACAGGCTCTTAATGCCTTGTGCGCGGCCGTCCTGTGCGCGCTGGCCTCGTGCCTGCCCGACCGCAGCCCGCTGCAGAGCGGCGACCTGCTGTTTCAGGTGGCCGGCGGTGATGAATTCTCCGACGCCATCGCTGCAGCCACTGGGGCCGACTCGCTGGCCTACGATCACGTGGGCATATACATCCTCAAGGACGGGCGCCGCCTGGTGCTCGAGGCCACCCCGAGGCTCGGGGTGACGCTCACGCCCCTGCGCGAGTTTCTGGACCGCGCGCCCACTGTGGCCATGCGCTACGCCGACACCCGTGTGGCCGAGGCCGCGCCGTGGCGCGCTCTTAAGCTCTACGGCCGCCCCTACGACTGGCGCTTCGCCCCCGGCGACAGCGCCGTGTACTGCTCCGAGCTGGTGCTGCTGACCTACCTCGACGCCGACAGCGCGGCTGTGTTCCCCTCCGCTCCGATGAACTTCCTCGACGCCGAGGGTCGACTTCCCGCCTTCTGGCAGGAGCTCTACGACAGTCTGGGCTGCGCCGTGCCGCAGGGCGAGCCAGGCACCAACCCCACGGCCATGTCGCGCCATCCGAGCCTGCGCCGCGTCTGGCAATCCTTCTAATTGCAAGGTTGCAAAACGGGGCAGGGGGCGGATTCTCGCGCTATCTTTGCGATATAAGACTTCACCTTTCCAAACAAGCTAATATGTTCAACTTCCTTTCCAATATCTTCAACCCCTCCTCCTCGCAGTCGTCGAGCTCGACGCCCCAGGGCTCGCAGGGCACATCCCACACCCCCGGCACGCCTTCGATATACGACAGCTACTTCCTGTACTCCTTCACGAAGAAGCGCCGCGACCGCAAATAACCTCTATTGTTTTACCCCTAATTCCTTTCCTATGAAAGCAATTTCAATTCGCCAGCCCTGGGCCACGCTCATCAGCTGCGGCTTAAAGGATATTGAGAATCGCTCGTGGGCGGTGAAAAACACCCCCCAGCGCGTGCTCATCCACTCCAGCAGCCGCCCCACTCCAGATTCTAAGTCAGAAAATATGTTTTTCCATTGGATGCGATATATACAGAACTATCAGTTCATGGGCATCCTCGATGATATGGAGACCTTCCCCACCTCGAGCATCGTGGGTGTGGCTACCATCGAGCGTTGTATCTCTGACAGCAAGTCGCCCTGGGCGCAGCCTGAGTCTAAGTACCACTGGGTGATTAAGGACGCGAAGATGTTCAAGGAGCCGATTGAGGATGTCAAGGGCGCCCTTAATCTGTTCAACGTGCCTGAAATCACCGAGGACAATCTGCCCGAGACGGTGGACATCCCCCCGATCACCCGCGAGGGCGAGCACCTCACCATCCCGTTTAGCCAATGGGTCATCGAGGGAGTGGAGTCAGGAGAGATAGAGGAAGTCTATCTCAACATTACAGATGAGAACCTCCACCTCTTCGCCACCGAGGACTACGCTCCGCTACCCACTACCTCCATGACGCTCGTGGGGCCCGACGGCACGAAGCTCGATTATGAACTCTCCGCCTACACCATCGAAACAATAAAAGATGCCGACACCGGGGAAGAGTTTGACTTCGACGATAACTTCGGAAATCTTCACCTCTTGCGCCGCGTGTTCCTCGTACCGAAATCCTGACGCAATAGCGCACTCAAACCAAAATTCCCCTCTCCGAGCCTTCGGGGAGGGGGATTTTGCGTTGTGGCATTGCAAAAGTCAATGAGTTGGTATTTATGGAAATGTTGCGTATATTTGCAACTAATTATGATCATCTGGAACCCGTGGCACGGCTGCCGCCGCATCAGCGAGGGCTGCGACCACTGCTATATGTACTATCTCGACGGCAAGCGGGGCGTGGACACCTCGCGGGTGACGCGCACGGCCTCTTTCGACCTGCCTCTGCGCCGCGACCGGCGCGGGCGCTGGAAGCTGCCCTCGGGCATGGAGCTGTACGTGGGGCTGTCGACCGACTTCTTCATCGAGGAGGCCGACGCTTGGCGCGACGAGGCGTGGAGCATCATGCGCCAGAGGCCCGACATCGCCTTCCGCATACTTACCAAGCGCGCCCACCGCATGCGCCGCTGCCTGGCCGCCGACTGGGGCGAGGGTTACGAGAACGTGATGCTGTCCGTCACCTGCGAGAACCAGCGCCAGGCCGATCTGCGCCTGCCCTTGCTGCTTGACACCCCGGCGCGGCACAAGGGCTTCATGGCCGCGCCTTTCATCGGGCCCGTCGATGCGTCGGCGTATCTGGCCTCGGGGCAGATCGAGGAGGTGGTGTGCGGCGGCGAGAACTACGACGGCGCGCGCCCCTGCCACTACGAGTGGGTGGAGTCTCTGGCCCGGCAGTGCGAGCATGCCGGGGCGAGCTTCTGCTTCATGGAGACGGGCAGCGTGTTCGTCAAAGACGGACGCACCTACAGCATCCCCTCCAAGCGCGTGCAGAGCCAGCAGGCCTTCCGCTCGGGGCTGAGCCGAGACCGGGGCAAGCCGGCCTTCCGCCTTTCGCCCCCGCCCGGGAGCATCTTCGACCTTGACGGCGCCGCTGCGGCAGGAGCCAGCCACGAGCCGACGTTCATGGAGCACTGCGCGGACTGCGGCTCGCGCCCGGTGTGCAACGGCTGCTCGGGCTGCGGCCGCTGCGGCCTGTAGAAATTCAGGCCAGTAGAAATTCAGCCGACGCGGCTCGCGTTTTTGCCCCGCGGGCTTCCGCCTTACGAAAAAAATCACTAACTTTGGGGGCCTGAAGCCCCGCGCGGGGTGGAGGGGCAGACAGATTGATTTTCATAAATCTCACATATATACCTAATTATGGCATACGTATTCACCGACGAGAATGTATTTGATGTAATAGCCAGCGGCCAGCCTGTGGTGGTGGACTGCTGGGCCACCTGGTGCGGCCCCTGCGTGGGCATGGCCCCGCTGATCGACGAGCTGGCCAAGGAGTATGAGGGCCGCGTGGTGATCGGCAAGTACAACGTGGACGAGGAGAGCGAGCTCTCCGGCCGCTACCGCGTGATGTCGCTCCCCACCATCCTCTTCTTCAAAGACGGCAAGAAGGCCGACATCCGCGCCGTGGGCTCGCAGGACCGCGCGTCGCTGGTGGCTAAAATCGAGGAGCTGCTGGCCAAGTGAGCTCCGAGCGGAAGAAAACCAAGGCCGTAGGCGCCTGGGGCGAGGAAGTAGCCGCTCGGCTGCTTGCCTCCCAGGGCTACGCTATCCTGGAACGCAACTGGCAGATGGGCCACTATGAGGTGGACATCATTGCCATGAAGGACGATTACATCGTATTCGTGGAAGTGAAGACGCGCACCAGCGACGACTACGACCCTGTGGAGGCCGTGGACTCGCGCAAGCGCCGACGAATCACCACCAGCGCCGACGTGTATCTGCGCACCTACGACTTCCCCCACCAGTTCCGCTTCGACATCGTCTCTATCACCGGCACCGAGGCCAACCACACCGTGGAGCACATCCCCGATGCCTATTTCCCTACTCTAAAATCTTATAGATGAAACGCCTACGCTTGTGCATAGCATCGCTGATGCTGGTCCTGGCCGCCGCCGCGGCCTGGGCTGCTAACGTCAACTTCGTCAAAATACCCACCAAGCTGGTGCCCGATGGCATGGACCTGACCGTGATCACGCCCACCAGCATCGACCCCGCCCAGCGCTTCCCCACCGTCTACCTGCTCAACGGCTTCGGCGGCGACAACCTGGCCTGGCTGCGCGTGCGCCCCGACCTGCCCGAGCTGGCCGACCGCTACGGCTTCGTCATCGTCATGCCCGACGGCAAAGACTCCTGGTACTGGGACGCCCCCGAGCGCCCCGACATGCAGATGGAGACGCACTTCATCACCGAGCTCGTGCCCTATGTCGACGCGAACTTCCCCACCATCCCCGCCGCGGCCTCGCGCGCCATCTCCGGCCTGAGCATGGGCGGCCACGGTGCCCTGTGGCTGGCTATGCGCCACCCCGACGTGTTCTCCACCGCCGGCAGCATGAGCGGTGGCGTGGACATACGCCCATTCCCCAAAAAGTGGAAGATGGAGCAGTGGCTCGGCCCCAAGGACGCCAACCCCGCCCGCTGGGATGAATACACCGTGGCCACTCTGGCCCAGAGCCTCGAGCCCGGCACGCTCAACCTCACCATCGACTGCGGCGTGGATGATTTCTTCGCCCCCGTCAACGATGCCCTGCACGCCGCGCTGCTGCAGCGAGGCATCAAGCACGACTACACCTCGCGCCCCGGCGCCCACACTCGCCAGTACTGGGCCAACTCCGTGCTCTATCACCTCACCTTCTTCAACGAGGCCCTCGCCCGCCAGCGTTAACGCCCGTCTTTTGTCATTAGGCCGCCCATGATCCTGCGCGAAATCTCGATCACGCATTTCAAGAACATCCGCTCCGCCGCGCTGCAGTTCTCGCCAAAGATCAACTGCCTGCTCGGCGACAACGGCATGGGCAAGAGCAACCTGCTCGACGCCATCCACTTCCTCTCCTTCTGCAAGAGCTTCACTGGTGCGCCGGACAGTATGCTCATCACCCAGGGCGAAACCTTCGCCATGGTGCAGGGCCAATACACGCGCGCCGGGGCCGAGGAGACCATCACGGCGGCTCTGCAGGTGGGCCGCCCCAAGTCGTTCAAACGCACCGGCAAGGAGTACCGCCGCCTGAGCGAGCACATCGGCAAGTTTCCGCTGGTGCTGATCTCGCCCTCGGATATGGACCTGATTACGGGCGCGGGCGAGGAGCGCCGGCGCTTCCTCGACATGCTCATCTCACAGGCCTCGCCGCAATATCTGGCGGCCCTGATCCGCTACAACCGCGGGCTGGACCAGCGCAACCGCCTGCTGCGCGACGGCGCCTCCGACCCCTCGCTCTTCCTCGCCATCGAGCAGATGATGGAGATGGATGCCGAGGTCATTGCCCAGATGCGCCGCGAAAATATCCAGAAACTCACCGAGATCTTCCGGCCCTACTACGCGTCCATCAGCGGCGGCGCCGAGACGCCCGACATCACCTACACCACCCACCTGGAGCCCGGCACGCGGCTTACCGATCTCTTCAATTCCCGCCGAGCCCGCGACGTGATGATGCGCCACACCACGGCCGGGCCGCACCGCGACGACCTGGAGTTCACCGTCGACGGCCTCCCCGTGCGACGCCTGGCATCCCAGGGCCAGTCAAAGACCTTCACCATAGCCTTGCGCCTGGCCCAATATATGTTCCTGCGCCAGAGCGCCGGAGCCGCCCCGCTGCTGCTGCTCGACGACATCTTCGACAAGCTCGACTCCAGCCGCGTGTCGCGCATCATGCAACTCGCCTCGCGCCCCGAGTTCGGCCAGATTTTCATCACCGACACCAACCGCAGCCATCTCGACGAAGTGGTGGCCGCGGCCTCCAGCCCCTACGCCCTGTGGACCGTCGAGGGCGGCATCTTCACCCCCGTCACAGAATTCAATTCATAATTCTTGGCTCCGCCAAGCGCTTCGCGATGACATAATTCACAATTCATAATTGTAGGGCCGAAGCGGGCTGTTCGGCCGCAAAACAAGCGCAATGGATAACACCCTCACGTAGGGCTGTACCATGGTGCAATGCGGTTCAAATAAGGGCTCTGATTG
>CAZSHV010000133.1:0-6028 GCA_964606815.1 uncultured Bacteroides sp. | reverse complement strand
TACCACAGGGGGAAGGTGTCGTTGTCGCCGTTGGTGAATATGATGGCGTTCTCGTCGAGCGAGTTGAGGTAGTTCATGCCGAAGTCGCGGGCCGTGTATCGGTGCGAGCGGTCGTGGTCGTCCCAGGTCTGCGACACCATCTGCAGGGGCACAGCCAGGCCCACGATGGCGGCCACCACGGCGGGCACCAGAGCGTAGCCGGCGGCGGGGTCGTGAGCAGTCTCGGAGCCGGCAGGGGCTGCGGCGTTGGCTTTTTTGCCAATGGCCATGGAGAGCAGGCGCGCTATGGCAGCCACGCCCATGCCGATCCATATGGCGAAGGCGTAGAAGGAGCCGGCGAAGGCATAGTCGCGCTCGCGAGGCTGGCCGGGGGTCTGGTTGAGGTAGAGCACAATGGCGATGCCTGTCATGAAGAAGAGGAAGAACACCACCCAGAACTGCTGTATGCCCCTCTGCGGGTGGGCCATATGCTGCATAAGGGCCTGCCAGATGATGCCCAGGATGCCCAGGAGCAGGGGCAGCATGTAGAAGACGTTATGGCCCTTATTACCAGTGGAGAACTCCTCGGGCAGCAGGCTCTGGTCGCCCAGGCGGGCGTTGTCGATGAAGGGGATGCCGGAGATCCAGTTGCCCAGGTGGGGCTCACCGTTGCCCTGGATGTCGTTCTGGCGGCCAGCGAAGTTCCACATGAAGTAGCGCCAGTACATGTGGTTAAGCTGGTAGTTGAAGAAGAAGCGGATGTTGTCGGCCATCGACGCTTTCCACACATACTGCGAATATTCGGGATGGTTGTCGTATACGTTTACGCGCTCCAGGTTGTGGAAGAAAGGAAGCACCTCGGTGTCGGGCGCGGCCATGGCTGTCATCCAACGCTCCACGTTGGCCGCTCCGGCGTGTTTGTCGAGCTCCTCGAGGTCGCTGTTGTAGTATAGGCACCAGCTCTTGTAGGCCTTCACATGGTCGGGGTCGGTGCTGTAGATGCGCGTGAAGGGCATGCACATGTCCGATGCATAGGCGTAGTCGGGGGTCCAGATGGTGTCCACATAGCGGTCTGGCTCATCGGGACTTGTCTTCACGGCCTTGGTGTAGCTGAAGCTGCCCTTGTCGATGGGCAGTCCGTCGGCGGTGCGCTTCAGGGGGTCAACGGCGCGGGTCTTGGGATGGCCTTTCTCGTCAAACACCACATAGCGTTTGCCCCGATAGTCAGCCAGCTCCAGCTCCTCAGCGAATGCGGGGCCGTAGAACAGGGGACGCTGGCCGTACTGTTCGCGGTTGAGGTACGAGGCCAGAGAGAAGACGTTGTCGGGGGCGTTCTGGTTCATGGGCGTGTTGGCCGAGGCGCGGATCAGGAGCAGGGCATACGATGAATAGCCGATGAAAATCACCAGCACGCTCAGGGCGGCAATGGTGAGCACGCGGTAGGGCATCTTGCGGTTGAAGCCGAAGAGCCATATGCATGCGGCCGCCGTCAGAATCACCCACACGGGCCATGCGCCGGTGATGAACAGCAGGCCCGACAGCGCCAACGACAGGAAGATGAACACCTTGGAGAGTAAAACCTTGCCCTTGGCAGGGATCTTGACATCTACGCCCGTGAGCGCGGCTCCGCCCAGCGAAGCGGCATTGAGGAAGGGAGCAGCGCTGACCTTGCGGTCGTTGTACAGCAGCCAGACAGTGGTGATTAGCGTGGCCAGAAGCACTACGGCATATGCCAGAGCGCCGCTGTTGTAGGGCAGGCCGAGGTTGTTGACGAAGAAGAGCTCGAAGGCTTGCGCCACCTTGATGAATCCCGGCACCAGGCCGTAGAGTATGGCGCCCACAATCACGAGGCTCACGGCCAAAGCCAGCAGCGAGCCCTTGGCGCCTGCGTCAGGGCGCTTGCGGTAGTACCACACCAGCACGATGGCGGGGATGCACAGCAGGTTGAGCAAGTGCACGGCTATGGAGACGCCTATCACATAGGCGATTAGCACCAGATAGCGGTCAGAACCGGGGTCGTCGGCTCGCACCTCCCATTTGAGTATGAGCCAGAACACCAGCGCTGTACAGAACGATGAGAACGCGTAGACCTCGCCCTCCACGGCCGAGAACCAGAACGTGTCGCTCCAGGCATAAGCCAAGGCTCCGCACACGCCCGAGCCCATCACCACCAGCATCTGCGCCAGCGTCAGCTCCTTGGCGTTGTCGCTCACCACCAGACGCTTCACCAGAGCCGTCACCGTCCAGAACAGCAGCAGGATCGTGAGGGCGCTGAGGATGGCCGACATCGAGTTGACGGCCACAGCCGCCATATCCATGCCGCCGCCGAAGAGCGTCACGCAGAAGCGGGCCGTGAGCATGAAGATAGGGTTGCCCGGCGGGTGGCCCACCTCAAGCTTCGCGCCTTGAGCGATGAATTCCGGGCAGTCCCAGAAGCTGGCCGTGGGCTCGATGGTGAGCAGATAGCACACCGCGGCGATGACAAAGCAAAGCCAGCCCAGAGAGTTGTTGATGAGGTTGTAGCGTTTCATCTACGTAGTATGAATCGATAATGATTAGTTGCTAAGTGGCAGAGTTTGAGGACGAAGCGCAGGGCATAGCCGCAGATGCGGTCGTTGCGCTCCATTTCAAAGTGCAAAGATAATCAACATCTGCCGAAGCACCGCAAAGAAAGTTCTTAAAATAAGTTATTCGGCCCGTAAGAATCGAAGTTGGCGAAAAAGCGGGAAAAACGCTGAGACGACCCAAAAAAGTCCATCAGAGTGTTAAAATGGCCGTTTTTGAACGTCAAAACGACGCGAAACGACCCAAAAAAGTCCGTCTCGCTAAAAATTGGGCTTTTCGATGTGCAGTGTTTTCGCTGGAATTTTTGTCAGATTGAACCCCAGACGGCCTTCGCATGTTTTTCTGTGTAAATGATTATTCTATGGACACACAACCCACCAAGAAAGTAGCCGACCAAGTGGCGGAAATGATAGCCGACGCCGGTGTGAAACATATATATGCCATCACAGGCGATAGTCTTAACGACCTCACCGACGCGCTCGTAAGAGACGGACGCGTGAAATTCGTGCATATGCGCCACGAGGAGTCGGGGGCGTTCGCCGCCAGCGCGGAGGCGCAGCTCACGGGGCGCTTGGCAGTGTGCGCGGGCAGCAGCGGCCCCGGCCATGTGCACCTGATCAACGGCCTATACGACGCGCAGCGCAGCAACGCGCCGGTGCTGGCCATCGCCTCGACATGCGCCACGGGGGTGTTCGGCACTGACTATTTCCAGGAGACGAATCCCACGCTGCTATTCTCCAACTGCAGTGTCTACAACGAGATGGCCACGACGCCCACGCAGGTGCCGCATATGCTGCAAGCCGCTATGCAAGAGGCCATTGGCCGCGGCGGCGTTGGCGTGGTAGGTCTCCCCGCCGATGTGATAGGCCAGCCGGCCGTGGAGTCTTATGCCTCCACTCTGCCTCTGTATACCGACCGTCTGCCCGAGCCCACAGACCAAGAGGTGGATGCCGCGGCCAAGCTCATCAACGAGGCCGGCACTGTGGCTATATTCGCCGGCTCAGGTGCGAAAGACGCCGCCGACCTGGTCAACGAGCTGTCGTTGAAGGTCAAAGCCCCCGTGGGCACAACATATAAGAGCCAGCTGGAGCTCATGGGCAAGTGCGTCAATTATGTTGGCCATATGGGCTACCTGGGCATGTGGTCGGCCGAACAGGCCATAGCACAGGCCGACGTGCTGCTGATCCTGGGCATGAACTTCCCATATCCCGGCTTCTTCCCCACAGACAAGAAAATCATCCAAGTCGACGTCCGCGCCGAGCGCCTGGGTCGCAAGACGAAGGTCGACGTGGGTGTACGAGCCGACGCCAGTCTGTTCCTCTCGGCATTGCTGCCAAAGGTGGAGGCCAAGACCGACACCGCGTTCCTCGACAAAGCCCTCGCCGACTACGCCTCCATCAAGGCCGACTTCGCCCGCCCCGTGGCGGCTCCGGGCGCGAAGGGGGCCATCCGTCCCGAGTACATGCTCAGCCTGCTCGACAGCTTGGCCGACGACAACGCTGTCTTCACCGTTGACACGGGCATGAACAATGTCTGGACCTCCCATTACCTCACCCCCCAGCGCGACCGTAAGATGGTAGGCTCATTCTCGCATGGTTCCATGGCCAACGCCATGCCCATGGCTATCGGCGCCAAGTTCGCATGCCCCGACAGACAGGTTATCGCCGTGTGCGGCGACGGCGGTTTCTCCATGCTCATGGGCGAGCTGCTCACCATCGCGCAGTATCAGCTGCCCGTCAAGCTGCTGGTGGCCGACAACCGCAGCCTGGCCTTCGTGAAATGGGAGATGGAGATGGCAGGACTCAAGCCCAGTGAGACTGACCTGCAGAACCCCGACTTCGGCAAGATGGCCCAGGTGATAGGCCTGCAGGCCGAGACCGTCGACGACCCCGCCGAGCTAGAAGGCGCTATGAAGAGATGGCTTGCCGCCGAGGGCCCAGCGCTGCTGTCAGTCGTGACCGACACCGACGCCGCCTCGTTCAGCTTCTCCGAAAAACTCATGCAATCCGCCCAGCCCGGCAATCCCCTCAGCAACTTCGTCCCCCTCGGCAGCTGATCGTGAATTGTGGATTAAATCCCCCCCCCCCTCACCCCCTCCCCCAAAATTTTGGGGAGGGGGAAATCTGTGGGAGGCGTTCCTACCCCGGGCTTTCGCCCGGGGCTCCCTTACACCCGCCCACTCCGTGGGCTCCGCAGATGTTAACGTTGTGGATACCAGATGATTGTAGGGCCGAACGGTCTGTTCGGCCGCGGGGAGCAACATTCTCATTGATTTTTTGATGTTGCAGTGTGTCAATAACGGCAGAAAGCGGGAGGGGCTTGCTCTCTCGCTTTCTGCATCAGGGTGTGATCCATACTGGATTCGAACCAGTGACCTCCTCCCTGTCAAGGAGGCGCTCTAAACCAACTGAGCTAATGAATCATTATGTCTTTTCGGCCTTCGGGAAATCCGAACCCTCTGGTTCTCATCCCTGCCGTCTCACACGCTTCGCTTTGTGATCCGGGCGGGAGTCTTGGCGTTGCCAAGCGCTTCGCGGTAACGAACCCTTTGGTTCTCATCCCTGCCGTCTCACACGCTTCGCTTTGTGATCCGGGCGGGATTCGAACCCGCGGCCCACAGCTTAGAAGGCTGTTGCTCTATCCAGCTGAGCTACCAGACCGTCGGGCGCATACGCGCCGAAAACCGACGGCAAAGGTATGTATAATCTTCGTCATATGCAAATCTTCCGGCAATTTTTTCGTAAAAAAGTTCAAAAATCCCAAAATGCCCAGCCTGGCCCGGTTTCTCTTGCGCCAGAATGGCGAGTGAAAGGGGCGGAGAGAGAACCATTTGCGGCTGAGGGGCGTTATGTAGTAAAACACATTCAACTATGACACGCAAAGAACTTTCCGAAGCAATTTCCGCCCTGGTGGCGAAGGTTATCAACAATCCCGGTGCCTGGGGCGAGGACCCGCAGCTGAGCATCATACCCACCACGCTGCTGGTGGAGATAGAGCGGCGCGGCGACGCTGACCGCGATATAGAGTACAGCGATTATGCCATCGAAGCCGACGCGGTGGAGGATGGCGACTATTCCGAGGACGCGGCCGATTTCCAGTCGGCCTCCGACCCTGACCTGTATCCCATAGGTCTGCTCATCGACCATGCCAATCGTAAGCCAGACATGAAGAAAATCGAGGCTCTGGTGGCTAACTATATCCCCGAGCAGGAGGAGAACCTGTACGCAGAATAACTTCCAGCTTAACACCATACGTAATGCCCGCCACACGCAAGAGTGGCGGGCTTTGCTGATTATAGTCGTTTGCGTTGCTAACTAATGAGTTGGGAGAATGAGGTGAAGGGGTCGAGAGCTGGCTCCGTGCGGTCGTCGCGGCTAAGAGCCTGTCACATAAAATATGTTAACGCTGAGGTCGCATATCTTGGAGGGATTTTGGAGGCGGCGGGAGGGAGCAATGCCGGTGCATTGTGACCGTGCGACGGCTT
>CAZSHV010000132.1:0-6054 GCA_964606815.1 uncultured Bacteroides sp. | reverse complement strand
CCGTGGCACAGCCCTACGTGAGGGCGTTAGCCAGTGCGAGCGAAGTCGTGGGTGTTCTTGCGGCCGGAACGAACTTTCAACCCTAAAACCAGGGTAATGTCGGGCAAAAATGTGTGGGGGTTGCAGATTCGGGGCGAATTGCGTACCTTTGCCTTTGTCGCGCGTTGCGGCGTTGTTTATTCTTTGTATATATGAAATCTCTACGTCTTTTGCTTTCTTGTCTTGCGGCAGCGAGCATGGTTTCAGCCGCGGCGGCCGGTCCAGACGGCGCTTGGCAGGGCACGCTGGCCGTTGGCCAACAGAGAGTGCCTCTGGTGTTCCATTTCCAAGACTGCGGGCCGGTGAAGCTGTGCACCATAGACTCGCCGATGCAAGGCGCTAATGGCATCCCCCTCACCGTGCTGCACATGAGCGCCGACAGCGTGGCTGTTGCCTCCGAGGCCCTGGGCGCGGCATACAGCGGCCGAGTGGCCGATGGCAAGATCGACGGCACGTTCTCGCAGGCTGGCTACGAAGTTCCACTTACACTCACACGCGAGCTGTCGCTGCAAGAGCGCCGACCGCAGACTCCGCAGCCGCCCTTCACATACTCCACCCGCGACACGACATTCCTCGCCCCCGACGGCGCGCGCCTGGCGGGCACCATCACCATCCCCGAGGGAGCCTCGGCGAGAACTCCCATCGCCGTGCTGGTGACGGGCAGCGGCAAGCAGGACCGCGACGAGGAGCTGTTTGACCACCGGCCCTTCGCCGTCATAGCCGACGCTCTGGCGCGGCAGGGCATCGCAACGCTGCGCTACGACGACCGCGGCGCTGGAGCCTCCGAGGGCGACTTCGCCAAGGCCGACATCAACACCAACGCCGCCGACGCCGCGGCTGCCCTGACATGCGCACGCACGGTGTTCCCTGAAGGCAAAGCCGGCATTATCGGCCACTCAGAGGGCGGCACGGTGGCCTTTATGTTGGCCGCGGAGGGCCAGCCCGACTTCATCGTGTCGCTGGCCGGCATGGCCGTGAGCGGCAAGGAGACCCTTGTGGCGCAAAACCGCCGCATGCTGCAGAAGATGGGATACGACTCCGCGAAGGTGGAGATCTCCACGGCGGCTGTGGCAGCGGCCTTCGACCAAGCGATAGACCAGACCCGCCGCGGCGTGAAGGAGCCATTGGACGTCGATGCCATCATTGCTCAGATTGGAGCGGAGCCGCCGGCCGAGGTCATGAAGTTGCTGAAGACGAACATGGACTCGCGCACCGAATCGTTCTGCCTCCTCCTGGCCACAGACCCGCGTCCGCTGCTGGGCCGGATCACTTGCCCCGTGCTGGCTATCAACGGCACGCTCGACACGCAGGTGGACTGCGCGGCCAACCTCGGCGCAATAGCCCAAGGCGTGCCAGGCGCCACCGTGATGACCTTCGCGGGGCTCAACCACCTGCTGCAACACGCCACCACGGGAGACTCGTCGGAATACATCGAAATCCGCGAGACCATCGCCCCCGAAGTGTTAGACGCCATCTCCGCATTTATCCTTAAATAAAATGATAGACCTACTAATAAAATGATAGACCTACTGAAATTTCTCGACGCGTCGCCCGTCAACTTCCTCGCGGCGCAGACCGTAAGCCAAGAATTGGACAAAGCCGGGTTCACGCGCCTGGACGCCTCCGAGGCGTGGCAGCTCACGCCCGGCGGCAAATACTATATAACGAAGAACGACAGCGCCGTGATGGCCTTCATCGTCGGCACCGACCCCGCCGCGGGCTTCAAGATCATAGCCGCCCACAGCGACTCGCCCGGCTTCCGCGTGAAGCCGCAGGCCGAGATGCCCTGCGAGGGGGGCGCCGTGAAGCTGAACACGGAGGTGTACGGCGGCCCGATTCTTTACACGTGGTTCGACCGCCCTCTGTCGCTGGCCGGACGCGTGATTGTCCGTGGCGAGCACCCGCTGCGGCCTGTGGCGAAGATGGTGCACATCAAGCGCCCGCTGCTTACTATTCCCCACCTGGCCATACACTTCAACCGCGCCGTGAACGAGGGCAACCCGCTCTCCAAGCAGCGCGACATGCTGCCCGTTATCGCCATCATCAATTCCCAGGCCGAGCGCACGGGCTTCCTGTTGCCCCTGATTGCTGAGGAGGCCGGGGTGAAGCCAGAGGATGTTCTCGACTTCGACATCTCGCTCTACGACACCACGCCCGCATGCCTCTTCGGCCTTAACAACGAGTTCGTAAGCTCCGGTCGCCTCGACGACTTGAGCATGGTGCACGCCGCTATGCGCGCCCTTGTCGGCTCCGGCTCCGAGCCCCAGCCCATGACGCGCGTGATGGCCATCTTCGACAACGAGGAGACAGGCTCCGGCACCAAGCAGGGAGCGGCCTCTCCGCTGCTGCGCAATGTGCTGGAGCGCGTGGTGAGCGGCCTCGGCGGCCAGCGCGAGGAGTTCCTCAGGGCCGTGGAGCAGTCCTTCATGGTGTCGGCCGACAATGCTCATGGCATACACCCCAACTACCCCGGCAAACACGACCCCACCAACCACCCCGCGCTGGGCGGTGGCCCCGTGATCAAAATCAACGCCAACTGCAAATATATGACCGACGCCGACAGCGCAGCCGTGTTCCGCAGCGTGTGCGAGCGCGCCGGGGTGCCGTGCCAGTATTTCGTGAACCATTCCGACGTGGCGGGCGGCTCCACGCTAGGCAACATCCTGACGTCGCAGCTGCCACTGCGCGGTGTGGACATGGGCGCGGCCATCTGGGCCATGCACTCGGTGAGGGAGACCGCCTCCGCGGCCGACCATGAGTACTGCACCCGCGCCTTCACTGAATTCTACAACTTGGCGTGATTCTGTTGTTGGCATAATTTTTGGCATGATTCCGGAGCCTTTTCTCGAATATTTACGCTCGATTCCCCAGCTCGCGTCCCTGGAGGCAGGCTTGGCCACAGAGCCGGAGGTGTCGATACGCCTCAACCGGGCCAAGGGCGCGAGCCTGGAGGGTGACGCTGTGCCTTGGTGCGCGGAAGGCCGCTACCTGCCGTCGCGGCCCGCGTTCACCATGGACCCCGCCATGCACCAGGGACGCTACTACGTGCAGGATGCCTCGTCGATGGTCATTGCCGCCGCGGCCCGACAGTTGGCCGACGGGCTTCCGGTGCGCTACCTCGACGCCTGCGCCGCGCCCGGCGGCAAGACCACAGCGGCTGCTGCCGCATTGCCCGAGGGGAGCGTGGTGATAGCCAATGAGTACGACCCGCGGCGAGCCGAGGTTCTGGCCGAGAACGTAGCAAAATGGGGGCATCCCGCCGTGGCCGTGACACAAGGTGATACCGAGCGGTTCGCCGCGCTGGAGAGCGTCTTCGACATTATTGCCGTCGACGCGCCTTGCTCCGGCGAGGGCATGATGCGCAAAGAGGCCGCGGCCGCCGCGCAGTGGAGCCCGGCGCTCGTGGAGAGCTGCGCGGCCCTGCAACGCGAGATCATCGACAACCTTTGGCCGGCCCTGCGCCCCGGCGGCTGCATGATATACAGCACCTGCACCTTCAACCTGCGCGAGGACGAGGACAACGTCCGCCATCTTATCCACGACCTCGGAGCCGAGCCTGTGTCCATCACAGCCCTCGAAGGCCGCGACGACATCGCGCCGGCCATCGGGCTCGACGCTCCGTGTTACCGCTTTCTGCCTGGGAGGACGCGCGGCGAGGGGCTATTCCTCTTCGCCTGCCGCAAGCCAGGCGATGCACCAGCCGCCATGCCGCGTGTTTCAAAGAAGGGTGTTAGCGGCGGTGCGCCGTTGGCGACGGAGGCAAAGAAATGGCTCGACGGCGATTTCGTAATCAGCGAACGTGGCGGCGCCCTGTGGGCGCTTCCGTCTTACGCCGCGCCGCTGGTACAAGCATTGGAGGGCAAGCTGCGCTTCATCAGTCCCGGCACGCATATGGCCGACGTCAAGGGGCGCGACCTGGTGCCCGCGCAGCCATTGGCGTTGAGCCAGAAGTTGCGCCGCGGAGCCTTCCCAGAGGTCAAGGTCGAATATCATCAGGCGATAGCCTACCTGCGCGGCGAGGCCATGCGCCTGCCCGACAGCACCCCGCGCGGACATGTGCTCCTCACCTACGAGGGCCATCCCCTTGGCTTTGTGAAGAACCTCGGCAACCGCGCCAACAATCCCTACCCTCGCCCCTGGCGCATCCTCTCCCAGCCCCCAGCCATGGCAACAAAAGTGCTCGACGAGTGACTAAAAATTCGTATATTTGCAACCGATAAGAATACTTCGCAAAGGTAATTATGGTAGACAATCAGGCATTAATAGAAGCATTGAAAGCGAAAGCTGCGCAAATCTTGCCCAAAGGGTCGAGGTTGGCGCTGTATGGCTCGCGCGCTCGCGGAGATGCCCGCGAAGACTCAGACTGGGATTTACACATACTCGTGCCTGGCGATGAGAAGCTTCCATGGAGCTTTTGGGACACGTATGGCTGCCCGTTTTCAGACATTGGGCTGGCCTTTGGCGAGATTGTGAACCCTCGCGTTTATTCAATAGCCGGGTGGCTAAAACGCAGCTTGCTGCCCTTCCATAAAAACGTTGAAACCGATGCGATAATTTTGTATCAGAATTGAAAGGAACACAAATTGGATATTACAAGTCACTACTTAATATGATAAAAATTAAAACTTCTTCAAATTTCTTACTTATTCAGCAACTCCAGACCATACTCGAGGAATCTAATATTGAATCAAGAGTCGAGGAAAATTCGGGATTATATATCGATGCTTCTGGAAATATCACAACTTATTCGCTTTTAGTTCATGACGAAGATGAACAGAGAGCACTTGATTTGTTAAAAGAATATGATTCTGAAGAGGATAAGCCACACAGCTGTGGATGGTGCCCGGAATGCGGTTCTGAAGATATCACAAAAGAAGAGGTTAAACTTAAGCACTCTTCGATTGCATTTCTCATAATTGGAATTATTGCTATTGCAATTTCTTTTATAATTCAGTTCTACATCTTTTTCTACTTGCTTTTCATTGGTGGAATCCTTTCGATAATTCAATATTTCAGAGGCCACACAGAAGAAAGATACGTTTGCAACAAGTGCTCTCACAGATTCAGAAGAATTTAGCTCGTCAATAGAGGGCGCCCGTCATTTTCCCTGAATCGAAAGATTGTCATATATTTTTCGTCTGATGTATACATTCTGATTTCGTCTGATGTATACATTCTGAAAAACTACGGCTTCTAATGTCATCATCTTTGGCAAATGATATGGATGTGGCAAAGCCCCACCCCCTGGCCCCCTCCCCGCGCATTGCGGGGAGGGGGAATGTTTTTTGTAATGCCCATTAATCTACGGGCTTTCGCCCGCGGCTTCCTTACTGCCGCCCCCGCCGGGGGCTCCCTTGATTCTAGTCGCGGGTGTTTTCGTGGGCGGTTGGGCGGCCGAACCGACCGTTCGACCATACAATTCGCTGGTTTTGTGGGTGGTTTTCATCGTTGCGGTCGCCACAGGTGGCGACCCTACCCCTTCATAATCAGCTCTTTATTATTTGAGCGGACGCTCAAAATGAGCGTCCCTACATCCAGCCAGTTAACATTGCATATATCATGCGGGCGAACCGACCGTTCGGCACTACAATTTGGGGATAAATTGATGGATGCGGAGACGTTTACGTGCTGCATCAAGGTACAGCACTACGTGCGGAAGCTTCGCTTCAAGCTTATCTTTGGACGGCCATACCTATGCAACCGTTCTTTCCGCTGTTCCTTGTAGTCGTGTTTATCCTATAATTTGTTTTTTCATATGCATCTAGAATTCAATGGAATTTGTGTGTATTTAAAATATTTATTATATTTGCAGCGTCAATCCGGAATGACAAGACATAAGAAAGAAGAAGCGTTTTGCTTATCTTGCAAATGAAAACCTGAGAAATTTTCAACGTACGCAAGAGGTAACAAGACGGTTCTCACGCTATAGCGTGGGCAGCTGTTTCATATCTCGCGTACAAGGTTTTCTCAGGACCATCATTTGGAGATGTGGTAATGCAGTCCACGCTTCTGTAT
>CAZSHV010000131.1:0-6197 GCA_964606815.1 uncultured Bacteroides sp. | reverse complement strand
ACCCTTCCAGGGCATGAATGCCACCTTGAGGTTGCGGCCCAGAGCGAGCTCGCCGGCCTCGGTGGAGTAGCCCTCGGTGAGGATGTCGCCGGCGCTGACGCGCTGTCCGACATGGCAGATGGGGCGGAGGTCGATGGTAGTGCTCTGATTGGTTTTGCGGAATTTGGGGATGTTGTACTCCTTGACGGGGCTCTCGAAGGCCACGAATTCCTCCTCCTCTGTGCGGTCGTAGCGGATGCGGATCACGCGGGCGTCGACGTATTCGATTACGCCATCGCCCTCGGCCTGGATCTGGGTGCGGGAGTCGCGAGCCAGCTGGGCCTCGATGCCGGTACCGACGATGGGGGCCTCGGAGCGCATCAGGGGCACTGCCTGGCGCATCATGTTGGATCCCATAAGAGCGCGGTTAGCGTCGTCGTGCTCGAGGAAGGGGATGAGCGATGCGGCGATGGAGGCAATCTGTGTGGGGGAGACGTCCATAAGCTCGACGTCCTGCGGGGGCACGACGGGGAAGTCAGCATCGAGACGAGCCTTGACGCGGTCGCGCACGAAGGTGCCGTCGTCGTTGAGGGGCGCGTTGCCCTGGGCGATGGTCTTACCCTCCTCGATCTCGGCGGTGAGGTAGACGACATCGTCGTTGTTGAGGTTCACGCGAGCATCCTCCACCTTGCGGTAGGGCGTCTCGATGAAGCCCAGGTCGTTGATCTTGGCGTAGACGCAGAGCGAGGAGATGAGGCCGATGTTGGGGCCTTCAGGGGTCTCGATGGGGCAGAGACGGCCGTAGTGAGTATAGTGCACGTCGCGCACCTCGAAGCCTGCACGCTCGCGGGACAGACCGCCGGGGCCCAGAGCCGACATACGGCGCTTGTGGGTGATCTCGGCCAGGGGGTTGGTCTGGTCCATGAACTGCGACAGAGCGTTGGTGCCGAAGAAGGTGTTGATGACGCTCGAGATGGTCTTGGCGTTGATCAAGTCGATGGGCTTGAACACCTCGTTGTCGCGCACGTTCATGCGCTCGCGGATGGTGCGGGCCATGCGTGCCAGACCTACGCCGAACTGGTTGTAGAGCTGCTCGCCGACGGTGCGGACGCGACGGTTGGAGAGGTGGTCGATATCGTCGACCACGGTCTTGGAGTTGATCAGCTCGATGAGGTATTTGATGATCTCAACAATGTCTTCCTTGGTGAGGACTTTCACCTCGGGGTCGGTGGTGAGATTTAGTTTCTTATTTATGCGGTAGCGGCCCACGTTGCCGAGGTCGTAGCGCTTCTCGGAGAAGAAGAGGTTGGTGATGACCTCACGCGCGCTTGCGTCGTCGGGAGCGTCGGCGTTGCGGAGCTGACGGTAGATGTACTGAATTGCGTCGCTCTCGTTGTTTGCCTGGTCTTTGATCAGGGTGTTGAAGATGATGGAGTAGTCGCTGGAGTTAGCCTCCTCCTTGTGCACGAGGATGGTCTGCACGCCGCTCTCAAGGATGCGGTCGATGTTCTCCTCGGTGATCTCTGTCTCGCGGTCGAGGATGATCTCGGTGCGGGTGATGGTCGACACCTCGCCGGTATCCTCGTCGTTGAAGTCCTCGGTCCACTCTTTGAGCACGCGGGCTGCGAGCTTGCGGCCCACGGCCTTTTTGAGGTTGGTCTTGTTGACCTTCACCTCGTCGGCGATGCCGAAGGTCTCGATGATGTCCTTATCAGACTCCAGGCCTATGGCGCGGAGCAGGGTGGTGACGGGGAGTTTCTTCTTACGGTCGATGTAGGCGTACATCACATTGTTGATGTCGGTGGCGAACTCGATCCAGCTGCCGCGGAAGGGGATGATGCGGGCCGAATAGAGCTTAGTGCCGTTGGCGTGTGTGCTCTGACCGAAGAACACGCCGGGGGAGCGGTGGAGCTGCGAGACGATGACTCGCTCAGCACCGTTGATGACGAAGGTGCCTTTCTCCGTCATGTAGGGGATGGGGCCAAGATAGACGTCCTGAATCACCGGCTCGAAATCCTCGTGGTCCGGGTCGGTGCAATAGAGTTTGAGCTTAGCCTTCAGAGGTACACTATAGGTGAGGCCACGCTCCAGACATTCCTCGATGGTGTAGCGCGGGGGGTCAATATAATAGTCGATAAACTCGAGCACGAACGAGTTGCGAGTGTCGACTATAGGGAAGTTTTCAGAAAAGACCTTGAACAATCCTTCGTTAGTCCTCTTCTCCGGGGGAGTGTCAAGCTGCAGGAAATCCCTGAACGACTTGAGCTGAACCTCCAGAAAATCTGGGTAAGGAAGCGGGTTCTTTACCGTAGCGAAATTAATGCGGGGTTTATCGATTGATGCTGACATCTACTATAGTATACTGATGGGTGAAAACGACGCCGGCCTTGAGGGCAATGAATCGCGGACCAGGCGCGGCGTGGGTGTATAGATTCAGGCAGAAGGCCTGAGGCGATGGCGCGGGCGAATAAGCCTACGCGGAGAGAAAAGGGAAAAGGCCGGGGCTAAAGCGTTGATGCAGAGACCCCGGCCTTGAATATGGGGTCTTGGGGCTATGCGCTATGGTTTTTGCGCAAAAAGGTTAAGAATCGCCCCTGTGAGGGGATTCTTAACCCATCTACCTGGTTGTCAGGTATTTTATTTGAGTTCTACCTCAGCGCCAGCTTCCTCGAGCTGCTTCTTGAGGCCCTCGGCGTCAGCCTTAGCGAGGCCTTCTTTCACTACGGAGGGAGCGCCGTCCACGAGCTCCTTAGCCTCCTTAAGGCCAAGGCCGGTGAGCTCTTTCACGACTTTCACCACCTGGAGCTTGCTCGGGCCAACGGCCTTGAGCACCACGTCGAAGGAGGTCTTCTCCTCGACCTCGGCAGCGGCAGCGCCGGGAGCGGCAGCTACTGCTACGGCAGCAGCGGCGGGTTCGATACCGTACTCGTCCTTCAGGATCTGAGCGAGTTCGTTTACTTCCTTCACGGTGAGGTTCACAAGTTGTTCAGCAAAAGCTTTGAGATCTGCCATTGTAGTATTGTATTTGTAGATTTTGTTTTAGATTGATGGATGTGGGGGGGTTATGCCTCTTCCTTTTTCGAGAGGGTTTCGAGGACGCCGTGGATGGTAGTAGCGCCAGACTGGAGAGCGGAGATGACGTTCTTCGCGGGCGACTGCAGCAGAGCCACAACGTCGGCGATGAGTTCGTTCTTGCTCTTGATAGCTGCCAGAGTGTCGATCTGGTCTGCGCCCAGGTATACGGCTTCCTCAACGTAGGCTGCTTTGAGCACGGGGAGCTTGTCGCCCTTCTTCACGAAGTCCTTGAGGAGCTTAGCGGGAGCGTTGCCGACGGTGGTGAACATAACCGAGGTAGAACCCTTCAGAGCTGGGTAAATCTCGGAGTAGTCACCGGGCAGCTGCTCGAGCGCCTTGTGGAGAAGAGTGTTCTTAACCACCATAAGCTTGATGTCCTTGCCGAAGCAAGCTCGGCGCAGCTCGGAGGTCTTCTCGGCGTTGAGACCGGCGGTCTCAACGAGATAGAACGCGGGATACTGCTGGACAGTAGCGGCGATTTTCTCAATGATGAGTCCTTTATCTTCCTTTTTCATTGTGAGTCGTGTTTTAGAGGGTTAGGCATCAATCCACGCTCTTAACGTCAACCTTGACGCCGAAGCTCATTGTGCTCGAAAGATAAATGCTCTTGATATATGTGCCTTTGGCGGTAGCGGGTTTGAGCTTGATGAGGGTGTTGATGAACTCGCGGGCGTTGTCCACCATCTGCTGGGGGGTGAAGGACACCTTGCCGATGGAGGAGTGCACGATACCGTTCTTGTCCACCTTGAAGTCGATCTTACCTTTCTTCACTTCCTCGACAGCCTTGGCGACGTCAACGGTCACAGTGCCGCTCTTGGGGTTAGGCATCAGGCCGCGGGGACCGAGGATACGGCCCAGGGCACCGATTTTACCCATGACAGCGGGCTGAGTGATGATGATGTCGACATCAGTCCAGCCACCTTTGATCTTCTCGATGTATTCGTCGAGACCCACGTAGTCAGCGCCGGCAGCCTTAGCGGCAGCCTCGGCGTCGGGGGTGCAGAGCACGAGCACGCGGACAGTCTTGCCGGTGCCGTGGGGCAGGGTTACCACGCCGCGCACCATCTGGTTGGCTTTACGGGGGTCAACGCCCAGACGGACGTCGATATCGAGAGAAGCGTCGAAGTTGGTGAAAGTGATTTCCTTCACTTTCTCGGCTGCCTCGGCCAGAGTGTATGCCTTACCCAGTTCAATCTTAGCCAAAGCTATCTTCTGATTTTTTGTAAGTTTGCCCATGTCGATTGAATTTTATAGGTTATTTGGCAGGGAACTCGCCCTTGACGGTAATACCCATGCTGCGGGCAGTGCCGGCAACCATACGCATAGCTGATTCGATGGTGAAGCAGTTCAAGTCAGGCATTTTGTCGGCAGCAATAGTCTGCACCTGCTCCCAGGTGATTTCGGCGACTTTCTTGCGGTTGGGCTGAGCGGAGCCGCTTTTGATCTTAGCGACCTCTTTGAGCTGCACAGCCACAGGAGGAGTCTTAACGATAAAGTCGAAGCTCTTGTCCGTGTAGTAAGTGATGACCACGGGGAGCACCTTTCCGGCTTTATCCTGGGTGCGGGCATTGAATTGCTTGCAAAATTCCATGATATTGATACCCTTGGAACCAAGCGCCGGACCTACAGGAGGCGAGGGGTTGGCCGCGCCGCCTTTGATCTGCAGTTTAATCTGACCAGCAATTTCTTTTGCCATTGTGTAAATACTTAATAGTTAATTAATCACGAATTCAAGCCTTGCGGGGGGCCGTTCACAGCAAAAGGCGCCGCAGGGGCCCGTAACAGCCTCGCCAGCGCTTTGTGAATGTGTGGGCTTACTCCCGCTCCACCTGCCAGTTCTCAAGTTCGAGCAGCGTTTTGCGCCCGAAGATCTTCACCGCGACTTTCAGCTTCTTCCTTTCGCGCATCACCTCTTCGATCACACCGGAGAAACCAGCGAAGGGACCTTCGTTCACCTTCACGGGCTCGCCGACCATGTAGTCGTTGGTTTCATCGGCGGCGTTCTCCGTGAGGTCATCAGCAGTGCCCAGCATACGCATCACTTCAGCTTCGCGCAGGCGCTCGGGCTTGGAGTCCTTGTTGCGACCGCGGAGGAAGTCGATGACGTTGGTGGTGTTGGTGAGCTCGTGGATAACCTCGCCGGTGAGGATGGCTTCAATGAAGACGTAGCCGGAGTAGAGGTTGCGTTCTTTCACAACCTTCTTTCCGCCACGCACGGTCAGCACCTTTTCGGTGGGGATGAGGACCTGAAACACCGAGTCGCCGAGGGTAGAGTTCTTGATTGCTCCGTCGAGGAGCTCTTTGACTTGTGCCTCCTTGCCAGAAATGGCACGCAGCACGTACCATCCCTTTGTCGGCTTTTCAATCTTTGTTTCCACTTCCGTCAGGGTGTTAAACGATTACTGAAAGCTATAGATAAAGTGCATGAGATTATCGACTATCTGGTCCATGACGAGAATTATCAGAGCGATAATGGCGGAAGCGATCATCACGATGATAGCCGATTTTACAACCTGCATTTTTGTAGGCCACGAGGTTTTGTAACGAAGCTCGTCGTACGATTCCTCTATGGCTGTGATAAGCTTGAGTTTCTTCATTTTTGTTTTCTTTTAGCACGGGAAGAGAGGCTCGAACTCCCGACACCTGGTTTTGGAGACCAGTGCTCTACCGACTGAGCTATTCCCGTATGGAAAAGGAGCGGTCGCGGGGCCATGCGGCCTGTGGCCGCTCCTTGTGGGTTGGTTTCAATCACTGGCGCTGAGGGCGCCGTGGATTGTATTAGTCGAGGATCTCGGTGATCTGGCCCGAGCCGACGGTGCGGCCGCCCTCACGGATAGCGAAGCGGAGACCGGCGTCGCATGCCACGGGAGTGATCAGGTCAACGATAATCTCAACGTGGTCGCCAGGCATAACCATCTCTACGCCCTCGGGGAGAGTGATCTCACCGGTAACATCGAGGGTGCGGATATAGAACTGGGGACGGTAGTGGTTCTTGAAGGGGGTGTGACGGCCGCCTTCCTCTTTCTTGAGGATATAGACAGAAGCTTTGAACTTGCTGTGGGGCTTCACAACGCCGGGGTGGCAGATGACCATACCGCGCTTGATGTCCTTCTTGTCGATACCGCGGAGGAGGAGACCGACGT
>CAZSHV010000130.1:0-6208 GCA_964606815.1 uncultured Bacteroides sp. | reverse complement strand
TTCGCCTGTAGGGTCGCCACCTGTGGCGACCGCCAAGTGGTATAATGTGAACAAAACCAGAGCATTGTAGGGCCGCAAGTTCTTTGCGGCCGCAATAACAACCACGCAAAATTCCCCTCCCTGCTTATCGGGAAGGTTGCCTAAGTTTGGGGGATATTCAATATCCAAAAACGAAATTCTTCACTTCTTCAAATCAAAGAACATAAAGCGCGTATCTAACACCTGGTCAGCCATGAGCCCAAGAAAATCGCGCTCCTCTTGCTCTGATTTATACAAAGTTTTAAAACCATTTTGCTGGTAAAAGTTCATAGTGTTTTCGTTATTGTAGGCATCAACTACTATGAAACGACATCCTGTCTTATTATCGGCTCGGAACCAGTCTTTAATGAAAGTCAAAATTTGGCTGCCAACCCTTAGCCCGCAACCTTGCACTGCGGCTGAAACTGCTAAACGACCTATGAGTACCGCAGGGTAGTTCATCCCTCTTTTAGCATTGCTAATACTCCTTTGAACCCTATTTCGAGCCGAAGGCAATATGTTTTTTGCTTTTATGCTATCGTTTGCCAAAGTTACTACACCAAGAATATTCTTTGGATTCTCTGCCTCTATCCACGCATAGGTGCGTCTGAGAAGTTCTTCTTCATAATGAAAAGCATCTTCGGCAAAAAATTCGTCGAGATCTTCGTCATTGCAACAAAACGGCGCGCAATATTCTGCTACCGTTCGCGAATACGGCAACATTATCGCATCCCGTTCAAGCACAAAATTCGTAGAAGATTTCATCTTTCAGCTTCATTAGGCGGAAACACAAAATCTTTTGACTTCTTCAAAAACACTTCAATCTGCGTTTGCCGTTCGGGCGAAAGACGCGGAGTTGGCAGTTGCCCATTTTTTTCAGCTTCTTCCATGAATGCTATCGCGGATTCACCTCTCAGCTCTGGAGAGGAATTAATACTCATTGCCATAAAATATTTGTTTTTATCGCAAATTTACTAATAAAATATTACACTTACAAATATCTATCCAGAGGGCGGCTCAAAAAATTCGCCATTTAATCTCCAATCTAACGCTTTTTCACTAAATTTGCATTTTCTTTGATGCAAATGAAAAAACTGCTGTTTATATTCCTTTTCTTCCTGCCTGTCTTCGCCGCTGCCCAGCGCGACACGGTCGTCACACGCCTACGCGAGGTGGCCGTGGTCGGCGTCAAGCAGACGGCCGACAGCGAGCTCGCCCCCGCCACAGTGGTGCGCTCAAAGCAAATCGAGCGGCTCGGCATCGTCACCGTCAAAGGCGTCAGCGAGCTCGCCCCGAACTTTTATATCCCCGACTACGGCTCGCGCATGACGTCGTCCATCTACGTCCGCGGCCTTGGCGCGCGCATCGACCAGCCTGTAGTAGGTCTCAACGTCGACGGAGTAACATTCCTCAACAAAGACAATTACGACTTCGACCTCGTCGACATCGAGCGCATAGAGGTGCTCCGCGGCGCGCAGTCCATCCTCAACGGCCGTAACACCATGGGCGGCCAGATTAACATAGTCACCCTCAGCCCCTGGCGCTTCCAGGGAGTCAGAGCCATGGCCGAGTACGCCCGCGCCAACTCTATCAAAGCCTCCGCGGGTTGGTACGGACGCATATCACAGCCGCTCGCCACATCAGTGACGGGCTATTTCACCTCCACCGACGGCTACCACCGCAACACTTTCAACGGTGCCCGCGTCGACACCGAGCGCCAGGGATCACTGCGCTGGAAACTCAGCTACCGCCCCAGCGAGCGCCTGGCCGTCACAAACACCGCCGCGGCCTCCTTCTCCCGTCAGGGCGGACTGCCGTACCGCAACCTCGCCTCCGGCCTGATTGCTTACGATGACACCGCCTTCTACCGACGCACATCCATCACCGACGGTCTTGTGGTGGGCTGGACCGGCAAGCGCGTGGTCGTCAACTCCGTCACGTCCTTCCAGTATATCGACGACAACCTCACCGCCGACCAGGACTTCCTCCCCCTCCCCTACTTCACCCTCACCCAGGCGCGCCGAGAGTGGGCGCTCACCGAGGACCTGTACACCCGCGGCAGCCGAGGCGCGTACCGTTGGCTCGGAGGCGCGTTCGCTTTCTATAAACATTCGCGCATGCATGCGCCCGTCACGTTCAAAGACACCGGCATCGCCGAGCTCATCGAGAAGCACCCCAACGAGATGAACCCCAACTATCCCATCTCCTGGGACGCCCGCGAGTTCCTCCTCGACAGCCATTTCTCCACCATGACCAAAGGCGTGGCCCTTTACATGCAGCACAGCCTGGAGCTGGGCTCCTGGCTCTTGGAGCTGGGCCTGCGATGGGACGTGGAGCGAGCCACACTGATCTATGACAGCGACTGCGCTTCGGGTTACACCACTTGGCACGTCCTCCCTTCCGGCGACCGCGTGCCCTACCAGCACGTCCCCGTCGTCATCGCCGACCACGGCCACCTGTCACAGACCTTCAACGAGCTGCTGCCCAAGTTCGCCGCCGGCTATCAGATTTCCCGCCAGGTGCGCTTATACGGCTCTGTAGCAAAAGGCTATAAGGCAGGCGGTTACAACTCGCAGATGTTCTCCGACGTGCTTCAGCAGCGCGTCATGGAGGTCATGGGCCTAACCATGAAGTACGACGCCGCCGACATCGTCAGCTACCGCCCCGAGAAGAGCTGGAACTTCGAGCTCGGCGCCGACCTCTCCACCCCCGACGGCCGTCTGAGATCCAAGCTCAACGCTTTCCTCATCTCTTGCCTCGACCAGCAGCTCACCACCTTCCCCCCTGGCCTCACCACGGGCCGCATCATGACCAACGCGGGTCGTACCCGCTCGCTTGGCGCTGAAGCCACCATGAGCTTCAAGCCCATCGAGGCCCTGCAGCTCAACGCCAGCTATGGCTTCACTCACGCCACCTTCCGTCGATACGACAACGGCCGCGAGGACTACCGCGGCAAGCGTCTGCCCTACGCCCCGGCCCACACGCTCTTCCTCTCCGCGGCCTACGAGCTGCCTTGGAAGCCCTGCGGTCTGCAGCCCGCCGTTGAAACTGCCCTGCGCGGCGTCGGCGACATATATTGGAACGAGGCCAACACCCTCCGCCAACCTTTCTACGCCACCCTCATGGCCGCCGTCTCCGTGGCCAAACCTACTTGGAGCCTGCGCCTCTGGGGCGAGAACATCACCAACACGCGCTACGACACTTTCTACTTCCTCTCCATGGGCAACGAGTTCATGCAGCAGGGACGCCCCTGGCGCATCGGTGCCACTTTCCGCATCAACCTCGCTCTGCTATAACTCAAGAATACACATATATTATATATGAATCTCAAAGCCTGGATTGAGGCGATGCGCCTGCGCACTCTGCCCGTCAGCGTTGCAGGCGTGGTGGCAGGGGCCGCTTACGCTCTCTGCGCCGGCGCCTTCCGCTGGTCGGTTGTCGCTGTCTGTCTGGCCTTTGCCGTGATGGCGCAAATTGCCTCCAATTTCGCCAACGAATATTTCGACTTCGCCGCTGGCCTCGACCGCCCGGGTCGCGAGGGGCCGAGGCGCGGAGTCACCGAGGGCGACATCTCCCCTTCTTCCATGCGTACCGCCGCGTTCGTCACTCTCGCTTTGGCTTGCGCCGTGGGACTTTGTCTGCTCTTCTGGGGGCCGTGGTGGATTGTCATCGTCGGCGCTGTGTTGGCTGTCGGAGCCTTGGCCTACAGCGCTGGCCCCTACCCGCTCGCCCGCCACGGCCTGGGCGAAGTGGCTGTGCTGATCTTCTTCGGCATAGCGCCTGTCAATCTCACCTTCTTCCTGCAAACGGGCTTCTTCGACATCTCCGTGCTGCTGGGCTCGCTGTCGCTGGGTCTGATGGGCGCCAACGTCTTGATTGTTAATAACTATCGCGACATGGAGGACGACGCCCACTCCCGCAAGTTCACGCTCGCTGTGCTCTACGGTCGCCGTGCCGTGGCCACGATGTATCTCTTCAACGGCTACATAGCCGTGGCCCTCATGTGCGGCATTTGGATGGCCCTCCCGCCGCTGTTGAGGCTGATTCCGATCGTCTACCTGATGCTGCACACGCAGCTGTGGATTATGCTGGGCCGTCGCCGCGGAGCGGACCTCAACCCGCTGCTCGGTCTCACCTCTGTGGCCATGCTCGTCTACGCCCTTGGCTTCGCCGCCGCGGCGGCATGCGCATAGTTTTTGATTGCGCGCTTGCGCATCTCGCTTTTTTTCGCTACTTTTGCCATGCGGAAATACCTCTCCGCTATTTCCATCACCGATATTAACTTTCAAACATACTCGTATGAAACGTTTCATCCTCCCTGCCATGCTCATCGCCGCTGCGGCTGCCCAAGCCACCGAGCCGGCTGACTCTGTGCAGGGCTTCAAATTCACTGACACCCACACCGTAAAGACCACTTCTGTCAAGGACCAGAACCGTTCGGGCACATGCTGGAGCTTCTCCGGCACTTCGTTCTTCGAAGACGAAGTCATGCGCCAGGGCGGCGACTCGCTCGACCTCAGCGAGATGTTCACCGTGCGCCACTGCTACCTCGACAAAGCTCGCCGCTTCGTCCGCAACTACGGTGCTGTCAACTTCTCCCCCGGCGGCCAGATCCACGACGTGGCCTATGTCATCGAGAACTACGGCGCTGTCCCCGAGGAGGCATACACCGGCCTGCAGTACGGCGAGGCCAAGCACGACCATAGCGAGCTGCACGCCGCCATGGAGGCTTACCTCCGCGCCGTGGCGAAAAAGCCCGGCAAAAAGCTCACCACAGCTTGGCCCGTGGCCTTTGAGGGCATCCTCGACGCTTACCTCGGCGCCGAGCCCGAGACTTTCACATATAAGGGCAAGACATACACCCCCAAGCAGTTCGCGCAGAGCATCGGCATCAAGCCCCAGGACTACGTGAGCATCACATCCTTCACGCACCATCCTTTCTATCAGGAGTTTGCGCTTGAAATTCCCGACAACTGGCTCAACATCCCTGCCATGAACATCCCCATGGAGGAAATGAAAGCCGCTGTCGACAACGCCATCGAGTACGGCTTCCCCGTCGCTTGGGCTGCCGACGTCAGCGAGCCCGGATTCAAATGGATGGAGGGTGTCGCCCTAATGCCCAAAGAGAAGACCGAGGCCGACCTTGAGGGCACTGAGCTTTCCCGCTGGGTGAAGCTCAGCGACAGCGACCGCCAGAAGGAGACCTATAACTTCACCGGCCCCGTGCCCGAAATCACTGTCACGCAGGAGAGCCGTCAGGAGATGTTCGACAACCAGTCCACCACCGACGACCACGGCATGGAGATCGTAGGCATCGCTACAGACCAGGACGGCAACCGCTACTACAAAGTCAAAAACTCCTGGGACAACAACCAGGTCTACGGCGGCTTCATCTACGTCTCCGAGCCCTTCTTCCTCGCCAAGACCATCAACGTCTACATGCACAAAGACGCTCTGCCCAAGAGCCTCGCTAAGAAAATCGGCAAATGATACACTTCCGCCATATCGCGGGGGCGGCCTTCGCGGCCGCCCTCGTTGCTTTTGCATCATGCAAACCCTCGCAGCAAGCCTACGCCGACGCCTATCATAGCACCATCGCCGCCCGCGAGGCTGCTTATGAGGCCGACTCCGCAGCCTACACCCGCATGCACCCCCAGATCCCGCTGCGCCGCGTCGCCGTGGGCACCGACACTGTCAGCGTGGCCACCATCCGAGTGGCAGTCACCGCCAACGCCGGCGGCATCCGCGAAAGCCTCAAGCCCTACAGCGTCGTCGTCGGAGACTTCCGCCAAGTCTTCAACGCACGCCAAATGCGCGAGCGCATCGTCGACGCCCACCCCGCAGCCTTCGTCGTCCAGAGCGCAGCCCCCCGCTACTACGTCATCGCCTCCAGCCACGCCACCCTCCCTGAAGCCGCCGCCGCCCTCCAAGCCCTCAGCGCCGACACCACCCTCCACCTCCGCGCCCCCCTACCCTTCATCCTCACCCGCCCCCTGTAACCAAACCCATTCCGGCGCAAACGCATCCCACATTGTTGGGCCGAACGGTCTGTTCGACCGCTGAAAACGTCCACGGTTACGTCCACATAATCCATCCTCATTGGATAACGTTCTCACGTAGGGCTGCACCACGGTGCAATGCGGTTCAAATAAGCGTTTTCAGACGGCTTGGGCGAAGTTGGTATTCCGGA
>CAZSHV010000129.1:0-6249 GCA_964606815.1 uncultured Bacteroides sp. | reverse complement strand
TGTGGCGCACGATCTTGATGGCCAGGGAGCGCAGGAAGTGGTAGTCTTCGTTGGAGAGCGTCTGCGAGGGGGCCACCACGATGCTCTCGCCGGTGTGAATGCCCAGGGGGTCGAAGTTCTCCATGTTGCAGACTGTGATGCAGTTGTCGAAGCGGTCGCGCACCACCTCGTACTCCACCTCTTTCCATCCCTTCAGCGACTTCTCTATCAGCACCTGGGGAGAGAACGCCAGAGCCTTCTCGCACAGGGCGCGCAGCTCGTCGTCGTTGTCGCAGAATCCGCTGCCAAGGCCGCCCAGGGCGTATGCGGCGCGCACGATCACGGGGTAGCCCAGCGAGCGGGCCACTGAGATGGCTGCGTCGATGCTGCTCACGGCTTGGCTCTTGATGGTCTTGACATCGATCTCGTCGAGCTTGCGCACGAAGAGCTCGCGGTCTTCAGTCTCCTCGATGGCGCGCACGGGGGTGCCCAGCACGGCCACATCGTATTTCTTAAGCACGCCGCGGCGGTCGAGCTCCACGCCGCAGTTCAGGGCTGTCTGGCCGCCGAAAGCGAGCAGGATGCCGTCGGGACGCTCCTTCTCAATCACTTTCTCCACGAATTCGGGCGTGACCGGCAGGAAGTATATCTTGTCGGCGATGCCCTCGGAGGTCTGCACCGTGGCGATGTTGGGGTTAATGAGGACGGTCTCAACGCCTTCCTCCTTCATTGCCTTGAGGGCCTGCGAGCCGGAATAGTCGAACTCGCCGGCCTCGCCTATCTTCAGGGCTCCCGATCCCAGGAGCAATACTTTCTTGATTTCAGATTTTTCCATCACAGCATGCTTATGAATTCATCGAAAAGGAACTCCGTGTCCTTGGGGCCGGAGGAAGCCTCGGGGTGGAACTGGGCGGAGAAGAATGGCTTGGAGACGTGGCGTATGCCCTCGTTGGTGCCGTCGTTCATGTTGACGAACAGAGGCTCCCAGCCTTCGGGCAGGGTGTCCTGGTCAACGGCGAAGCCATGGTTCTGCGAGGTGACGTAGCAGGTGTCGGTGCCCACGCGCAGCACGGGCTGGTTGTGGCCTCGATGGCCGTATTTGAGCTTGTAGGTCTTGGCTCCGGCGGCTTTAGCCAGCAGCTGGTTGCCCATGCAGATGCCGCAGATGGGCTTGCCCAGGTCCATGGCCTTGCGTATGTGCTGCACGGTGGCTTCGGCGAAGTCCGGGTTGCCGGGGCCGTTGGAGATGAACAGGCCGTCGTAGGGGATGGTGGTGAAGTCGTAGTCCCAAGGCACGCGCACCACCTTGACCCCGCGGCGGGTGAGGCAGCGCACGATGTTGTGCTTCACGCCGCAGTCCACGAGCACCACGGTCTTGGCCTCGGGGTTGCCGTCGTCGGGGAGGTATGTGGCCACCTCGGCGGTGGATGTCTTGGCTATGAGGTTTTCCTTGTTGGGGTCGTAGAAAGGCACTGCGTCGGCGTCGTCGCCCTCGATGACGATCTTGCCCAGCATGCTGCCCTTGTCGCGCAGGTGCTTGGCCAGGGCACGGGTGTCGATGCCGTAGATGCCGGCCACGCCCTGGCGCTTGAGCCAGTCGGATAGGCTCTGGTCGGCCAGCCAGTGGCTGTGGTGGGTGGAGTAGTCCTGGGCGATGATGGCGCGGCAGTGTATGCGGTCGCCCTCGTAATATTGGCTCAAGGCGCTTTCTGCCTCGGCCTGAGGGGGCACGCCATAGTTGCCCAGCATTGGAAACGTGGTGACGAGTATCTGTCCTTCATAGGACGGGTCGGTAAGGCTCTCGGGATATCCCGTCATGGCGGTGTTGAACACCACTTCGCCCGACGTGGAAGCCTCGTGGCCAAACGAAAATCCCTGAAAACGGGTGCCGTCTTCGAGCACAAGGACGGCGCTTTTAGGGGCCTGGAGCATAGCTTTTGGAAATTTTATGCAAAGGTAGCTATTATTTCACAGGCGGAAGCGCAAATAATTGTTAATTTTTGTTCATTCGCACGTCGAGCAGCACGTCAAGCCGCTGAAGGGAGCGATGAGGGGAATGCACGACGCACCGCAAGGCCACGTTGATGCGTGGCCTCGCGGCGTGATTCTTGTCGTGCTGTGGGAGCGCCGGCTCTGCCGGGAACAGCCGGGTCAGAGCATGGGGCTCATGAGGAAGGCAGCCACATCGGTGTCTCCCCAAAGGTCTGCCGTGGTGAGCCAAATCAGCAGGAGGACAATGAGGACGATGGCGCCGATGGCGATCCATAACGAAGTGCGGTTGCGGTGTTTCTTATCGTAGTCGCTCATGATGTAAAGTTTAATAATGTGGATGAAATTTTTTTGGGTGTGACAAATTGATAACAACTCGAATGCGAAAAAGGTTTTGGCCGAAAGCGAAAAAATTTGTATTTTCGCGTAAATAATTCGAAAATCGATGAAAACGCAGGATATTTTCCGCATACTTTTGCTCGGAGCCATCTGGCTTTTGCTGGTGTGGACCATGCTCGCGCGCACGCCCAAGGTCACGCTGGCCACGATATTCTGGGTGGTGGCCTCCGGCATCATCGTCTTCGTGCCCCTCTATAAAAAATATATAAAGAAACATTGAGCCACAAAGATCAATATCCCTTGCTGAGCGCTATCAGCTCGCCCTCTGATCTGCGCAAGCTCCCCGTGGAGAAGCTCGCCGACCTCTGCGCCGAGATCCGCTATAAACTCGTACACACCCTCTGCGACCATCCCGGCCACTTCGCCTCGAGCATGGGAGCCGTGGAGCTCACCGTGGCGCTCCACTACGTCTTCGACACGCCTTACGACCGCCTGGTGTGGGACGTCGGCCACCAAGCCTACGTGCACAAGCTGCTCACCGGCCGCCAGGACCGCTTCGACACCCTGCGCGAGCGCGGGGGGCTAAGCGGATTCCCCACGCCCTCGGAGAGCGAATACGACACCTTCAGCGCCGGCCACGCCTCCAACTCCATCTCGGCTGCCCTGGGCATGGCCGTGGCCTCGCAGCTGCAGCAAGACCAACCCCCGCGCCACGCTGTGGCCATCATTGGCGACGCGTCTATTTCCGGAGGCCTCGCATTCGAGGGCCTGAACAATGCCGCCAACACCCCCAACAACCTCCTGATTGTGCTCAACGACAACGATATGGCCATCGACGACAACGTCGGCTCCCTCAACTCCTACCTGGGCCATATCACCACCTCCAAGCCCTACAACGACCTGCGCTACGGCGTGTACAAAATCCTGCGCGGCATGCGGCTGGTGAGCGAGCAGGGTAGGGGGCGCATACTCCGATTTAATAATAGCATCAAGTCGCTGCTGTCAAAGCAGCAGAACATATTCGAGGGCCTGAACATACGCTATTTCGGTCCCTTCGACGGCCACGACGTCAAGTCGCTGGTGCGTGTGCTCACCGACATCCGCGACATGAACGGCCCCCGCATCCTCCACCTGCGCACCGTCAAGGGCAAAGGCTTCGCCCCGGCAGAGAAGAACCCCGCCGTGTGGCATGCCCCCGGAAAGTTCGACCCCGAGACCGGCCACCGAGCCGAGGAGGACGCACCCAAAGACGGCGTGCCTCTGAAGTACCAGGATGTGTTCGGCCAGACCCTGCTGGAGCTGGCCAAGGAGAATCCCAAGATAGTCTCCGTCACCGCAGCCATGGCCTCCGGCACGTCTATCTCCGTGATGCAGAAAGAGATGCCCGACCGCACCTTCGACGTGGGCATTTCCGAGGGCCACGCTGTCACCTTCGCCGGCGGTCTGGCCAAAGACGGCATGCGTCCGTTTGTGGGCATATACTCCACCTTCCTGCAGCGAGCTTTCGATAATATAGTCAACGACGTGGCCCTGCAGCATCTGCCCGTCACCTTCTGCATAGACCGCGCCGGCATAGTGGGCGAGGACGGTGCCACCCACCACGGCGCTCTTGACCTCAGCTACATGCGCTCCGTGCCCGGTATGATAGTAAGCGCTCCGGCCGATGAAAGCACCCTGCGCGACCTCATGTACACCGCTCAGCTTCGCGAACTCGGCCCTGTGGCCATCCGCTACCCTCGGGGCAAAGGCCAGAATCCCGACTGGCGCACGCCCATGCATGAGATAGAGATTGGCAAGGCTCGCAAGCTGCGCTCCGGCTCTGACGTGGTGCTCCTGACCATAGGCACCACCGCCGCAGACGCGGCCAAGGCCATCGCTGAGGCAGAGAAACAGGGCATCAGCGTGGCCCACTACGACATGATATTCCTCAAGCCCATTGACACCGTCGCTCTCGCGGAAGCCTGCGCGCTGGGCGTGCCCATCATCACTGTGGAGGACGGCACCCTCAACGGCGGCCTGGGCAGCGCGGTGGCTGAATACATGGTGGAGCACGGCTGCTCATCCCCGCTTACCCGCCTGGGGCTGCCCGACGCTTTCGTGCCCCATGGCTCCGTGTCGCAGCTCAAGAGGGAGTGCGGCATCGACGCCGACGGAATACTTTCAGCAATCACTAAAGTTAAGCCATGAAGATAGTGATAGCCGGAGCAGGCGAGGTGGGCTCGCACCTGGCCCGTATGCTCTCAAACGAGAATCAGGACATCACCGTGTGCGACGGCGACCCCACGCGCCTGGGCGACCTTAATGATAAGTACAACCTCCGTACCGTGGAGGGTATGCCCACCATGTTCTCGACCCTGCGCGAGGCCCGCGTGCAGAGCTGCGACCTGTTCATAGCCGTGATGCCCGACGAGAGCAAGAACATCGTGGCCTGCTCCATGGCCAAGAGCCTCGGAGCCAAGCGCACCGTGGCCCGCATCGACAACTACGGCTTCATGGACGACCAGAACACCGACTTCGTGCGGCGCATGGGCGTGGACCGCCTCATTTACCCCGAATACCTGGCAGCCCTGCAGGTGCTCACGGCCCTGCGCATCACGTGGATGCGCCATTGGTTCGAGCTCCAGGACGGCGACCTGATCGTGGCCGGCGTGCGCCTCTGGGGCAATCCCCCCATCGTGGGCATGAAGCTCAAGGACTTTGCCGCCACCAACCGCCACTTCCACGTCTGCGCCATCAAGCGAGGCCACGACATCATCATCCCCCGCGGCGACGACCTGCTGCTCGACGGCGACATCGTATACTTCACCATCAACCGCGAGCATATCGAAGACCTGATCCGCGTCACCGGCAAGCGCCAGCACCGCATACGCCACGTCATGATCATGGGCGGAAGCAAGATTGCAGTGCGCCTTATAGCCTTGGCGGGCAGTGAGTTCCGATTCACCATCATCGAGCAGGATATAGAGACATGCCGCAAGCTCAACCAGCGATGCCCCGACGCGGAGGTGTTTCATGGCGACGGCCGCGACCCCGACACGCTGCGCGAGGCAGGCCTGGACACCGCCGACGCCTTCATCGCCCTCACCGACAGCTCCGAGGCCAACATCCTGGCGTGCCTCTCGGCCAAGGACGCTGGCATAAAGAAGACCATCGCCGAGGTGGAAGACCTGCAGTTCGTGCGCCAGGCCGAGAACCTCAACATCGGCACCGTCATCAACAAAAAGCTCCTGGCCTCCAGCGCCATCTTCCAGATGCTGCTCGACACTGACTCTTCCACGTCCAAGTGCCTGGCCCTCACCGACGCCGAGGTGGCCGAGCTCGAGGTGAAGCCCGGCGCTAAAATCACCAAAGCCCCCGTCAAAGACCTCAAGCTCAGCCGCGAGATGACGCTCGCCGGCCTCGTGCGCGACGGCAAGGGCATGCTCGTCACCGGCATGACGCAGTTCCAGCCCGGCGACCATGTGGTGGTCTTCAGCCTCTCCGGCTCGCTGCACAAGATAGAGAAACTCTTCAATTGACCCCCGCGGGCGGATTTGCGGCGTGCATAATCAAAAAAAAATCAACAAAATAGCCGATTTGTTGCATAAGTTTGAAAAATAATTACGATATTTGCACTCGCAATTCCAACGCACCCCTGCGCGGCCCGAAAAGCCCGCAACACCGAGACTAATATATATTATATAACGTATACCGACTAAAATGACAAAGGCAGACATCGTATCAGAAATCGCTGGAGCTACCGGACTCGACCGCGCCAACGTTCTGGCTACTATCGAAAAGTTTATGGAGGTTGTGAAAGATTCTCTCGCCCACGGCGAGAACGTCTACCTGCGCGGCTTCGGCAGCTTCATCGTCAAGACCCGCAGCGAAAAGACCGCACGCAACATCTCCAAGAACACCACCATCATCATCCCCGAGCACAAAATCCCCGCATTCAAGCCC
>CAZSHV010000128.1:0-6270 GCA_964606815.1 uncultured Bacteroides sp. | reverse complement strand
CCGTGGGCGAGTTCTACTCCGTGGCCGTGACCAACAATTTCCAGCAGGCCGACACGGGCACCAAGATGGTGCACCTGGGCCGCGACACGCGCTCCACCATCGTGTCGAAGGGCATCTCGGCCGGCCGCAGCCAGAACAGCTACCGAGGTCTGGTGAAGGTGGCCCCGCAGGCCGAGGGCGCGCGCAACTATACGCAGTGCGACTCCCTGCTGCTGAGCGACACCTGCGGCGCGCACACCTTCCCCTACATCGATGTGCTAAACGACACAGCAGTAGTGGAGCACGAAGCCACGACGTCCAAAATCTCCGAGGCCCAGATCTTCTACTGCAACCAGCGCGGCATCTCCACCGAAGAGGCCGTGAGCCTTATCGTCAACGGCTATGCCAAGGAGGTGATGAACAAGCTGCCCATGGAGTTTGCCGTGGAGGCCGGTCGCCTCTTGGCCATCACCCTCGAAGGCTCGGTGGGATAAAAGATACATAGATAACACTCTCATATACCACGATATATATGTCACAACCCAACATACTCCTCAACGTGCGCGACCTGCGCGCCGGCGTCGACGGCAAAGAGATCCTCAAAGGCATCGACTTCACCGTGCGCGAAGGCGAGGTGCACGCCATCATGGGCCCCAACGGCTCGGGCAAGAGCACATTCTCCGGCGTGCTGGCCGGCGACCCCCGCTTCACCGTCACGGGAGGCACGGCCGAGCTGGCCGGCGTGGACCTGCTCGCCCTCTCGCCCGAAGACCGCTCCCACGCGGGACTGTTCCTCTCGTTCCAGTATCCCGTGGAAATCCCCGGCGTGTCGATGGTCAACTTCATGCGCGCCGCCATCAACGCCAAGCGCAAATATCTGGGCGAGCCTGCCCTGACGGCCAGCGAGTTCCTGAAGCTCATGCGCCAGAAGCGCGCGCTGGTGGAGCTTGACAACAAGCTCGCTTCGCGCTCGGTCAACGAGGGCTTCTCCGGCGGCGAGAAGAAGCGCAACGAGATCTTCCAGATGGCCGTGCTCGAGCCCAAGCTCTCCATCCTCGACGAGACGGACTCCGGCCTCGACATCGACGCCCTGCGCATCGTGGCCTCCGGCGTCAACAAGCTCAAGACCGACCGCAACGCCACCATCGTAATCACCCACTATCAGCGCCTGCTCGACTATATCAAGCCCGACTTCGTGCACATCCTCTACAAGGGCCGCATCGTGCGCTCCGGAGGTCCGGAGTTGGCTCTGGAGCTCGAGGAGCGCGGCTATGACTGGATCAAGGAGGAGAACGACTGATGCATACATCCAACCCTAAAGCCCCCACCACGATGCATGCATCCATAGCCCAATATATCGACCTATATCAGGCCCACGGCGACGACCTGCGCGCCCACGCCCCGGAGCTGCTCAACAGCCTGCGCCCCGAGGCCGAGGCCTTCCTGCGCGGCGCCGAGCTGCCGGGGCTGGACAACGACGTCTCGCCCGTGGTGTCGCTGCGCGAGCTCTTCGCCCCGGACTATGGCGTGAACCTGTGCCGCGTGGCCTTCCCCGTCGACGCCGCCGAGACCTTCCATTGCGGCGTGCCTAACGTCACCACCGCTCTGGCCTTCGTGGCCGGCGACGCTTTCGTGCCCACCAAAGGCCTGAGCCGCGCGCTGCCCGACGGCGTGACTGTGCAGTCGCTCGCCCAGGCCGCCGAGCAAGCCCCCGCCCTCGTGGCCAGCTATCTTGGCAAAGCCGCCTGCGAGCCTAACGCCGCCGTGGCCCTCAACACCCTGCTGCTGCAAGACGGCGTGCTGGTGCGCGTGGCCGCCGGAGTGAAGGTGGAGAAGCCCATACAGATAGTAAACATCCTCAACGCCCTGGCCCCCATGATGGCCGTGCGCCGCATCATCATAGCCCTGGAGCAGGGCGCGCAGGCCGACGTGCTGATCTGCGACCATACCTCCCGCATGGATGTGCAGTACCTGTCGAACCAGGTCGTTGAGCTATTCCTTGCGCCCGGCTCGAGCCTCAACCTCTACGAGATGGAGGAGGAGAGCCCGCTCACCAGCCGCGTGGAGCATATCTACGCCCGCCAGATGGCCGACAGCAGCCTCACCATCAATGCCTCCACCCTTTCGGGCGGCGCTTCCTACAGCCGAGCCACAGTCTCGTGTCTCGAGCCCGGCACGCACACGCAGATCACCGGCATGGCCGTGGCTTCGGCCTCGCAGACCGTGGCCAATATCACCGATATGCGCCACATCGCCCCCCACTGCGAGTCAACCCAGACGTTCAAATACGTGCTCGACCAGCAGGCCCGAGCCTCGTTCTTCGGCATGGTGAAGGTTGACCCCGACGCCCACCACACCAACGCCTACCAGCTCAACCGCAACATCCTGGCCAGCCCCGACGCGCGCGTCTACACCCGCCCGCAGCTTGAGATCTACTGCGACGAGGTGAAGTGCAGCCACGGCGCCACCATCGGCCAGCTCGACGAGCGAGCCCTCTTCTACATGCAGAGCCGCGGCATACCCCGCGCCCAGGCCCGCCTGATGCTCATGCAGGCCTTCATGGCCGATGTCATCGACACCGTGCGCATCCCCTCCCTGGCCACGCGCCTGCAGCAACTCATCGACCGCCGTCTCTCTGGCCGCGACATGCAGTGCGCCGACTGCCGCGCCTCCGAATCCTTAGAGCCATGAAACCCATAGAAGATATTCGCGCCGACTTCCCCATACTCAGCCGCCAGGTCTACGGCCGCCCGCTGGTGTACCTCGATAACACGGCCACGTCGCAGACCCCCCGCTGCGTGGTGGAGGAGGTGGAGCGCATGTACTACGAGACCAAGGCCAACGTGCACCGCGGCGTGCACATGCTCTCGCAGGCTGCCACCGACGCCCTGGAGCGCACCCGCTCGCTGCTTAAGGATTTCATCAACGCCCCGTCCACCTCCCAGATCATCTTTACCCGCGGCACCACCGAGGCCATCAACCTCGTGGCATCGTCCATGGGCCAACTGCTGGAGAACGGCGACGAGATCATCCTCACCGTCATGGAGCACCACTCCAACATCGTGCCCTGGCAGCTGCTGGGCCAGCGCAAGCGCATCATCCTGCGCCCCGTGCCCATACTGCCCGGCGGGGAGCTTGACCGCGAAGCTTACTCATCGCTCTTCAACGACCGCACGCGCATGGTGGCCCTTTGCCACGTCTCCAACGTGCTGGGCACCGTAAACCCCGTGCGTGAGCTCATCGCCGAGGCCCACAGCCACGGCGTGCCTGTGCTTGTCGACGGCGCGCAGGCCGCCCCGCATATCCCCATCGACGTGCAGGCTCTCGACGCCGACTTCTACGCCTTCTCTTCCCACAAGATGTACGGCCCGACGGGCGTGGGCGTGCTGTATGGCAAGGAGCACTGGCTCAAGCTCATGCCCCCTTACCAAGGCGGCGGCGAGATGATAGAGCGCGTGAGCTTCGAGGGCACCACATTCGCCGAGCTGCCCTTTAAGTTCGAGGCCGGCACGCCCGACTATGTCGACATCGCCGCCTTCCACCGCGCCCTGGAGTATATCTCCGAGCTCGGCCTGGAGGGCATCGCCGCCCACGAGGAGGCCCTGCTGCACCGAGCCACCGAGCTAGCTATCGAGGCGGTGCCCGATATCGAAATCTACGGCACCACCCCCGGCAAGAGTCCCATACTGTCGTTCAACGTCCCCGGCATACACAACTACGACCTGGGCATGCTCCTCGACAAGCAGGGCGTGGCCATACGCACCGGCCACCACTGCGCCCAGCCCCTGATGCGCGCCCTCGGCATCGAAGGCTGCGCCCGCGCATCCTTCGCTGTATACAATACCGAGGCCGAATGTCAAGCCTTCGCCGCCGCGCTCGCCCGCGCTGTGGACATGCTTCGTTAACACTCTAACTCTCTCCCTTTATGTCTGAAACCATCGTCACCATCGTAGGCTACACAGCCAGCATCTGCATGATCCTGGGCTATCTGCCACAGGCCATAGTCACCATCCGCACCCGCGACACCGACGGCATCGCCCTCTCCACCTTCATCGCCATGGGCCTCGGCAGCCTATTCTTCGTGGTGCAGGGCATTATGCTCGAAAACTGGCCCCTGGTGATCACCAACGTCATCACCACCATCTGCTCGGTGATCATCTTCAGCATCAAGATTCACAACGACCTGAAAAAGAAACGCAAATAACCCCCCGCCTCCCCCTTATGAAATTCGTGTCATGGAACGTCAACGGCCTCAGGGCCATACAGAAAAAGGGCTTCGAGCAGATATTCGCTGACCTCGACGCGGACTTTTTCTGCCTGCAGGAGACCAAGCTCCAAGAGGGCCAAATCGACCTCGAATTCCCCGGCTACACCAGCTTCTGGGACTATGCCCAGCGCAAAGGCTACTCCGGCACCGCTGTCTACGCCCGTCACCAGCCCCTCAGCCATAGGCAGGGCATGGGCGTGGATTGCCACGACCAGGAGGGCCGCATCGTCACCCTCGAGATGCCCGACTTTTATCTCGTCTGCGTCTACGTGCCCAACTCGCAGGGCGAGCTGGCGCGACTGCCCTATCGCATGGAGTGGGAGCGCGACTTCCTGGCCTACGTCAAGGAGCTCGACGCCAAGAAGCCCGTCATCATCTGCGGCGACCTCAACGTGGCCCATGAGGAGATAGACCTCGCGCGCCCCAAGGACAACCATTTCTCGGCCGGATTCACCGACGAGGAGCGCGGATGCCTGCAGCGCCTGCTCGACAGCGGCTTCGCCGACACCTTCCGCCGCCTTCACCCCGATGCCACCGACGCTTACTCCTGGTGGAGCTACCGCGGCGGAGCGCGGGCCAAGAACATCGGCTGGCGCATCGACTATTTCCTCGTCAGCGAGCGTCTGATGCCCCGCGTGGCCTCCGCGGAGATTCGCCCGGACATCACGGGCTCTGACCATTGCCCCGTGGTGCTTGAGCTTACAGACTAACTTCTCTATTCCTCTGTCCATCATGAAGATTTACACCCGCACCGGCGATGCCGGCACTACGTCGCTCGTGGGCGGCAAGCGCGTCTCGAAGGCCTCCGTGCGCCTCGAGGCTTACGGCACCGTCGACGAGCTTAACTCCCACCTCGGGCTACTCCTGGCCCTGGGCGGCGTGCCGGAGTATATAGCTCGCGCCGTGCGCTTTGCCCAGCACCGCCTCTTCAACATCGGCAGCTGCCTGGCCACAGAGCCGGAATCAGCCTTCCAGCCTGCGGGCGTCACAGAGGCTGATGTCCAGGCTCTTGAGTCGGCCATCGACCAAGCCGAGACCACGCTGCCGCGCCACAACCGCTTCATCCTCCCCGCAGGCACGCCGGCCGCCGCCGAGGCCCATGTGGCCCGCACCGTGGCCCGCCGCGCCGAGCGTCGCATGGTGGCCATGCAGGAGGCCGACTGCACCGTGGCCCCGGAGGCTATGAAGTTCGTCAACCGCCTCAGCGACTTCCTTTTCGTGGCCGCCCGCGCCATCAACGTGGCCGCGGCAGAGGAGGTGGATGAGACGTTCTGGGAGCCGGAGGTCGACATATGAAGCGCACCGAGGCCGTTTCCGTGGGCCAGATCATCGATCAGGCCATTGCCGCCACTGGTGGCCGCGACTCGTTCATGGGCCAGCGCGCGCTGTTCATATGGACAGAGATCGTGGGGCCCGCCATCAACCGTCAGACCACGCGCCGATGGATAGACCGCGACGTGCTGCACGTCTGCATCGCCTCCGGCGTGCTCAAAAGCGAGCTCGCATACTGCAGCCAGTCGCTCGTTGAGAAAATTAACCGCGCCGTTGGCGAAAACGTTATATCGAAAATCGTAATCCATTGACCACCATGGAGATTCCCGCCCTCAAATATCCCCTCAAGCATACCCTCGACGTGCAGACGCGCTGGGCCGACTACGACATGCTCGGCCATGTCAACAACACCGTCTACTTCCAGTATATGGACCTGGCCAAGACCGACTATTTCCTCCGCGAGCTCGGGGGCGAGTTCGACCCTCGGCGCGACGCTCTGGTGATAGTCAACACTACCTGCGACTATTTCAACATCTCCCTCCCCGGCGAGCCCTTGCAGGTGCTCAGCGGCGTGGAGCGCATAGGCGACCGCTCGCTCACCATGCTCCAGCGCGTCGTCAACCCCGCCACCGGCCAGGTCAAATGTCAGTGCCGCAGCATCCTGGCCGCCTTCAACGTCAAGGCCGCCCAAGCCATCGAGGTGCCCGACGCCTGGCGCCGCCTCATCGCCGCTTACGAATCCCACCCCCTGT
>CAZSHV010000127.1:0-6325 GCA_964606815.1 uncultured Bacteroides sp. | reverse complement strand
ATGGGCGCAAAGTTACGAAATTTTTCTGACATACGAAAGAGGTAGTGGGCTGTCTATAAGATGTGTAGCTTATATGAACGATGATTATTCGTCTAATATCTAAAACAATAGACAGACCAAACAATGAAGCCTGATCTGTCTATTGGCAAGTATCAAATTCCGGCATGACGTGATGGAAAACGTGGTGGACTAACCGGAAGCGGATAACGAGGCAGTGGCTCCGCTACAATTGAGGGGTTATACCCCTGCTCGTTATTGGTCGGCTGAACGACAACGGTGTTTGAGGGCGTTTCAGGTTTTACCGCAGTCTGAGGTGACGGAGAATGCTCCTGTTTATTCTCCGTGCCGTCCTTCTCATCATGATTGACTACCTTTCGTTCGTCCGGCATTTCGTGGGTTGGTGCAAGTTCTGCTGTAATCTTACAGTCAATGGAGAAAGAATAGCAATTAGAATTTCGGCCTTAGTCATTTGCATACGACGGCGGAATTCCTCCTCGTCGGGATTGAATGACTGTCCCGGCTGGAAAAGGTCAAGACCCGGAAGCGAGAGGTCATAGTCTCCGCTGTTGCCGTTGTTGGCGCTGCTGCCCTGTTGTGGCTGCTGTGTGGCGGAGGAAGGACTGGATGTGCCGGACGCTGACGAGCCCTGTCCTTGCGTGGTATTGCCGTTGGGTGCTGAGGCAGGTGCAGAAGGCTGAACGGGAACCTGAGGCTGTTGCGGTGCGAGCTGTGGAGTTGGTCCAGGTAGGGGTATAGCTTGCTCAAATCCACGTCCTCGTCGAAATGGCTCTTCGGATAATCGACCGTGGCCATCTTGCTCATGGGCTGGCAGAGCCGCGCGACCACAAGCTGCCGCAAGAGTTATCCGGGATTTTGTCAAAACCGACTGAATCATAGACCTTGTCTATAATCAGCTTGGCTCCGTTCTGCAGAATGGAGTCGACGCTGTCCAGAAATCTTGTCGCGGCCGCGAGCTCCTGTTGCTTTGCGTCCGCGCCGTCAAAATCCAGCTCCCTGATGCCGAGGTGATTTTTTATCCATGCTTGACCCTGCCGGAACAGTCCGTCGACTTCCCCCCGGGGGAAGGAAGCAACGCCGATGGTGCGGAGTTCCTTGAACTTTCCGCCGCGCTTGTCGACCACCTCCACGCTCACCGAGCCGGATCTATTCTTCTTCCTTCGCACAAACATGACGCAAAGATAGCGATTTTTGTGTTTTGCGTCACCCTAAATCACCTTCTAAATAAGTTAACTTGTTGATTTTGAGCAAATAATATGTTTGTTATCCCAAAAAGTGACGAAGTTGGGACACCGGCTATTTCAATATTTTGCAGCAAACTGATACCGAGGAAAAAGAAAAAACCTCTGAAAATCAGAAGATTTCAGAGGCTTTCGTCGGGTTGATGAACCTTTTAGTGATCCGCCTGGGGCTCGAACCCAGGACCCCAACATTAAAAGTGTTGTGCTCTACCAGCTGAGCTAGCGAATCTCCTTGGTGCTTCCATGGGGCTTGCCCCTCAAAAGCGTTGCAAAGTTACAGCGTTTTTTCTTCTTGTGCAAGTTTTTGTTCGCCTTTTTTCATCGCGAGCGGTGATTTTTGGCGTTTTTCGTATCAATCTGCCGATTTCCACGCCGGGAAGTTGGCGCGCTGGGCCTCTAATTGATCGCGGCGCAGGGTGGCGACAGTCACGCCGGGGGCGATTTCCTCGCTTATGGGCTTTCCCTCGTAGTCGACAATCATCGATAGGCCGGCGAATTTCCCGCCTCCGCGGTTGGCGCCCACGTAGTAGGCTTGGTTCTCGATGGCGCGGGCTATGAGCAGGTGAGTCCACGCATAGGAGCGGGAGCGGGGCCAGTTGGCGGGAAGCAACATGGCATCGTAGGCCAAGCCGCGATTGCGCAGCCAGCAGGGGAAGCGCAGGTCGAAGCAGCAGGCCATAGCCAGGTTCCAACCCAGATAGTGCGTCACTGGTGGGGGCAGCAGCCCCGGCGTGTAGGTGTTGCACTCATCGCCGAGGAAGAAGAGGTGGCCCTTGTCGTAGAACGTGGCGGAGCCGTCTGGGAGGAGCAGAAAGCAGCGATTATAGACGTTATCGATGCCCTCGTCCCGGCCCAAGTGCGACCCGCAGATGGCTATGCTCCGCTCGCGGGCTATGTCTGCCAGAGCGGCCAATGTGTGCCCTTCGTTGGTTTCGGCCAAAGCCAAAGCCTCGGTGTGGTCGGCGACGAAGCCTGTGGAAAACAGCTCCGGAAGCACGGCCACGGTCACATCGTCGGGCAGGGAGCGCACGGAGTGGCATGCCGCCTGAAGGTTGGCGGCTTTGTCGCGGGCGGTGATGTCGAGGCTCAAGGCGGCCACGCGCAGGGTGTCAGCTGTCGCAGTCATCGGCGCAGAAGCTGTCGGGGCGTATGCCCTCATAGGGGCGGTAGTAGGCCTTTATGGCGCGCATGTCGGCCTCGATGTTGCCAGTGGGGTGGAAGGTGTCGCGCACTATCACGGTGCGGTTCTTGGCGTCTATCACGCCCAGCAGGCAGGGAATCTGGGCTTGCCAGGCTATCTGCAGAAAGCCTGTGTGCCAGCGCGCGGTGCGCGAGCGTGTGCCTTCGGGCGTGATGGCGATGGCCAGATGCTCGGAGGTGCGAAATCGCTCCACCAGGGTTTCGACAAGCGACGCTCCTTTGGGTCTCTTCCTTGGCACGGGGATGCCGCCCATGGCTCGGAAAATCGGGCCAAGGGGCCAGAAGAACCAGAAGTCCTTCATCAGGAATCCCGCTTGGCGCCCCACGGAGGCATAGGCGAGCTTGCCCAGGAAGAAGTCCCAGTTGCTGGTGTGCGGGGCCACGCATATCATGCACTTGCTGGGCTGGGGGGCCGTGATGTCGACCTTCCAGCCCGCAAGGCGCAGCAGGGTTTTTGCCAGGTTCATGGCGGGGTGGGGGAGATGGGCGAGGGCTTATTTCTTAAGGCTCTCGTTCACCTCTTTGAGGGTGTCCTGCACGGTGGCTTTGAACTCGGCGTGAGCCTTCTCGTAGGCGGCCTTGTAGTAGGCGGTGCGAGCGGCGTTGTAGGCTTTGCGGCTCTCGAATTCGGCCAGACCCTTGTCGAACGACACGGCCAGGCGCGACAGGGCCTTGGCGGTGGCTGCGCTCATGTTGCTGATGATCTCGTCGGCGCGCTGCTCGGTGATGGCTTTGGCGTATACGGCGCTGGGGAGCACGGTGGTGACCACGGCGTCGGCCATGGAGTGGATGATTTTCTTGAGGTTGCGTTTGTTGGTCTTCATATCTGTGAAGTTTTATAGGTTGTGGGTTAAATATCTTTTGAGCGCCGGGTATGTGGGTGCGATGCGCGTGGCTGGTCGGCGCACACTCATAAAACGTGTGAGGGCTAGCGGAAGTTCGATTGCGCGGCCCGTGATGCGCGTCATCTGGTCAATGCTCAAGGCTGGATGGGCCGTGGCGAGCACTATGCCTTTCTCTCCGGGGCGCATGTGCTGGCGCAGGGCCGCGAGGGCCGTGGCAGCGTGCGGGTCAAGCATGCGGCCAGTATCGGAGAGGGTAGTGAGGATGGTGTCGCTGATCTCGTCGTCGCTCACGGTCTGGGCCACGAAGCGTCCGCGGGCGCCTATGGCGTCCAGGCGCGGGGCGTTGGCTAGCGTGGCTGTGTCGATGGCGTAGGCTGCCGTGTGCACGGCTTTCGGAGCGTAGGGTTGGCTCTCGGCGTAGCGCGCTATGGCCGCGTTGGCGTTGCATGCCGCCACGGGGGGCTGCATGTCCAGGCCCATGTCGCGGGCCATCAGGCACGACAGCAGAGTGCCACCCGTGCCCGTGGGTATGCTGAAGCGCACGGGGGCGTCGCCGTCGGTCAGCTCGCGCATGCGCGCCCATGCGTGAAAGAATATGAGAGTCTGGGCCAGGATGCGGCCAATGTTGGCCGATCCGGCCGAGGTCATCAGCGTGCGCTGGGCCATGTCGGGGTCGGCGAGCAGCTGCTGCATCATGCGGTTGCAATCGTCCATAGTGCCGTCCACCTCTATGGCGTGCACATTGCTGCCCAGGGCCGTGAATCTCGAGGCCACGCTGCGGGGGGTGCCCACAGGGTAGAGCACGCACACGTTGATGCCCTTCACCCCCAGCGAACCGTTGGCCACCGCGCTGCCGGAATTGCCGGAGCTGGCCACCATCACGTTCAGCGGACGCTCCGGATGGGCCGCGCCCACTGCGTTGAGCAGTCGGGCTATGAAGCGAGCGCCGAGGTCTTTCACCGTCATCGTCGGGCCGTGGAAAAGCTCCAGGGCGTATATGTCGCGGTCGATTTCCACCAGGGGCATGTCGAAGCTCAGTGCGGATGAGACTACATCCTTGACCTTATGCGCCGGCACCTCCGAGCCGAAGAGCGAGCTGGCCACCACGTAGCCTATCTCGGCCGCCTTCATGCCCGGCATGTTGTTGATCACCGCCCGAGGCAGACGAGGCATGCTCTCTGGCATCATCATACCCGAGGCACCGATGTTCAGCACAGCCTCAATGAGGCTGCGAGAGCTGGCGCCGGTGGTCACAGAGCGGAAATTCATGCCTATGGTGCTGGGTTATTCGCCGATGGCTTCGGCAATCTGCTGGTCGGTAACCGTGGGGTTGGAAATATCGCCTGCAAGAAATTTGTCGTATGATGCCATGTCCATCAGGCCGTGGCCGGAGAGGTTGAAAAGGATTACCTTCTCCTCGCCGCTCTCTTTGCATTTCAAGGCCTCTGTGATTGTGGCAGCTATTGCGTGGCACGACTCCGGAGCGGGTATGATGCCCTCGGCTCGAGCGAACAGCACACCGGCCTCGAAGGCCTCGGTCTGCTCCACGTCCATGGCTTCCATGAGCCCGTCCCTCAGCAGCTGCGACACGATCACGCCCGCGCCGTGGTAGCGTAGGCCGCCGGCGTGCGTGTTGGCCGGCACGAACTTATGGCCCAGCGTGTACATGGGCAGCAGCGGCGTGTAGCCCGACTCGTCACCGAAGTCGTAGCAGAACTTTCCGCGCGTCAGCTTGGGGCACGATGCTGGCTCGGCGGCTATGAAGCGCGTGGAGCGCTCTCCAGTGAAGTTGTGGCGCATGAAGGGGAACGCCAAGCCGCTGAAATTGGAGCCGCCGCCGAAACAGGCTATCACGATGTCGGGGTATTCGCCTGCCATCTCCATCTGCTTCTCGGCCTCCAGGCCTATCACCGTCTGATGCAGGCTCACGTGGCTCATCACCGAGCCCAGTGCATACTTGCAGTTGGGCGTGGTGGTGGCCAGCTCCACAGCCTCCGATATGGCGGTGCCCAGCGAGCCCTGATGGTTGGGGTGGGCGGTGAGTATATCCTTACCCGCGCGGGTCGACATCGACGGCGAGGGCGTAACCTGCGCGCCGAAGGTCTGCATCATAGACTTGCGATATGGCTTCTGATCATAGCTCACGCGCACCTGGTAGACAGCCGTGTCCAGCCCGAAAAGGCTTGCGGCGTACGATAGCGCGGTGCCCCATTGGCCGGCGCCGGTCTCAGTGGTCACGTTCGTCACGCCGTCCAGCTTGCAGTAGTAAGCCTGCGGCAGAGCCGAGTTGAGTTTATGGCTGCCCAGGGGGCTCACGCTCTCGTTCTTGAAATAAATGTGGGCGGGGGTGCCGAGGGCCTTCTCCAGCCCGTAGGCGCGCACCAGCGGCGTGGCGCGGTAGTAGCGGTACATCTCCAGCACAGCCTCAGGGATGTCGATCCAGGGGTGAGTGGTGTCCATCTCCTGATGGCACACCTCGCGGGCGAAGAGCGGGTAAAGATCCTCAGCCTTGATAGGCTCGCGCGTGGCGGGGTTGAGCATGGGCAGAGGCTTGTTAGGCATGTCGGCCTGTATGTTGTACCAGCGGCGAGGAATGTCGGCCTCGTCCAGCAGGTAACGCTTTCTTTTTCCTTTTTCCATTATATATGGGGTAATGTGATTCGCAAAGATAGCAAAAATCTCCGTATCTCCAAAGGAAACCGCCCACAACCACCATGAAATTACGGTAAAAGAAGGGGTACCACCGTCATCCGTCATCCGTCACCACGTAACGCACTGATTAACAGCGAACAAACTTCCAAAAAGTGACGACTCGCTGACTGTCAGGCAGTTAACGCAGAGTGGTATGACCGCAGCGAGCGGTTCGCCCGCGATGACGTCAACGAAAACACTCAGGATTCCCAAATTGTAGGGCCGCTTCGGTCGGAGCGGCCGCCGAGAGGCGTACATTCGGAGGTGTGCCTCCACACGTAGGGCTGTACCACGGTGCAATGCGGTTCAAATAAGGGCTCTGATTGATAC
>CAZSHV010000126.1:0-6411 GCA_964606815.1 uncultured Bacteroides sp. | reverse complement strand
GGATTCATCCCACGGACCACATGCAGTACTCTCTCCTCTTCCCCCTCCCCGTTTTTGCGGGGAGGGGGATAAAGGGGGAGGGGAAAATTACCAGGCAATGCGTTTTCCGGACGCTCAAAATGAGCGTCCCTACATTCTGATGGTCAACCTTTTGTGGATTCTTTCGGCCGAACCGTCCGATCGGTCCTACAATATTGGGAATTTTGGTGCCCAAATGTTGTTCTCAGCTAATTTGCGAGTAGTCGGCGTGGCGTTTGATTTCCTGCTCGAGGGCGGTGCGGAAGGCTTGGTTCTCGGGTTGGCTCAGCTCGGGGTCGGCGGCGAGGAGCTGCTCGGCGGCATCGCGGGCAAGCTGTATGATCTGGCCGTCTGTGGCCAAGTTGGCGATACGCAGGTTGAACGGAAGGCCCGACTGCATCGTGCCTTCGATGTCGCCAGGACCGCGCATGCGCATATCCTCCTCGGCGATTTTGAAGCCGTCGGTGGTGGCAGCCATGATGTTAAGCCGCTGCTTGGAGGTCTTGGCAAGCTCGTACTTTGTCATGAGCACGCAATAGCTCTTGTCGGCGCCGCGACCCACGCGTCCGCGCAACTGGTGGAGCTGCGACAGCCCGAAACGTTCGGCGTTCTCTATGACCATCACCGAGGCGTTGGGCACGTTCACGCCCACTTCTATCACGGTGGTAGCCACGAGGATGTCGGCCTCATGGTCAACGAACAGCTTCATCTGGTAGTCCTTCTCCGCAGGCTTCATCTTGCCGTGGACGAACGCCACGCGGCATGACGGGAACGTCTCGCACACCGTCTCGTAGCCCTCGTTGAGGCTGAGCAGGTGGAGCTTCTCGTTCTCTTCGATCAGCGGGTAGACGATATACACCTGCCGGCCTTTCTTTATCTCTGTGAAAATGAACTGGTTGAGCTTATGGCGCTGCTCGTTGTAGCGCACCAGGGTGGTTACGGGCTTTCGGCCGGGGGGAAGCTCGTCGATGACGGAGACATCGAGGTCGCCGTATACGGTCATGGCGAGCGTTCGGGGTATGGGCGTCGCAGACATCACCAGCACGTGGGGAGCGATGGCGCTCTTGGCCCACAGACGCGCGCGCTGCGCCACCCCGAATCGGTGCTGCTCGTCAATCACGGCCAGGCCAAGGTTGCGGAATTCCACAGGGTTCTCGATCACGGCGTGCGTGCCCACAAGGATATGAATCTGGCCCTCGCGCAGCTCCTCGAGCAGGCGCCGGCGCTGTCCGGCCGGCGTGGAACCCGTGAGCAACGCGATGTTGAGGCCTATGGGCGCAACCATCTCAGAGAGCGTGGCGAAATGCTGTGTGGCCAGAATCTCGGTGGGGGCCATCAGACAGGCTTGAGCGTCGTTGTCGATGGCTATGAGCATGGCAAGCAGGGCCACGAGCGTCTTGCCCGAGCCCACGTCGCCCTGCACAAGGCGGTTCATCTGCCGCCCCGTGTTCATGTCGGCCCGAATATCCTTCACCACGCGCTTCTGGGCCCCCGTGAGTTCGAAGGGTAAGCAAGTGGAATAGAAGGTGTTGAACCAGTGGCCCACGCGCGTGAACCGTTGCCCGGCCAGCGCGAGCTTGCGCTTGCTGTTGCGGCGCACCATGTCCACCTGGATATAGAACAGCTCCTCGAATTTCAGCCTCAGCCGCGCCTGCTCCAGCTCTGCGGCGGCCGCGGGGGGATTGTGCACGATGCGTAGGGCCTTGTCGAGCGGCATCAGCTTCAAGGCCGAGAGCACCGACGGCGGCAGCGTCTCGGCAATGGTGCCGGCGCTGGCCATGGCTGTCTGCACCCATCCGTAGATGGCGCGGGAAGTGACGCCCTGATTGCGCAGCCGCTCGGTGAGAGGGTAGACGCCGCGCAGGCCCTCCATCGTGGCGGCCTTTTGCTGTGTGTCCACCTCCGGGTGGGCCATGGTGAGGCGGTGGTTGAACACCGTCACTTTGCCAAAGAGCACGTATACGCTGCCCACCTGGAAGGCCTGCTCCATCTGGCGCACGCGGCGGAACCATACCACTTCGATTGAGCCCGTACCATCGGTGAACAGGCCCACGAGCCTGCGCTTGGCCCCTTCGCCCTGGGCGTTGAGAGCGATGAAGCGGCCCTTGAGCATCACGGCCCCGGAGGTCTCGCCGTCGAGGCTGCGGATCTCGCGCACGGATGAGCGGTCGGCATAGCTGGTGGGGTAGTAACGCAGCAGGTCGTAGGCCGTGCTCACGCCCATCTCCTCCTTCAGGAGCTTGGCGCGCGAGGGGCCTATGCCTTTCACGTATTGTATGTCCACCTTGCGAGGGTCCATGGCCGGGGGTGCAGGGAGGGGTCAGCTGTTAGAGATGCCCATATAGAGGGCGGCGATGTCTATATCGCGTGGTGTGGTAATCTTGATATTGGTTGGCGAGCCTTCCACCAGGCGGGGCGAACGCCCAGTGAGCGCCTGATAGACAGAGGCATCGTCGGTGAAGTCGGACTGATAAGGCATCTCGTAGGCCTGGCGCAGGATGTCGGCGCGGAAGCCCTGGGGAGTCTGCACGGCCACGAGCGCGCTGCGGTCGATGGGAGCTGAGGCTCCGTCGGGGCCGAGCGAGCGTATCGAGTCAGTAAGGGCCACAACGGGGATGGCAGCCTCGGCGCCGCCCTCGATGGCAGAGATGACGCGGCGCACCATGTCGGCCTTCACCGATGGGCGGGCGCCGTCGTGCACCAGGGTGATGTCCTGAGCCGTGGAGCACTCGGCGGGGATGGCCATGACGGCATTGCGCACTGACTGCCAGCGCGTGTCGCCGCCTATGACGACCTCCGGGCTGGTGAAGCCGTGCATGGCGCAGGCGCGGGCCCAGAAGTCGGTGTACTCCTCGCTCAGGGCCACGATCACGCGGGCGCGGGGCACGGCCCGCGCCAGACGCACCAGAGTGTGCATCAGCACGGGCACATCGCCCAGCGTCACGAACTGCTTGGGCATGTCGGCGCCGAAGCGCGAGCCGCGGCCGGCCGCCACTATGATAATGTTTACCATCGGGGTGTGAGGCTCGGGTGGGTCAATAGGCGAAGATGGGATAGTCGGCCATCATGCCGTTCACCTTCTGGCGCACGGCGGCGATGGTGGCGGCATCTTCGGGGCGCGACAGCACAGTGTCGATCAGCTCCACGATGGGGGTCATCAGGTCTTCCTTCACTCCGCGGGTGGTGATGGCGGGTGTGCCAAGGCGTATGCCGGAGGTCTGGAAGGGCGAGCGGCTGTCGAAGGGCACCATGTTCTTGTTTGCCGTGATGTCGGCCTCAACCAGCGCGCGCTCGGCCACCTTGCCCGTGAGCTCGGGGAATTTGGTGCGCAGGTCCACGAGGATGCAGTGGTTGTCAGTGCCGCCGGAGACCACCTTGTAGCCGGCTTCCACCAGGGCCTGGGCCATGGCGGCGGCGTTGGCTTTAACCTGCTTGGCATAGTCGAGCCAGGAGGGCTGGAGAATCTCGCCGAAGGCCACGGCCTTGGCGGCGATGACGTGCTCCAGGGGGCCACCCTGCACGCCGGGGAACACAGCGGAGTCGAGCAGCTGCGACATCATGCGCAGCTGGCCTTTGGGATTGGTCTTGCCCCAGGGGTTCTCGAAGTCCTTGCCCATGAGGATGATGCCGCCGCGCGGGCCGCGCAGGGTCTTGTGGGTGGTGGAGGTGACGATGTGGGCGTGGCGCAGGGGATTGTCGAGCAGGCCGGCAGCTATGAGGCCGGCGGGGTGGGCCATGTCGACCATGAAGATAGCGCCGATCTCGTCGGCCAGCTTGCGCATGCGGGCATAGTCCCACTCGCGGCTGTAGGCGCTGGCGCCGCCGATGATCAGCTTGGGACGCTCCTCGCGGGCCACGCGCTCCATCTGCTCGTAGTCCACCAGGCCCGTCTCCGCGTCAACGTTATACTCCAGGGCATGGAACATCAGGCCGGAGAAGTTCACTGGGCTGCCGTGCGAGAGGTGGCCGCCGTGCGAGAGGTTGAGGCCCATGAACTTGTCGCCGGGCTGCAGGCAGGCCATGAACACGGCCATGTTGGCCTGGGCTCCGGAGTGAGGCTGCACGTTGGCGTACTCGGCGCCGAAGATTTGCTTCACGCGGTCGATGGCCAGCTGCTCGGCCTCGTCCACCACCTGGCAGCCGCCGTAATAGCGGTGGCCGGGATAGCCTTCGGCGTACTTATTGGTGAGGCACGACCCCATGGCGGCCATCACCTGGGGGGATACGAAGTTTTCACTGGCGATGAGCTCGATGCCTTTGAGCTGGCGCTGATGCTCGCGCTCGATGATGTCGAAGATTGCGGTGTCGCGGTTCATATGTAGGGAAAAATGATTTGTTGTGATGAATGTGGTGTATTTATTTTCTTTTGGGGGCTTTCTGCACCGAGAATCCGAACTTGCCCAGTTTCTGCCCCAGCTCGAAGTATCCGCCGTGGCAATAGGCCATGATGCCGGCCGCGGCCAGGTCGAAGGCGCCCGTGGCGGGGTCTATGTAGCGGTCGTCGGCTATGACGTTGACCACATGGGCGATGAACATGTCGTGGCTGCCCAGCTTCACGATCTCGGCCACGCGGCACTCAATGCACAGCGGCGACTCCTCGATGGCCAGGGTCGCGTTCATCACGCCCTGGGCAGGGGTGAGGCCCGTCTCCTTCCATTTGTCGTAGTCGCGGCCCGAGCGCACGCCGCACCAGTCGGTGGCGCGGGCCATGGCGGCGGTGGTGAGGCAGAGGGTGAACTCCATGTCGTCGCGGATGATGTCGTACGAATACCTCTCGGGGCGCACCGAGATGTAGAGCATCGGAGGCTGCGTGCATATGGTGCCAGTCCATGCCACCGTCAGTAGGTTGCGCGTCTGGGGCGTGCGGCCGCAGCTCACCAGCGCGGCGGGTAGCGGGTAGACCATAGTGCCGGGCTTCCAGCTCGTCTTCATAAGATGTGGGCCTTGTTGCCGCTGACGGCGCGGTTGCAGTAGCAGCAGCGTATTTCCACGGGGCTGCGGCGCACGGTGGCGAAGCGCGTGCGCATGGGCTCGTGGTTGGTGATACACTTGGGATTGTCGCACTTCACCAGGCCCACCAGCTCGTCGGGCAGGCGCACGGGGCGCTTCTCCACCACGGTGTAGTCTCGGATCACATTCACCACGGCCGTAGGGGCAATGAGCGCGATGCGGTTGAGTGTGGCCTCGTCGAATTCCTTGCCCTCCACCTTGATAATGCCTTTGGCGCCGAGCTTGCCGCTGGCCAGGTTGTTGCCGATGGTCACAGCGTTGGTCATATGCTCGATGCCCAGTATGCGCACCGCGGTGAAGAGCGCGGCGGCGGGGATGTGGTCGATCACCGTGCCGTACTGGATGGCGGCCACGGCCAGCTCTTTCTTTCCTGTCATGATTGCTGATTTATAGGATCAATGCCCAGGGCGCGGCATATGATGGCTTGGCGGGCGTAGACGCCGTTTCGCGCCTGGTCGAAATAGTAGGCCTGCGGGGTGGAGTCGACGTCGTAGTCAATCTCGCCCACGCGTGGCAGCGGGTGGAGTATGCGCAGGTTGGGCTTGGAGCCCTCGAGCATAGCGGCGCGCAGGTTGTAGAGGTCTTTGACGCGTTCGTACTCCTGGATGTCGCTGAAGCGCTCTCGCTGCACGCGTGTCATATATATAATGTCGCTGCGCTGGATCACCGAGGGCGAGAAGTCGTCGGTGATCTCGTACTTGAGGCCGTGCTCGCGGCAGAATTCCAGGTATTCCTGGGGCATCTGCAGCTCCGGGCAGGCCACGAAGATGAATGTGGGGTCAAAATAACGCATGGCCTGCAGCAGCGAGTGCACGGTGCGACCGTATTTGAGGTCGCCCACCATGGTGATAGTCAAGCCGTTGAGGGTGTGCTGGGTCTTGAAGATGCTGTAGAGGTCCAGCAGCGTCTGCGAGGGGTGCTGGTTCGCGCCGTCGCCAGCGTTGACGATGGGGATGTCAGTGACCTCTGTGGCGTAGCGTGCCGCGCCCTCCAGGTAGTGGCGCATCACGATCAGGTCGGCGTAGTTGGCCACCATGCGGATGGTGTCGTGAAGCGACTCGCCCTTCGACGAACTGGACGTGGCGGCATCAGAGAAGCCTATCACACGGCCGCCCAGGCGGTTAACTGCAGTCTCAAAGCTCAGACGCGTGCGCGTGGAAGGCTCGAAAAAGAGCGTGGCCACGAGCTTGCCGTCCAGGATCTTGGAGTTAGTGTTTTCCTCGAAATATTCCGCCTGACGCAGCAGTGTGAGCAGTTGCTCCTTGCTGAGGTCAGATACGGAGACAAAGCTGAAAGGGTTCATGGGGAATTTTTGGCAAATTTAGCAAAAAAATCCGAGAGAACGGCCCACTCGGCCCCATTTTCTGCAATGCCCCGGCTACG
>CAZSHV010000125.1:0-6667 GCA_964606815.1 uncultured Bacteroides sp. | reverse complement strand
TCACCATCCGCTTCACCCCGGACAACGAGAACATGAACATCGCCACCAACCACGCCGCCATCGACCGCGTACGCGTCAAAAACCTCAACAACTAAATTATAGCTACCTAAAACCATCCATATGCTTAAAAACCTGATCATCGCCCTCGCGGCTCTCGCCGCGGGCGCGGCATTCACAGCAAGCGCCGACGAGGCTGCCCCCGTGAAATACGTCGACGCCACCACCCTGCGCATCATCAACAAGGGCTGGGAAAACACCGACGGCCCGTACAAGCGCATCCCCACATCGTTCCGCGACAGCGTCCGCGACGACCTCTGGCAGCGTTGCCAGTGCTCATCCGGCGTGGGCATACGCTTCGCCACAGACTCCCGAAGCATCGGCGTAAAATATCGCCTCACCTACAACACCCACATGATCCACATGGCCGACACCGGCCTCAAAGGCACCGACCTCTACATCTGGGAGGGCGACTCCGCTTGGCGCCACGTCAACACTAACCGCCCATATGTCAAGGACAAAGACGCTAAAATCACCGAAGCCACTTACGTCGAGAACCTCGACGGCGGCATGCACGAGTATATGATCTACCTCCCCCTCTACGACGGCGTCGAGGAGCTCTGGGTGAAGGTCGACTCCACCGCCACCATCACTCCCGGCGCACCTGAGCTGATCTCGCCCAACAAACGCATCGTGGCCTATGGCACCTCCATCCTCCAGGGCGGCTGCGCATCCCGCACGGGCATGGCCGCCACCAACATCATGAGCCGCGAGCTCAACGCCGAGATCTTCAACCTCGGCATGTCGGGCGAGGGCAAGATGGACGCCTTCATGGCTCGCCGCATGGCCGAGATACCCGACGTCGACATCTTCCTCATCGACCCCGTGCCCAACTGCACAGAGATGATGTGCGACACCCTCACCTACGACTTCGTCAACATCCTGCGCCAGGCACGCCCCGAGGTCGACATCGTCATGCTCGAAGGCCCCATGTACCCCTACAGCCGCTATAACTCCTATTTCGAGAAATATCTCCCGGCCAAGAACGCCGCCTTCCGCAAGAACTACGAACGCCTCGCGGCCGAAAACCCCGAGCACATCTACTACGTCACCAGCGAAGGCCTTGACGGCCCCGAAGACGACGGCACCGTCGACGGCATCCACCTCACCGACCTCGGCTTCCGCCACTACGCCAACAAGCTCACGCCCATACTCCGCGACATCCTCCGCACCCGCGGCAAAGAGTAAAGCCACGCGCTGAGGCAACGCATCCCCCCTACCCCTTAACCCCCGCCCCGAAAATCGGGGCGGGGATTTTTTTGTAAAACCAAGAAAACGGAAGTCTATCCCCCGAATAATAGGGCCGAAGCGGGCTGTTCGGCCACGACAACGCCCACAATGGATACCTCCCTCACGTAGGGCTGTACCACGGTACAGCCCCGATAACGTCCTTATTGCCAGTTAATTGTAGGGTCGCCACCTGTGGCGACCGCCAGGATGGATAACACCCACAAAACCAGCATATTGTAGGGTCCCAAATTTCTTGCGCCCGCAATATCCCCCCACGACAACGTTCGGGCGGCAGCCCGCAAAGCCCCGGACAGACGCGTTTCGGGTGCCGTGTTTTCAACCAACGGAATATTAGCCATTTATGACACAACCTCTCACCGCCATCGCCGGGGAGTTGCCCAGGGTGTGGTGAAACGAATCATTTCCAGCACCCGCGGGGGAAAAATTTTGGAGGTGCGCTACTTCACAGCAGCGCACCTCCCTCATAACCAAATTTCAAGTATATAAATCTTATGTCTAACAATTCTTCCGCTTCTGTCCTCTCGCTATTTTGCAGACTCAAGGACGCGGCCGCGGAGACCGCTTTTTTCTTGCACAAAGATACGGCTTAATTCTACCTGTAACAATACATTTTGCGCAAATATTTGTTAATATTTCGTAATATACATTTACACCATCTTAAATTTACCATTTTTAAGCCCTTTTGGGCCAAGTCAAACGGACATTTGTTTACATTCTTTAACAAACATGCTCACCTCTTCGGTCGCGGTTTTAACCTGTTTTTAAAGCCTGCGACTTGGCAATGACGCATTTTTTTGCTAACTTTGGACCACAGAAAACGCCCCCGTTCTTATGTCCGGCGGTGCGTAGCCAATCATTTGTTTTTTATTCACACACGCTGATTTCAGACACACATCCCTCCCCGCAATCCATGGAAATGACGCCCTTCGTGCATCTGCACGTGCACACGCAATACTCGCTGCTCGACGGCCAGGCCCCCGTCGACGCTCTTGTAGACAAAGCCATAGCCGACGGCATGCCCGCACTGGCCGTAACCGACCACGGCAACATGTTCGGCATCAAGGAATTTTTCAACTACGTGAACAAAGTGATGGGTAAACTCCGCGGCAAGGTCAAAGACCTCAACAAGGAGCTTCCTGACGCCACCCCCGAGCGCGCGGAGCAGATTCGCGCCGAGCTCGCGGCGCTGGAGCGCAAGTTGGCGTTCAAGCCCATCTTCGGCTGCGAGGTGTACGTGGCCAACGAAAACCTCACCACGCACACCGACAAGCACGACACGGGCCGCCACCTCATCATTCTGGCCAAAAACGAGCAGGGCTACAAGAACCTGATCAAGATCGTGTCCCGCGCCTGGACCGAGGGCTTCTACTCACACCCTCGCACCGACAAGGCCGACATCGCGGCCCATCGCGAGGGCCTGATCGTGTGCTCGGCATGCCTGGGCGGCGAGATCCCGCGCAAGCTGATGGCAGGCGACTACGAGGGCGCCCGTCAGGCCGCGCAGTGGTGGAAAGACACCTTCGGCGACGACTACTACATAGAGGTGCAACGTCACAAGGCCACGCGCTCCGACGCCAATCACGACACCTACGAGCGCCAGCGCGAGATCGAGCCGGAGCTGCTGCGCCTGGCCCAGGAACTGGGCATAAAGGTGATAGCCACCAACGACGTCCACTTCGTCAACGAAGCCGACGCGGACGCCCACGACCGCCTCATCTGCCTATCCACCGGCAAGCTCCTCAACGACCCCTCGCGCATGCGCTACACCATGCAGGAGTGGATGAAGAGCACCGAGGAGATGAACACCACGTTCTCCGACATCCCCTACGCCTTGGCCAACACCCTCGACATCGCCGCCAAGGTGGAGACATACTCCATCGACCACGGCCCCATCATGCCCAACTTCGACATCCCAGCGGAGTTCGGCACCGAGGCCGAATACCGCACCCGTATCACCGAGCAGGAGCTCTTCGAGGAGTTCACGCGCGACGAGCTGGGCCGCGAGGTGCTCAGCCCCGAGGAAGCCCAGGCCAAAATCCAGAAGTTGGGAGGATACGAGAAGCTCTACCGCATCAAATTCGAGGCCGACTACCTGCGCAAGCTTGCCTACGACGGCGCGCGCCGCCGCTACGGCGACCCCCTGCCCGCCGAGGTGGACGAGCGCATCAACTTCGAGCTCCATATCATGAAGACCATGGGCTTCCCCGGCTACTTCCTCATCGTGCAGGATTTCATCAACACCGGCCGCGAGAAGCTGGGCGTGAGCATAGGCCCCGGCCGCGGATCGGCAGCCGGCTCGGCAGTGGCTTACTGCTTGGGCATCACGCAGGTTGATCCCATCAAGTACGACCTCCTCTTCGAGCGTTTCCTCAACCCCGACCGTATCTCGCTGCCTGATATCGACGTGGACTTCGACGATGACGGCCGAGGCCTCGTGCTAAAATATGTCACCGATAAATACGGCGAGGACAAGGTGGCCCACATCATCACCTACGGCACCATGGCCGCCAAATCGGCCATCAAGGACGTGGGCCGCGTGCTCGACCTCCCCGTCTCCGAGCGCAACCGCCTGGCCAACCTAATACCCCGCCACATGCCCGTGGTGAACGGCAAGGAGCTCAAGCCGACGCTCAGCAATTGCTACCAGTACGTCGACGACTTCAAGCCCGAGCTCCGCAGCCCCAACCCCCTGGTGGCGGACGCCCTGAAATACGCCGAGCAGCTCGAAGGCAACGTGCGCAACATCGGCGTGCACGCTTGCGGCGTCATCATCTGCCGCGACGCCATCACAGACTGGGTGCCCGTCTCCACCGCTACGGACAAAGAGGAGGGCAAGCTGCTCGTCACCCAGTACGAGGGCCGAGTGATCGAGGAGACGGGCCTCATCAAGATGGACTTCCTGGGTCTTAAGACCCTCTCCATCATCAAAGAGGCCATCGCCAACATTCAGCTCACGCGCGGCATCACCGTCGACATCGACAACATACCCATCGACGACCCCAAGACCTACCGCCTATATTGCGAAGGTCGCACCATCGGCACGTTCCAGTTCGAGAGCCCCGGCATGCAGAAGTACCTGCGCGAGCTGCAGCCCTCCACGTTCGAGGACCTCATCGCCATGAACGCCCTCTATCGTCCGGGCCCCATGGAGTACATCCCCGACTTCATCGCGCGCAAGCATGGCCGCGAGCCCATCGTCTACGACATCCCGCAGATGGAGACCTATCTGAAGGACACCTACGGCATCACCGTCTATCAGGAGCAGGTGATGCTACTGTCGCGCCTGCTCGCCAACTTCACCCGCGGCGAGAGCGACACCCTGCGCAAGGCGATGGGTAAGAAGCTCATCGACAAGATGAACCACCTCAAGGGCAAATTCATGGCCGGAGGCCAAGCCAACGGTCACGACCCCAAGGTGCTGGAGAAAATCTGGGGCGACTGGGAGCACTTCGCCTCCTACGCCTTCAACAAAAGCCACGCCACATGCTATAGCTGGGTGGCATTCCAGACCGCCTACCTCAAGGCCAACTACCCCTCGGAATACATGGCCGCCGTGCTGTCTCGCAACATCACCGACATCACAAAGCTCACAGGCTTCATGGACGAATGCAAGAGCATGCACATCCGCGTGCTCGGCCCCGACGTCAACGAGTCGTTCTCAAAATTCGGTGTTAACTCCAAGGGCGACATCCGCTTCGGTCTCTCGGCCATCAAAGGCATAGGCCCCAACGTCGTGGACCAGATCATCCGCGTGCGCAACGAAGGCGGCCGCTTCACCGACATCTACGACTTCGTGGAGCGCGTGCCGCCAGGCACGATGAACCGCCGCGTGCTGGAGAGCCTCGCCCTGGCCGGCGCTCTCGACGCCTTCGGCATCCCTCGCGAGGACTACGTCACGGAGAACGCCCGCGGGGAGGTCTTCTCCGACCTCATCCTCCGCTACGGCGCCAACTTCCAGCGCGCCCGCCAGGAGCAGGCGGCGTCCCTCTTCGGCTTTGACGACGAGGCCATCAACACCGCCTCGCGCCCCGAGCCTCCCCACGCCGCGCCATGGGCCGACGTGGAGCGCCTCAAAGCCGAGCGCGAGCTCGTGGGCATGTTCCTCTCCGCCCACCCCCTCGACCCCTACTACATGGAGCTGAACTACGGCACCACATGCACCATCGCGGGCATCGACGCCGTGCCGCAGAACCCCGGCACACGGTTCTCGTTCGGAGGCATGGTGACGGAGTACACAACGCGCCTGTCGCGCAACGGCAAGCAATTCGGCATACTCAAGGTCGAGGACTTCACTGGGTCGCACGAGGTGCGCCTTTTCGGACGTCAGCTCATCGACTTCGGCCGCTTCGGCGTCGTTGGCACGCCCGTGCTCGTCACATGTGTCTATGAGACAGGCTACAACAGCACGGAGATTCGGTGCAACGTGGCCAATATCTCGCTCCTCGACGAGGTCAAAGGCCAGCTCATCACAGGCATTGAGATCAACCTCCCCCTCGATGATAAGCTTGGGCAGCTCAAGGGGCTACTGCTCGACCATATGGCCAGCTCCACCACCGACCTCGGCACCCTCGACTTCATCGTCCACGACCCCGAGATACACCGACACCTCAAGCTCCGCTGCCCCCGTCGCGTATCGGTGAACCGCAACCTGATCAACCTGCTCAACGACCTCGAGCTCGACTACAAAGTCCTCTCCGCCTCGTAAGAGCCTTCCAACTCCATTGGACGCCGCCAACGGTCGGTTCGACCGCCGTTAACGTCCACTATACCAACCATCTGTAGGGTTCCATCTGTGGCGACCGCCTAAACTATACACTCCAAAAATCACCAAATTGTAGGACCGCACGTTCGGTGCGACCGCAAAAACGTCATCCAATCTCACTTGCATGGGATAACACTCTCTCGTAGGAATATTCCATGGTGCACACCTGATAACGCCCCTATTGCCAGCTAATTGTAGGGTCGCCACCTGTGGCGACCGCTAAGAGGGCTAACACCCTCACAACCTCCACATTGTAAGGCCGCAAGTTCGTTGCGGCCGCCGATAACGCCAACGACGCGTGGCGAATAGTAGGGCCGAACGGTCGGTTCGGCCGCAACAACGCCCGCAATGGAAACCGCCCTCACGTAGGGCTGTACCACGGTGCAGCCCCCGATAACACCCTTATTGCCAGCTAATTGTAGGGTCGCCACCTGTGGCGACCGCTAAGAGGGCTAACACCCTCACAACCTCCACATTGTAAGGCCGCAAATTTCTTGCGGCCGCCGATAACGCCCGCAATGGAAACCGCCCTCACGTAGGGTTGTACCACGGTGCAGCCCCCGATAACACCCTTATTGCCAGCTAATTGTAGGGTCG
>CAZSHV010000124.1:0-6731 GCA_964606815.1 uncultured Bacteroides sp. | reverse complement strand
TTGTCGATGGCGTAGGCGTAGGCTGTGCCGGCCTCCATGGCTATGAGCGAGCCGTTGGTGCGACGCTCGATGTCGCCCTTCCAGGGCTGGTACTCGAGGAAGCGGTGGGCCATGATAGCCTCGCCGGCGCTGGCTGTGAGCACGTTGTTGCGCAGGCCAATGATGCCGCGCGAGGGGATGTGGAACTCCATGTGCACGCGTTCGTCGCTCTGGGCGGTCATAGACACCATCTCTCCCTTGCGGCGGGTGACCATGTCGATAATCTTGGAGGCGTACTCCTCGGCGGTGTTGATGGTGAGGAGCTCGATGGGCTCGCACTTGACGCCGTCGATTTCGCGGGTGATTACCTGGGGCTGGCCCACCTGCAGCTCGTAGCCCTCGCGGCGCATGGTCTCGATGAGCACGGAGAGGTGAAGGACACCGCGGCCGGAGACGGTCCAGACGTCCTGGTTGTCGGCTTTGCTGACGCGCAGGGCGAGGTTGCGGTCAAGCTCGCGCTCCAGGCGCTCGGCGATATGGCGGGAGGTGACGAACTTACCGTCGCGGCCGAAGAAGGGGCTGTCGTTGATGGTGAAGGTCATAGACATTGTGGGCTCGTCGATGGCGATGCGGGGCAGAGGCTCGGGGTTGTTGAAGTCGGCCACGGTGTCACCGATCTCGAATCCGTCGATGCCGACCAGGGCGCAGATGTCGCCGCTGGAGACTTCCTGCACGCGCTTGCGGCCCATGCCCTCGAAGGTGTGGAGCTCTTTGATGCGCTGCTTGACCACGGAGCCGTCTTTGCGGCAGAGGGCCACGTCCATGCCCTCGCGCAGGGTGCCGCGGTGCACGCGGCCCACGGCAATGCGACCCACGTAGTTGGAGAAGTCGAGCGAGGTGATGAGCATCTGGGCGTCGCCCTCCAGGGTGGTCGGGGCGGGGATGTGCTCGATGATGGCGTCGAGCAGGGGCAGGATGTTGTCGGTGGGCTGGCGCCAGTCGGTGCTCATCCAGCCCTCCTTGGCCGAGCCGAAGATGGTGGGGAAGTCGAGCTGCTCCTCAGTGGCGTTGAGGTTGAACATGAGGTCGAAGACCATCTCCTGCACCTCGTCGGGGCGACAGTTGGGCTTGTCGACCTTGTTGATGACCACTACGGGCTTGAGGCCGATCTGTATGGCCTTTTGCAGCACGAAGCGGGTCTGGGGCATGGGGCCCTCGAAGGCGTCTACGAGCAGCAGGCAGCCGTCGGCCATATTGAGCACGCGCTCCACCTCGCCGCCGAAGTCGGCGTGTCCCGGGGTGTCGATGATATTGATTTTCGTGCCTTTGTATTCGATAGACACGTTTTTGGAGAGGATTGTGATGCCTCGCTCGCGCTCGAGGTCGTTGCTGTCGAGGATGAGCTCGCCAGCGTCCTGGTTCTCACGGAAGAGGTGACCGGCGAGGAGCATCTTGTCCACGACGGTGGTCTTGCCGTGGTCCACGTGTGCGATGATAGCGATGTTTCTGATGTTCTGCATACCTAATAGAAAAATGTATGTACCTTATTTTATGCGGAAATTATATCCAAGAGTTACGGCGATGGTCATGTTTCGCGACGCGCTGAAGACGTCGGCCTTCGCGGCGGGGTAGATGTTGCCCAGGCCGTAGTAGAATCGGCCCTCGAGGTAGATGGAGTGGCGGGGGGCCACCCAGTACTCCACTCCGGCGCCGGCGCAGATGCCGTAGTCGAAGCGATTGTGGATGGGCATGGTGAGCTGCTGGGTCATGCGCTCGCGGTCGGGCCATCCGGCGGCCGCTGTGGGGTTGGTGTAGTCGTAGTTGGCCGAGGTGCTCTGCGAGAGCATGTAGGCTATCTCCGGGCCGAGGTTGAAGAAGGCGCGGCAGCGTGAGGAGCCGAAGTTGATGTGCGTCATCACGGGCAGGGCCAGGTAGGAGGCTGTGCGGGTGTAGCGCAGGGGGGACTTCACCTCGTTGACGTCGTAGTTCTCGCTCCATCCGCGCTGGGTGAGGTTGAGCTCGGCGACAATTCCCACGAGCTTCTCCTCGGCGTAGCGCACGCTGACACCGGCAGTGGCACCCGATGCCCAGCGCTGGGGCACGGAGGGGGAGAAGGACACCCTTGAGAGGGCCATGCCGCCATGGGCGCCGACGCTGACGTGGGCCTTATAGTGCGTCTCGGCAGAGGCCGCGAGGGCGGCGAGGGCGAGGATGAGGGCGAGGACGGTGCGTAGCTTCATATGCGCGAGGATGAGGTGGTGTAGTCCTTATTGCAGCGTATGCCGAAGAGGGCGGCGTTGACGTAGCCTCCGTTGTCCCCCACCCTGGCGGGGGCGAAGACCGACTGGATACCCACCTGGGGCTCGGTCTGCTGCATGAGCTGGGGCATGGAGCCCGCGGAGCGTACACCTTTAATTATATATATGGCGGTGTCGTAGCCCAGCAGGGCGGGGCTGGGGAAGCTCTCGGCGGCGGGGGCACCGAACCAGCGGCTGTACTGGTCGAGCACGTCGGTGGCCTCGGGCTGGTCGTCGGTGTAGGCGTAGCGGGAGTAGTAGGAGGCCTCGAGCTGGTGGAGCAGCGCCTGCGGCTCGCCTCGGAAGGCGATCCAGTCGGGGTAGCCGAACGTGCGCAGGCGGTCGGGCTCGGCGTCTGCTTCGCGGAGCTTCTGTATGGCGGGGGCGAAGAGGTTGAGGTCGGCCATGGCTCCCGACGTGGGCACGAAGAGGTAGCGGCCGTTGGGGGCGAGGACCTGCAGGTCGTCGTCGTCGAGGCGGCCGGAGTAGGAGACGTTGATGACGGGCACACCCTCCACGGCCAGGCTCTCGCGCAGGGCGTTGACGAAGGGCATCTTCTCGGCCTTGCTGCCCTCGCGGTCGAGGACCACGACGGTGTATCCGGGGTTGGACTCAAGCAGCCAGGCGATGGCCTTGTCGTACATCAGAGGCTGGTTGATGTTGGTCTGGTACATGCGGGGCTCGGCGGCGTAGCTTTCGTCGCGGACGTTGAAGATGTTGAGCACCTGGGTCTGCGGGCCAGCCATGCGCAGGGCTTGGGCCATGGCCGTGTCGCTCTCCGGAGCTATGACGGCGTCGGCGGCCTGCATGACGACGGCCTCGGGGGCGACGATGGAGGTGTCGTGGAGCTTGACGCTCACGGGGCGCTCACCGGGGCCGTTGAGGGCTGCGGCAGCGAGCAGGAATCCGCGCACGAATTCGTTGTAGACCGAGGCCGAGCGGCTGAGCTTGTCGTCGGCGCTCATCAGGGGCAGGGCCACTACCACGCGGATGCTGTCTGTGGCAGCGGGCTGGGTGACGGACACTTGCTCCAGGGGCGCGGGCAGGTCGCGCACCAGGCGTCCTTGCGGAGCGGCTTGGTCCTGGGGTTTCTCCTGTGCAGCAGCGGCGGCAGCGGCAGCAGCAGTGGGCTTTTGCTCTGGTTTCTGCTCTGGTTTCAGCTCTGGTTTCAGCTCTGGTTTCTGCTCTGCGGCGGGCAGGGGCGCGGTATAGTCCGCATGGAGGGCCTGCTCGGCCATGGCCAGGGCCTCGGGCTCCTTGGCGGGGAACGCGTCAGCATTCTTCGCGGGCTCGCGTTGGGGCTCGGCGGCGGCGACGGCGGGTGTTTCGGAGGCAGCAGCAGAGGCGGATTCGGCGGCCGGGATCTCGACTCCGGGGATGAGGAGGGTCATGCCTTTGCGCACGCCTTCGTTGGCCTGGGGGTTGAGGGCCACGATGTCCTCGGGCTTGACGCCGAGTTTCTTGGCGATGCCGAAGATGGTCTCGTTGCCTTTGACGGTGTAGCGCTGCACGGTGGCTGCTGAGGTGCGGGGGCCGTCGATGGGGAAGATGAGGATGGCACCGGGGGTGAGGCCGTCGGCGGCGCTGGGGTTGTGGCGCAGCAGCTCTTCGCGGGTGATGCCCAGGCGGCTCTGCAGGCCGTAGAGGGTGTCACCGGAGCGGACGGTGTAGGTGTAGTATTGCTTGTCGCCTATGGTGCGCACGGGCATCTGCTGGGCTTGGCAGCAGAGGGCGGCAGCAGAGATGGCCGCGGCGATGGCGAGGGTGCGTAGTAGCTTCATCGATGAGGGGGGGATTAATCGAAGACGTTGTCAATGCTTTCGTCCACAGCCTCCGGGGCCACGTACAGCTCGCCCTCGCAGAGGTCGAGGCTGCCGGGGATCTGGAAGCGCGTGTCTTGGCTGTATTTGAGCTTGGGGTCTGCGTAGACCTTGGTCATGTATTTGCCGTAGATGGGCAGGGCCATGGATGCGCCCTGGCCGTTGGCCATGGAGTTGAAGTGGATGTCGCGCTCCTCGCCGCCCACCCAGACACCGCTGACGAGCTCGGGGGTGAAGCCCATGAACCAGCCGTCGCTGTTGTCGTTGGTGGTTCCGGTCTTGCCTCCCATCTGGGCGGTGATGTTGAAGGGGGCGCGGCGCAGGCGGTTGCCGGTGCCTCCGTCCACCACGTTGAGCAGGATGGAGAGGATGCGGTAATAGGCGAGCTGGCTGATGACCTCGGTCTGGGAGGTGGCGAAGTTGGAGATGACGTTGCCGTTGTTGTCAGCTATGGCCGTCACCATCACGGGGGCGGAGCGCATGCCGTAGTTGCCATAGGCCGTGTAGGCGGTGACCATCTCTTTGACCGACACCTCAGCGGGGCCGAGGCAGAGGCTGACCACGGCGGGGAGGTCGGCAGTGATGCCCATGTTGTGCATCAGGCGCACCAGGTTGGCGGGCTTGACCTCGTCCATGACGCGGGCCGAAATCCAGTTGTTGGAGTTGGTGAGGGCCCAGCGCAGGTCCACCATCTCGCCCACGCGGGCCGAGCTGGCGTTGCGGGGGCTCCAGGGGCGGCCGGCGGCGTCGTAGATGGTGGGCTGGCTGTTGAGCATCTGCGTGCAGGGGGTCATGCCCTCCTCCATGGCCAGGGTGTAGAGGAAGGGCTTGATGGTGGAGCCCACCTGGCGGCGGCCGGTGCTGACCATGTCGTACTGGAAGAATTTGAAGTCGGGGCCTCCGACGTAGGCCTTGATATGGCCGTTGCGGGGGTCCATGGAGAGGAATCCGGTGCGCAGGAAGCTCTTGGTGTAGAGTATGGAGTCGCGCGGCGTCATGGTGGTGTCGACTGCCCCGGCGTAGCTGAAGACGGTCATCTCCATGGGGGTGTTGAACTCCTTGTCGATCTGCTCCTGGCTGCGGCCGGCGGCTTTGGCCACGCGGTAGCGCTCGCTCTGGCGTATGGCCGTGGCGATGTGCTTGTCGCGCTCGGCGGCGGTGATGCGCGAGGTGTAGGGGCCGTTGGCCGAGCCTTTCTTCTCGGCGTTGAAGCGGCGCTGCAGGTCGGTCATGTGCTCGGAGACGGCCTCCTCGGCATACTGCTGCATGCGCGAGTCGATGGTGGTGTAGATGCGCAGGCCGTCCTGGTAGATGTCGTATTTCGAGCCGTCGGGCTTGGGGTTCTTCTCCACCCAGCCGTAGAGGGGGTCCTGGGCCCAGGCCGTGGAGTCGTCGATGAACTTCTGCGTCTCCCATTTCTTATAATCGCCGCGCACGGGCTTCTTGGCCAGCAGGTAGCGGCGCAGCTCCTCGCGGAAGTAGGGGGCTATGCCCTCCTTGTGGTCCGCGGGGTGGTAGTCAAGGGTAAGGGGCAGGGCGGAGAGAGAGTCGAGCTCGGCTTTGGAGATCTTGCCGGCCTTCTCCATCTGGGCCAGCACGGTGTTGCGGCGGGCCAGGGTGCGCTCGGGCTTGCGGCGGGGGTTGTAGTAGGAGGGGTTCTTGACCATGCCCACGAGCATGGCGGCCTCCTCGATATTGAGGTCCGCGGCGTCCTTGCCGAAATAGACGTGGGCCGCGCTCTTGATGCCCACGGCGTTGTAGAGGAAGTCGAACTGGTTGAGGTACATCTTCAGTATCTCCTCCTTCGAGTATCTGCGCTCCAAGCGCAGGGCTATCATCCACTCCACGGGCTTCTGCAGGGCGCGGGCGAAGAATCCGTTGCTGGAGGGCGAATAGAGCTGCTTGGCCAGCTGCTGGGTGATGGTGGAGCCGCCGCCGGCGTTCTTGTTCTGCATCACCAGGGTCTTGACCAGCACGCGCACCAGGGCTCGGGCATCGATGCCGGAGTGGTCCAGGAAACGCTCGTCTTCGGTTGAAATCAGGGCGTCCACCACGTAGGGGGAAATCTCGTTGTAATCGGCGTAGACGCGGTTACCGGTGTTGCGGAAATAGCGACCCATCTCCACGCCGTCGGCGGTGTAGATGGTGGAGGCGAACTTATCCTGCGGGTTGTTCAGGTCCTCGACGGGAGGCATGTATCCGATCACACCGTTGTAGGCCAGGATTAGCAACGTGGCGGTGAAGACGACGATAGCAGCGAAAACACCCCACATCCAGCGTATTATGCGGCGGGTACGCTGGGTGCGGGCAGCAGGACGAACAGGTTTATTATGCGAAGCGCGGCGGGGCGCGGCCTTGGAATTCTGATTGGTGGTCATAGAATAGACGAATTACAACGCGAATTTACGAAAAAAATTCCACATATCCTCACGCGCGGGTAATAAAAGACACGCGACGGATAGAAAACCCGCGACGCAGCGCAAATCCCAGGCCCGCAAATTTGTTGCGGCCGCTGAAAACGTTTTCATTGGATAACGCTCTCACGTAGGGCTGCACCACGGTGCAGACCCGATAACACAAACAATGTCAATGCGTTAGTTGTAGGGTCGCCACCTGTGGCGACCGCCGCAATGCC
>CAZSHV010000123.1:4535-6742 GCA_964606815.1 uncultured Bacteroides sp. | reverse complement strand
TCCCACCAAGATATGCGACCTCAGCGTTAACATATTTTATGGGACAGGCTCTAAAAAAAATCTTAATACATTTGCGCTGGGCATAGATATTTCGTAAATTTGCCACTGCGCCTTAAGCACGCTTCATCTATGACTCTTTTCCCCCGCATTATTCTACTCACTGCCGCTCTGCTCGCTGCTGCCCCCCTTACAGCTAATGCTGAGGAGGCAAAGGATTCTACGGCTGTAGAGGCAAAGAAGGTGGAGACTGTCAAGAAAGAGAAGGAGCACCCGCTGGTGCAGGAAGTGCTACGCTACGCCCACAGCTTCATGGGTCGCCCCTACCGCAGCGGTGGCAAAGGCCCGGCGGGCTTCGACTGCTCGGGGTTCACAAGCTATGTGTTCCGCAACTTCGACATCTCACTCGGAGCCTCCTCGCGTGCGCAGTACACCCAAGGCGTTGAGGTGGACACCGAAGACATCCGCCCCGGAGACCTGCTCTTCTTCGGCGGGCGCCGCTCAGGCACCACCACCGTGGGCCACGTTGGCATAGCCGTTGACGTTGACTCCCGCGGCACGGTAACCTTCATCCACTCTGCCAACCGCGGCGGCATACGCCTTGACCGATACCCCGACGGCGGATATTACAGCCGACGCTTCATCGGCGCGCGCCGCGTGCTCACGCATTGACCGCGACATAATACCATAAACATCTATCATACTTTACTCATCATGAAAACAACCAAATTTGCAATCTCCGCCGCTATCGCTGCCTCCATGCTGGCTGCGAGCTGCAAGACTGCCGAGGCCCCCAAGGCGCCTACTGAAGACGAGGTGATCCTCCATGCATGGACATGGAGCTTCGACAACGTGGCCAAGAACATGCGCCAGATTGCCGAGGCTGGCTATGACTACGTGCAGATCTCCCCCGCCCAGACTTGCCTTGTTGGCGAGGACGGCGGCATGGCTCTCTTCAGCCAGGAGGGCGACAGCGTCCGCGGCAAGTGGTACTACTACTACCAGCCCACCGACTGGCAAGTGGGCAACTACATGCTCGGCACCCGCGACCAGCTCAAAGCCATGTGCGACAGCGCGGCTAAATACGGCGTGCGCGTCATCGCCGACGTGATTCCTAACCACACTGCTATCGACGACAGCAAGGTGCTCGCAGCCCTCGACAGCGCAGCCGGAGGCCACGAGGCTCTCTACCACGCAGCTGGCTTCACCCCCATCACCGACTATAACGACCGCCTGCAGTGCACCACAGGCGAGATGGGCGGCCTTAAGGACGTCAACACCGAGAACCCCGGCTTCCAGCACTACTATCTGGAGTATGTCAACGACCTGCTGAACCTGGGCGTGCGCGGCTTCCGCTACGACACGGCCAAGCACATCGGTCTGCCCTCCGACCCGCTGGATCCCAAATCTGAGCGCAACAATTTCTGGGACGTTGTCACCGGCCGCGAGGAGGTTCAGGGTCTGAGCCTGGCTCTGCCCATGGATAGCATCTTTATGTATGGCGAGGTGCTCCAGGACAAGAACACCAAGGAGACCGAGTACGCCGAGTACATGGACCTCACTGCCAGCTCCTACGGCCACGTTCTGCGCGAGGCTATCGCCGAAGGCAAAGCCGACAGCGCCAAGATCGCCGAGTGGCACCACCCTGTGGACCCCTCCCGTCTTGTGACCTGGGTGGAGAGCCACGACACCTATTGCAACGCTCACGAGAGCGCAGGCCTCACCGACGACCAGATTCGCACCGGTTGGGTGTTCCTCACAGCTCGCCAGCACGGTCGTCCTCTCTTCTATAGCCGTCCCGCTGGCTCAACCCGCGAGAACTACTGGGGCCACAACCGCATCGGCGAGGCCGGTAACGACGAGTACTTCCACCCCGCTGTGGTGGCCGTCAATAAGTTCCGCAAGGCCATGAGCGGTCAGCCCGAGCACATCTACACCGCAGCCGACGGCGCTATCGCAGAGGTGGCACGCGGCGAAAAGGGCGCAGCTCTGGTCAACTTCAGCAACGAAGCTCAAGAGGCCACTATCGACACCACCCTCCCCAACGGCACCTACACCGACGCCGTGAGCGGCAGCGAGTTCAAAGTGGCCGACGGCAAGCTCTCCGGCACCTTCGCCCCCAACGGCACATATATCCTCTACGCGAAGTAATCCCCCAACTCACACTACGAACAAAGGCGAGGCCACACCGGCCTCGCCTTTATTATTTA
>CAZSHV010000123.1:0-4435 GCA_964606815.1 uncultured Bacteroides sp. | reverse complement strand
AAACATGCCCGTCGGGGCTGTGCAGAGTGAGCGACATGCGGCTGGAGGTCATCGCGTCAACGTTGAGAGTGTAGGCTGTGTTTCGCTGGGTGAATCCCAAAACCTCCGGCACTGGGACGCCGTTGGGGTGGACGTCAGATTTCTGACGAAAGTCAATTTCAAGTGCCTTTCCGTTGAGCTCCCAGGTGGCAGTGTAGTTGAGCGTGGTGTGGGCCGTGCGGTCGGCAAGGGAAATCATCACTATATCGTTCTGGAATCGCCACGTATAGTCATCAGCCGAGATGCCATCCACAGGGGCGCCGTCGCAGGTGATGGTGGTCATTGCCCACTGGCCGAAGAGGGGGCCAATGTCGCCGTTATTATGCGTGCAAGCCGCGAAACACACGGCCACGAGTATCATTAGAAATGTTTTTTTCATTTGCGTGAGAAGCTAAAAATAGAACCAGAATACTGCACTGCCAGCATGGCGCCGAAGTTGTCGCCGCGCAGCCTGCCGGCATCGAAGGCCAGGGTGGCGTTAACTGTGAGGCCCGGGAGCAGCTTGGCAGCGTCCCATTTCACCTCCGCCATGGCGGAGGTGCATGTGCGAGCATTGCGCCAAGGCGTGGTGTATGTGCCTAAGGCTCGCTGATAGCTGAAGAGCACGCGGTAGTCCAACGTGGGTGAGATGCATCCCTCTACGCCGAGGTGGAAGCCGTTGGCTCGTGTGGCCACATAGGCGGGGTATCCGTCGAGGTTATATAGCGGCGATAGCAGGAAGGGGGTGCCTATGGAAAGGCCGTAGTTGGCGTAGCTGTTGTAAGACACATTGTTATAATAGTTGTCCATGCCCGTGGCGTGGCTGGTAATGGTGGTGCCCGGGGTGTCGGAGGGCGCCCAGTGCATGGGGCCGCTCTGGTTGCGGTAGTCAATGTATTCGGCCACCACGGCAGTCAGCCAGCCCTTTTGCGCAGCTCGATATTCAAGTCCCCAGATGCCGTCGAAGCCGTTGCATTTGCCAATGCCGCTGCCGTCCTCAAAAGGCCACTGCACGTAAGCGCTGACGGTGGCACCGGAGCCCAGGCGATAGCGCGCCTTGAAGTCCCAGCTGCCCAGGGTGTTGCCTTCGTAGAATTTGTCACCGTTGCCCTGCGTGGGCAGAAGCATCTTGAAGAAGCTCTTCAGCGACTTCGAGAACTTCTCTGTGCGTGTCTCCACGCCATGGTCGTAATAGCGAGCCGTGCCGCCGAACATGCCGCCGAGCTGCATGCCCACGGTGACGCTGAAGGGCTGCGCGGGCATCGTGCGGAAGTAGCAGCGCTTGTAGGTGTAGAGCGCGTCGGTGGTGATGTGGTAGGAGTAGCGGTTGAAGTGATGCTCCATATATTTGTCGTCGGGCATCACGCCGTACGATATCTCGCCTTGGATCTGCACCCAGCCTCTGGTGAAAGGTATATCCTGGAAGTCGATGAAGCCGACCCTGACCTCGGGAATGGGCCTGGCGTTGCCGCTCTCCACAAAGTCGCCGCTGGAAAGGCGCTGGTCGAAGAGGAGTGAGTTGTGCTCTTTGAGACCAGCAGTAAGGAACACGCCTCGATATTTCACCTCGGCATAAAGCTGCTGCAGCCAGGCTGCCGCCGGGCCTTCGCTGTGGCGAGTCCAAGAGGCAGAAGCGGCGTCATAGCGGGCGTAGTCGTTCTTTGACGAGTACCCTGCAAGCATCTCCGCACCGAAGCCCCATGAAAATCTCTGCCCTTGCGAGAGAGCCTTCCCGGCGTATGCGTCAAGCAGTGCGGCCCCTTTCTGCGGGGTCTTGCCATGGTGGTACGAGCCAATGAAATAAGGAGCGAAATCGCCCGTAGAAGCCACGCCTATGGCAGTGGCGGAGTATGTCACGGTCGAGTCAGACGCCTCGGCAGCAGCAGAAATGGCAGCCAGGGCGAAAGCTAATGGTAGGAGTTTGCGTATCATTTTCGTCCGAAATCAGCGGGGATTTCTCCCCAGAGTTCTGTGTTCCACTTCAGCACAGGGTTCTTGTAGTCGTGCGTGGACAGCCACGCATCAGCCCTCGCAAGCATTATCGCAAGTTTAGAGCCGGGGGGTATCTGCACCTTCGAGTTGTGCTTTCTGCGCCGCAACCACGACAGGGCTGTAAGAGAGTCTGAGTAGACGGGCGTGGTGGTATCACCTTGCTGGGCCAGCAGAGCCAGGGCGTGCACCAAGCCGAGGTATTCGCCTATGTTATTGGACCCGCATGGCAGTGGGCCGATGTGGAAGAGGCGTTCGCCTGTGCCCACCCGCACTCCTTGGTACTCCACGTCTCCGCCGGGGTTCTTATTGCATGCTCCATCCACGGCGATGGCGTCGAGGCGAATATCGGGGAAGGAGGCATAGTTGACCACCACCTGCCTCTGCTGGGCCATTCGGCGGAATATTTCCACGTCGGCGGCATCGCCATCGCGGCGGAAAGCAAGCGTGGCGTCGGTGCAGGAGTCGTAGGATTTATATTTGGCGCCAGGAAAGCCCTCCACCTGGGCTTTGGCGTCATCCCAGTTGTCATAAATCCCAGGCTCGCGGCCAGCGAACACTACATAGAATTTCCTTCGCATCGGTGTCAAGAGAACTGGAGGATGAGGTTGATGTCGATAGGCCTTAATCCCAGGCGATGACCCACCTTCACGTGTGTGGGCTTGCCTAGGAATGTTAGGGCCGCGCGCTGCAGGCCGGAGTTGAGCATCAGAGCGTTGGTGAGTCCGTCGCATGTGAAGATGTCCGAGATCATGGTCAGGAAGGTGTTGCTCAGGGCCATGGCCACAGTGCGGGGCACCGACGTGGCGGGGTAAATATAGCATGCTCTACCTTGCACAGCGGCTTTGTCTATAGAGACGTTGCTGAGGTTGACGTGGGGCAGCGATGGGAATACGGATCGGTCGCTGGCCGTGAGGTCGAAGGCGATTACGCCCTGCTTCATCTCACCCACGATGTCGGCGGAGAGCTCGTAGCTGGGACGTGTGTCTGTGGCTATCACCACATCTGCGCTACGCAGAGCATTGGCCAACACGCGGGGGTGCATGGCAGAGCCGGACACACTTTGACCAAGTTCGCGCAGAGCGGAGCGAAGGCTGTAGACATCGTTGTCGAAAATCCTCACCATGGCTCCCAGGCCTATGGCAGAACGAGCAGCCGCGCATGCGCTGATGCCTGAGCCAATGATGGTGACCTCGCAAGGCACGATGCCAGCCACGCCACCCAGGAGTATGCCCTTGCCGTGCTCGGAGTCGGCCAGGAGCGAAGATGCCACGGTCATTGCAGCGCGGCCTGCGATTTCGGCAAGGATGTCGGCAAAGGGGGTGTTGTGGCGCGAGTCCTCGATGAGGTCGAGGGCTATGGTGATGATAGAGCTTTTAAGAAGGATGCCCAGAGCAATGTTGTCTGATATTGCAGAGTCGAGCAGCGTGAGCAGCAGCGCACCGTGGCGTATCGAGCGAGCGTCAACGCTGGTGAGGGGCGCGAGGTATATCACGATGTCGCATCGGAAGGCTTCGGCGCGGCTGACGATGTCGACGCCCTGCTGCTGATATTTGAAGTCGGGATAGTGAATGCTCTCGGCGCCGCCTTGCTGGATTTTTACTGAAAATCCGCGCTCCACCAGCAGGCCGGCGGCCTCGGGGGTTAGCGGGAATCGGCGGTCACACCCAGGGGCAGGTGTGGGCAGACCTATGGAGATGTTGCGACGGTTTGCGGTAAGCTTCAGTTGCTTCTCGTGGGGTATCGCGAAAGGATTAGACATGTTGGCAGAATGTGAGGGAGAGGGTCTGTGAGGTGTAAGTTAGATGCCGAATCGGGTGCGGAATGCTTGCACCGTGGCGGCTATTTCTTGCTCGTCTTCGAGCAGCGAGGAGTCGAAGGTATGGTGCGCGCGGCTGTAGTGCTGCAGTCTTTGCGCTTGGGCTTTGCGGGCATATTCGCGCATCTGCTCTTGGTCCGCGATGCCGGCGATTAGGGGGCGGTGTTCTCTGCCTTGCATCAAGCGGGCTATCATGCGCTGCTCGCTGGGCTGGAGCCAAACGGTGAGGCCTGTACGGAGCATCATATCCATGGAGCTTTCGCGGCAGGGGGCGCCACCGCCGCAGGCTACGATAGCGCAGGGGGTGGCGGCAGCTTCTTCCAGAGCGCAGGCTTCGGCCTGGCGAAAGGCTTCCTCGCCCCTGGTGGCGAAAATCTGGCTGATGGTTTGTCCCTCTCGGCGTTCAATCAAAGCGTCCAGGTCTATAAACAGACGCCCGGAGGCAAGCGCGAGGGCTTGCCCCAGGGTGGTCTTTCCGGAGCACATGAAGCCGATGAGGAATACGGGCCTCAAGGCTGTTGTTATTTCTTCTCCTGCTTCTCCAGGATGTCGCGGATCTGGGTGAGGAGCTCCTCGGTGGAGGGGCCTGCGGGTGCTTCGGGAGCGGGA
>CAZSHV010000122.1:0-6827 GCA_964606815.1 uncultured Bacteroides sp. | reverse complement strand
TGACCCGCATCCGCGCCGCCGTGCCGGGCATTCATATCCGCACCACCCTGATGGTGGGCTTCCCCGGCGAGGGCGAGGAGGAATTCGAGGAGCTAATGCGATTCACTGCCGAGCAGCGCTTCGAGCGCATGGGAGCCTTCGCATATAGCGAACAGGAAGGCACATACGCCGCCCTCCACCTCGAGGACTCTGTGCCTGAGGAAGTCAAGCAGGCGCGTCTTGATCGACTTATGGCCCTTCAGGAGGACATCGCCGCGGAGCTATCACAGCAGAAAGTCGGACAAAAGCTCACCGTCATCGTTGACTCAGAGACAGACGACCACTACGTCTGCCGCTCGGAATTCGACTCTCCGGAGGTCGACCCCGAGGTGCTCGTCGACAAGACTGTGCCTCTCGTCCCCGGCCAGATGGTGGAGGTAATCGTCACAGCTGCCGACACCTTTGACCTCTACGCCACGGTCTGCGCATAGTTGCTTCACTTATCTCAATGATAATCATTCAAAAAAACTCACACCAGCGCACTCTAAACGCTACCCACCAACATGCAACCTTCCAAGCCTAAACGCCCCGCCTCTCCGGCGCTAATCATAGCCATTGCCATCGCCCTGCTCGCCGCTCTTTCGCTCCTGCCTTGGAGCAAGATGACGGGCGGCAAGGTCAGCGATTTCAACCTGATCAGCGACCTTATCAAGACCGACGATTCTGCCGACACGGACACAGTAGGTGCCGACGAGGGCATCGACCCGGAGCTGCTCGCCCAGCAGAGCGACGAGCCTGCCCGCTCCGCCACCAGTCACGGAGGCGGATCTTCTGCCGCGCCCGCCGGCTCTTCATCCTCGCACGCCGCATCAGAAGCTGCCCCCGAGCCGGATCCTATGCCCGAGGCTAAGCCCCGCCGCGGAGCCGACATGGTGATCGAGGACTACACCCCGGTCCAGCAGGGCCCATCGCATCTGCGCGCGGCTCTGGCTCGCGCGGGCGCACGCCCGGCGCGCATCGCCGTGATCGGAGACTCCTACATCGAGGGCGACATCTTCACCCAGGACCTCCGCGACGCGCTCCAGAGCCAGTACGGCGGTCATGGCGTGGGCTACGTAGCGGCCGACAGCGAAGTGCGCGGTTTCCGCCGCAGTGTCAACCACAGCGCCAAGGGCTGGAAAGAGCACTCCATATTCCGCGAAAAGAGCAACGACTATCCCCTCCAAGGCAAATTCCACACCGCCGCCGGAGCAGCATCTGCCTCATACACAGGCTCGTCGCGCTATCCCGCCACCCAGAATTGGGGCATGTCGCGCCTGCTCTTCATCGCTCCATCCTCAGGCAAAATCACCCTCGCCACCGACGGCGGCGAGCAGACCTACGACATCGCGGCCGACCCCGGCAAGCTGCAATGCCTTGAGGTGCCTGGCCTTACGTCCAAGTTCTCGATTTCATCCACCGTGCCGGGCCTGAAGATGATGGGCGCATGGCTGGAAGGCAACACAGGCGTGGTGCTCGACAATATGTCGGTGCGCGGCTACGCGGGCCTGTCGCACCGCGGCATCCCCGCCGGCATGGCCGAGCAGATGCGCCGATATGTCGACTATGATATGATCATTCTCGAATTCGGCATCAATGCCCTCAGCGAGAAGCAGAAGGACTATAGCAACTATCGCAAGAGCATGGCCTCCGTGGCGCGCCACCTAAAGGAGCTGTACCCCAACGCCGACATTGTGCTAATGGGCATCGGCGACCGCGGCGTGAAGCGCGGCGGCCAAGTGCAGTCCATGCCTACCGCCGACGCGATGGTGGCCGCACAGCGCGGCGCCGCTCGCGACGCTGGCGTGCTTTTCTGGGATACACGCGAGGCTATGGGCGGCAACGGCGCCATCGTCAACTGGCGCAAGCAAAAACTCGTCAACGGCGACTATATCCACCTCAACGCCCAGGGCGGCAAGCGCCTCGCCGACGAGTTCGCCGCTTCCCTGCGCCGCGCTCTTTAACGCCAAGTCTCCCATCCCCTGCCCCATGATTCGTCTGGTACTTCGCTTCGTGTGCTTCGCCGCCCTGCTCTGGGCGGCCGCTGCCACGCATGCCCAGACGACAGACGACCAGTCGCAGCTCCGCCAGAATCCGCAGCTCGATATCGAGTACGCGTCGATCGACAACGCGTCTCTGGCCTCCTATGCCGATGTCTACGCCCAGTATCCATTCATCAACCTCAAGGCCAACCATATCACATACAACGGCGCGGACTGGAGCCGCCTGCGCGGACTGCTCGCGGCCGCCGGCGACACGCTTATCAACATCCTCCACATCGGCGACTCTCACATCCAGGCCGAGGGCTCAACTTCCCGCACTCGCGCTCTGCTGCAGAGCCGCTATGGCTCGGCTGGCCGCGGCCTGGTCACGCCCTTCCGCATGGCGGGTACCAACCAACCTGTGGACTATGCTATCAGCTCCAACTCGCGCTTTGCCACAGCCAAGCTCCTGAAACAGCCCTGGGAGATTGATATGGGATTCTCCGGCATTGCCATCAGCCCCCAAGACCGCAACTACAGCATCACCGTCAAGGCTCTGCCCACAGCGGGCATCGACGCGGCCTTCGATCGCGTGCGCATCTTCTGCTCGGGCGCTCTGCCTACAGTCACCATGGCTAAGAGCCCGCAAGGCTCCATTCCATTCGACCAGAAAAACGAGCCCGGCATCGTTGACCTCCTCCTTGACGAACCCGCCTCGGAGCTCACTCTCCACTTTACCTCCACGGGCGAATGCTCGATTCATGCCTTTGACCTCGACAACTCCATGACGGGCGTTAAGTACAGCGCCATCGGCAACAACGGCGCCACATACTCCAGCTATAACGCCATCGGGGCCTTGGGCCGCAACGTCAAGAGCTTCTCGCCGGACCTGGTGATCATCAGCCTTGGCACCAACGAGGCCTTCGGAAATGTCACCTCCGCCGCCATGACGGCCAACATCGACCTGCTGGTCAAGAACATACAGCGAGCCAACCCGCATGCGGCTATCCTCCTTATCACCCCCGCCGACTGCCAGCGCTCGGTCAAGAAGCGCGTCAAAACGGGTCGCCGCCGCTACCGCACCACGGTATCCTACCGCCACAACGAAAACATCGGCCGCCTGCGCCAGGCCATCCTCGACTACGGCGCGCGCCACCACATCGCCACCTACGACTTCTACGCCATTTCCGGAGGCCCGCTCTCCAGCGAACAATGGTTGCAACATAAGATAATGAGTAAAGACCGCATTCACCTCACCCGCGACGGCTACACCCTCGTGGGCGACCTGCTATATGATGCACTTGTGAAATGAATCCACTCGCCGCAATATCATTCGTCCCCTCGATGCTCGCCTCGATTCTGCCTCAGGGGCTCTCTGAGCAGCTTTCGCGCGTGCTCGCATACGACCAGGAGAACCCCCTGCTCTTCAACACGGGGCTTTTCCTCTTCCTGTTCCTCGCCCTCATCCTCGTCTACCAAGCCGTGGCGCGCTGGCGCTATGTGAAGATGGTGGTCGTCATCCTCTTCTCCCTCTATTTCTATTATAAGAGCAGCGCGCAGTATTGCTTCATCCTCCTCGGTGCCTGTGTCAGCGACTACGTGCTCGGCCGCATCATGGGCTACACGGCGTCGCAGACTGCCCGCAAGCTCATCATCGCCCTAAACGTGGTGGTCAACGTAGGCATGCTCGTATATTTCAAATATTTCAACCTCCTCTACGAGACATTCGCCAACATCACCTCCACCCGTTTCGACCCGCTGGACATCGCCCTGCCCGCCGGCATCTCATTCTTCACCTTCCGCTCTATCAGCTATTTAGTGGATATATACCGAGGCGAGATCCAGCCCGCGCGCAACTTCCTCGACTACGTCTTCTTCCTCACCTTCTTCCCTCCGCTCCTGGCCGGCCCTGTGGTCAGAGCAAAGGACATGCTCCCGCAGATTCGCTCCAACGAGGCCGCCACGCGCACCATGGTCAGCGAGGGCCTCTTCCTCATCATGGCCGGACTTATCAAGAAGGTTGTCATCGCCGACTATCTCAGCGGCAATTTCGTAGACCGCATCTTCGACAACCCCTCCCTGTATAGCGGCTTCGAGAACATGATGGGAGCCTTTGGCTTCGCCCTGCAGCTATACTGCGACTTCTCCGGATACTCCGACATGGCCATCGGCCTGGCTCTCCTCATGGGCTTCCGATTCAAAGACAACTTCCGCTCGCCCTATAAGTCACAGAGTCCCACGGAGTTCTGGAAGCGTTGGCATATCTCCCTCTCCTCCTGGCTCATGGACTACATATATATCCCCCTTGGCGGCAACCGCAAAGGCCCGCGCCAACAGCGCGTCAACCTCATGAGCACCATGCTCATCGGCGGCATCTGGCACGGAGCATCCTGGATGTACCTCATCTGGGGCGGATACAACGGCCTCCTCCTCATAGGCCATAAAGCATGGACAAAAGCCAAAATCATCCCCGAGCGCATCCGCGACACAGTGCCCATGAAGGCCATCTACGTCCTCTGCACGTTCATCCTCATGGTCATCGGCTTCACCATATTCCGAGCCAACTCCATGTCAGACCTCGGCGACATGGGAAAAGCCATCTTCACCAACTTTCACATCGAGGTAGCTCCCCAATTCATCGAGGGCTACGCGCTCATCGTCCTCGCCATCGTCGTAGGCTACGTGCTCCACTTCATGCCCAGCGCCACAACGCAGAAAGCCAAACGCATGTACGAATTGCTGCCCCTCGTCGTCCAGGCCATCATCCTCGCCGCCGTACTCTTCCTCGTCATCCAGACCCGCCAAAGCGAGCTCGTCCCCTTCCTATACCTCAAATATTAACATCCCGTCTGAGTTCAGCCCCTCAGCCGGTCCGCCCGTCAAAACACGAATGATTTCACCCAAATTGTAGGGCCGAACGGTCGGTTCGGCCAGGGTTACGCGTACAAAAACGTCCGCGATTCCCCATATAGTTGGGCCGCAAATTTGTTGCGGCCGCCAATAACACCTACGACGAGAATCAAAGGAGCCCACGGAGTGGGCGGGAGCATGTTAGCGGGCGAAAGCCCGTGGATTTCAGGGATTTAAATAAATTATTCCCTCTCCCCAAAATTTTGGGGAGGGGGAATAGGGGGAGGGGCAATGCATTTTAAGTCGTTTTCTTTGCAGAACAGAACTTTAAATGCTACATTTTCCAACTAATTATTACGCATCATAGCCGATGCCACATAGCTTAAATATCTAATTATAACGGAATATTGATAATAGATTCCAGCTATATCAAAATCTCTTACGTGCGCCTCCCATCGGTGTAGAAATTATCTTTATATATTGTGACTTATGGATTTTGGTCCCACAAGGTATATAATTGGGATCCTCCATCCTTTTCCTTTGACGTTCTTGACGTTCTCGCTCTCGCTGCGCTTTAATAATTTTCCATTCTTTTAAAGTCCAAAAATGTTCAGAAATATTGTTCCTAATACCATGCACATATTTTAAATGCGTTTCAATAACGCGTGTATATCTTGAACAATGTTTACAGACAACCAGAGGACCTAACACTGCACCTTTCCTGGCTCTCTTCCTTTTTTTATGTTTTTTTGATGATTTTTCTTCCATTGCCAAATTATGAAGTATAGTTACAATTTTTTCGAGAATTAGCAGTTTATATCTCGATTAATATAAGGAGATTATGCGCAATCGTCCCAACGAGTTCTTTTCCATCCCTATTGCCCTATAATTGATATAAAGCCATATACTTTACATAATTACTATTCTAATAATCAAAGGGGCTACGCAGGTATATGCGCTCAAACGTTGTTTCGTTCTGGTGGTTCAGCCTATCTGAACATTCGGCCCGGAAACTGGATAGCGCCCATGAACACATTGTCATGGGCGCTATCAATAAACTGTTTATTCGGTGAATGGCTTTGCGGCCTCCAACTCGTCGGCATATCCCTCCAAACGCTTCGCTATATCGCGAAATGCCGCAGCGAGTTGGGCTATCTCGGCATCCGAGAATGACGCCTGACGGTCGTGGAGGGTACTGCCGTTTATCTTCTGCGACAGCCAACCATGTGTTCTCTTAAAATATTGCTTTGCCAGCTGGGTTTTGTTGATAAGGCCGCCTAACTCGTGGAACACAATATAAACGGCTCCCATATTCTCTCTCACAAGTTGTGCGCGAATGAAAGCAGGGTCTGAAGTTTTTCTGGATATTTCGTCTGGTGTCATAATCATCGATTTTTGTAAACTTGCCCCAGCTATCAATCAAAGCTAATCTACTGATACATCACATCTGGCCAGCTTGTTGAATTATAGGGAGTGGGAGGGGAGCGGATGGCATACGATTTCAGCGCAATTTGCTGATTACCAACGCATTGAAATTGGAGCGGTAGACGGGGTTCGAACCCGCGACCCTGGGCTTGGGAAGCCCATGCTCTACCAACTGAGCTACTACCGCATGTCGTTAATTGTACTCCGCAAAGGTAACAAAAAATCCTTACACCACAAACCTTACTACTACAAAAAGCGCGGCGATTTACATGGAGCCGGTGAATGGATTGGGGCTAAACCAACTCGTTGGCGGTATCGGCGGCCGCAACAAATTTGCGGCCCTACAAATCGCTGGTTTCGTGCTCGTTACAAATCCTGGCGGTCGCCACAGGTGGCGACCCTACAGCTAACGCCTTGACATTATGGGCGTTAACGGAGTCTGCGCCGTGGTACAGCCCGACGTGCGGAGGCGTTGCCTCCGAGTGGACAGCTATGGACGGCCGCAACAAATTTGCGGCCCTACAAATCGCTGGTTTCGTGCTCGTTACAAAT
>CAZSHV010000121.1:0-6884 GCA_964606815.1 uncultured Bacteroides sp. | reverse complement strand
CAAGTTCGTTGCGGCCGCAGATAACGCCCTAGATGACGCCCACAGTTAAATTAGCTATGATGGCTAAATTAGCTACCCACGCGGCCTCGGGGGTCAATCTCCCTCTTACGCGAACTCGCTGAAGCTCAGGGGCAGCAGGGAGCGCACGCTCTGGAGCACGTAGCAATCCTCTGCGCCGCAGAGTATCACCTTGACATTAGCTCCGGCCAGCTTCTCGTACTCCAGCAGGGCCTGGCGGCAGGCTCCGCATGGAGCCGTGGGCACTGCGGTAAGCGCCCCGGAGGTGTCGCGGGCGGCCACGGCTATGGCCTCGAACTTCGCATCGGGATATTGAGCGTGAGCATAGAAGCAGGCGCTGCGCTCGGCGCAGGTGCCGGAGGGATAGGCAGCATTCTCCTGGTTAGCACCCGTCACGATCTGGCCGTTGCTCAGACGTATGGCAGCCCCCACGCAGAAATGGCTATAGGGGGCATAGGCATGGGTGGTCATCTCGATAGCGGCCTCCGCAAGGGCGCGGTCCGCGTCGTTGAGCTCGGCCAGGGGGAGGGCCTGTATGGTGGTGTTGATCTGTATCTCTTTCATGGCTGTAAGGGGTATGATTGCGAATTTAGGCATAATCCACGGCATTTTCCTCAGCTTAACAATAATTAACTTCTGGGGCCGACTTTTTCGCCCCGTCAAGTGTTAAATTTGCACGGCGCATAGAGCGCCCACAGTACTCACCCTTACACACCTAAAGAATATGCGACTTGACGGACGACGCACCAGCAACAACGTCGACGACCGCCGCGGCATCTCCGGCCGCGCGGCGGGCATCGGAGGCGGCCTCGTGGGCATCATTGCCGTGGTGGCCATCACCCTGCTCTCGGGCGGAAACATCGGCGACGTGATCTCTAACCTCATGGGCTCCGGCCAGCTGCAAAGCGGAGGCCAGGAGCAGTATGTGGAGACGGCAGAAGACGCCCAGCTGGCCAAGTTCGCATCGCAGGTGCTCGCCGGCACCGAGGATGCCTGGACGCAGATATTCCGCGAGCAGGGCTGGGGCGAGTACCGGCCCCCGAAGCTGGTGCTCTTCCACGGCTCCGTGCAGAGCGGATGCGGAGGCGCCACAGCGCAGACCGGCCCTTTCTATTGCTCCGCCGACCAGTCGGTATACATCGACCTCGACTTCTTCAAGGACATGGAGCAGACCATCGGCGGCGGCGGTGACTTCGCCTACGCCTACGTCATAGCCCACGAGGTGGGCCACCACGTGCAGTATCTGCGCGGCACCCTGCAGGAGGCCCACGCCCAGATGCAGCGACTGCCCGAGAAGGAGGCCAACAAAATCAGCGTGCGCCTCGAGCTCCAGGCCGACTACTACGCCGGCGTGTGGGGGCACAAGGACAACGAGATGTTCGGCTCAATCGAGGACGGCGACATCGCCGAGGCAGTGGACGTGGCCTCGAAGATAGGCGACGACTACCTGCAGCGCAAAGCCTACGGCCGCGAGATGCCCGACGCCTTCAACCACGGCCGCTCCGAGCAGCGCGCCCGCTGGCTCAAGAACGGCCTCGCCAGCGGAGACCCCCTCAAAGGCGACACCTTCTCCCAGCCCTACAACCAACTTTAATCATCTGTCGCATGAAGGAAGGACTTACCGCTGAATGGGCGTTGTCCCTGTCAAAGATGCTTCCTGTACGCATTTTTAGCGATGCTGAAAAGAAGATAAAACTCGCCCAGTTAGCCACATACATTGACAGTGCTTCAAAGGGTGCTTTCCAGTGGGATGATAAGACCGCGAGCATCGTGCAAAGAAAGAAGTTGCCATGGGGCTATCTATTCGATGTAATCAAGTGCGCACGCGAATTCGTTTTTGTCGTCAAAATGCCGCTGCCACCGAAGTTTAAGCTGATAGATCCCGAGCCTAAACGGGGCACCATGCTTGCCCATTATGAGGACGACGACGATGCCATCAGTCTTTTCATATACACGGGAGGCAAGCGGGAAGAGCTGGCAGGATACGACGGTTGGGGCCGCGAACCCGACGAGCTGGAGGTGGTCGCAGGCCTCCGCGACAGAGAAGGAAATTGGATTGACGAACTGCACATAGAATGGATTTGAAACAAGAGCCTGCGAGTGCGACATTCAGGCTATGAAGGCCAAGTGATGAGACCACTCATATAGCAATCCTCACATACCTTATATAGTAATTACATAACACTCAAAAGCAATAACACATATGACCACCAAATGCCTCATCATCGGCTCCGGCCCCGCCGGATACACAGCAGCGATATATGCCTCCCGCGCCAACCTGGCCCCCGTGCTCTACGAAGGCCACCAGCCCGGCGGACAGCTCACCACCACCACCGAGGTTGAGAACTTCCCCGGCTATCACGAGGGCGTCAACGGCCCGCAACTCATGGACGACCTCCGCCGCCAGGCCACGCGCTTCGGCGCCGACATCCGCCCCGGCTTCGTCACCGCCGTAGACTTCTCCTCCCGCCCCTTCAAAATCACCGTCGACGGCCGCGACGTCATCGAGGCCCAAACCGTGATCATCGCCACAGGAGCCACTGCACGCTATCTCAACCTGCCCGACGAGCAGCGACTCATAGGAGCCGGCGTATCGGCATGCGCCACCTGCGACGGCTTCTTCTACCGCGGCCGCACCGTGGCCGTCGTTGGCGGCGGCGACACAGCCTGCGAGGAAGCCTCCTATCTGGCCGGCATCGCCGAGAAAGTCTACCTGATCGTGCGCAAACCCTACCTTCGCGCCTCAAAAGTCATGCAAAAGCGCGTGATGGAGAACCCCAAGATCGAGGTGCTCTTCAACACCGTCACCAAGGCCCTCATCGGCAAAGACTTCGTGGAAGGCGCCCGCGTCGTCGAACATTCCGGCACCCCCGAAGAACGCGAGCACGACATCGCCATCGACGGCTTCTTCCTCGCCATCGGTCACGACCCCAACACCAAACTTTTCGCCGGCCAGATCGCCCTCGACGAACAAGGCTACATCCCCGTCTACGGCACCAGCACCGCCACCAACGTCCCCGGAGTCTTCGCCGCCGGCGACGTCGCCGACCCCACCTACCAGCAAGCCATCGTAGCCGCCGCCTCCGGCTGCCGCGCCGCCATGGACGCCGAGCGCTTCCTCGTCGAGACCGGCGAATAACTCCACGCACGTGGCGCCACACCTTGGCGCAGCCCATAACGCCGTGATTGCCAGCTAATTGTAGGTTCGCCACCAGTGACGAACCTACATGCGTGCGTTTTACCTCTTACGCCCATGCGCCCGCATGGCAGGTGCGTCCGCAAAAACACACTGGTTTGGACCACGTCCACAAATGTTAAAAATCAGCATTTGGGACATTGATACACCAGCATTTGGGACATTAGGCCATCAGTATTTGGGACATTGACATACCAGCATTTGGTACATTGACATACCAGCATTTGGTACATTTCAACAACCAAATCATTAACACACAGATATTCATAGATAGTTAGAGATTTGCGAAATTTTTGCTAACTTTGCCATCAAAATAGTATCAATTATGAGCGAATATAAACCACGAATTGCTGACTCTCTGCTTGCTGAAAAATTGGAGGGAATGGGCGCAGTGCTGATTGAAGGATTAAAGTGGTGCGGAAAGACTACTACTGCCGAGCAGCAGGCGCGGAGCGTGATATACCTCGATGAGCCCGGTAAAAGAAAACAATATGCCGAGGTTGCCGCATTGGCTCCGAATGTCTTACTTGCGGGCGAGAACCCTCGCCTCCTGGACGAATGGCAACTGGCGCCTGAGCTCTGGGATGCAGTGCGCTACACTGTCGACCACAGCGGGCGCGATGGCATGTTCATACTCACAGGCTCGGCCGTGCCTCTATCGGAAGACGAGAAGGAGAAAATTAGCCACACTGGCACAGGGCGGATCGGGCGTCTGCGGATGCGCACGATGTCGCTATGGGAATCGGGCGAATCAAGCGGCGAGGTGCGCCTTGCTGACCTTTTCGCCAATAAGGATATCGCGGCGCAGGGCGAGACCGACCTTTCGCGCATTGCCTTCTATGCGTGCCGCGGCGGATGGCCCAAGAGCGTGTTTCAGACTCCTCGGGTGGCCTTGGGGCGCGCCTTCGACTATTACGACGCAGTGGTAAGCGCTGATGTAAAACGTTCTGACAATGCGCTTGTTAACCCCGAGCGAGTAAAACTCATAATGCGATCATACGCTCGCCACCAAGGAGCGCAGGCCACGCTGTCTTCTATTCGCGACGACATCAAAGCCAACGATGTGATGGGCATAGACGACCGCACAATAGCTGCCTACATCGACGCTCTGCGCCAGATTTTCGTCGTTGAAGACATGCCCTCGTGGAGTCCCAACCTACGCTCGAAGATTGCCATACGCACGTCTGCCACACGGTATTTCTCAGATCCGTCAATAGCCACAGCGGCCTTGGGTTTAGGCCCGTCAGACCTTATGAACGACCTCGAGACATTCGGTCTGATCTTTGAAACGCTGTGCGCCCGCGACCTCAGGGTATACGCCGAGGCTATGGGCGGCACGGTATACCATTACCGCGACAGCAGCGGCCTGGAATGCGATGCCGTCGTGCACCTACGCAACGGCTCTTACGGCCTGGTTGAAATCAAACTCGGAGGAGACAACGCCATAGAGCGAGGGGCCGCTACGCTGAAATCGCTTGAGGAGAAGATTGACACCACGCGCATGAAGGGTCCGGCATTCAAGATGGTGCTTACGGCTGTTGCTCCCTTCGCCTACCGTCGCGCCGACGGCGTGTACGTAGTGCCGGTGGGGGTGCTACGCGAGTAGAGGCGGAGGCATGGGTGTAAGGGTTTTTAAGTTAAAGCTTTTTTATTTTTCGTATATTATCGAAATTTATTTGCATTTTTGGCCGCGGCGCGCTAACTTTGTAATGCATGAAAAAGTTTTTTCTCATATTATCCCTTATGTGCACCTGGGCTACGGCCTATGCGGACGCTACGGTGCCCGAGGCGCAGCCCGCGGCTCAAGCCGAGATGCAACGCGAGCCTGCCGTGAAGGTCAAGGCCGTGAGCGGCGGCGTCGAGATCGATAACGCCGAGGCTGAGCCGTGCGCCGTGGTGGTGGTGGCCCTCACCGGCCAGGTCGCCGCTCGCGCGGAGGCTCCGTCGGGCGTCTCGACCATCGACCTGCGCCCTGGCTACTACATAGTGCGCGCCGGCACTGTCACCGCGAAGGTGGCCGTGCGTTGATAGCACCTGCGCACTTCATCCTACCGAATTCTAATCTCCATAAACACAATATGAACTATATCACCAAACTATCTGCCGCCCTGACAGCGGCTTCCATGCTGTGTGCCGCCGGCAACGCGGCTGCGCAGTCTGACGAGCGTTTCCTCTCGTTCCCCCACTACGAGGGCACCGACCTGGAGCTCACCGTTGACCAGACCGGCACGCACTTTGCTCTCTGGAGCCCCGAGGCGCAGGCCGCGCAGGTGCAGCTCTACAACACCGACCGCAACACCCCGGCCTACGAGGTGCTGGAGATGACCAAGGGCGACCAGGGCGTGTGGCGCGCCTCCGTGCCCGAGCAGCTCTACGGCAAATTCTACACCTTCCGCATCAAGCACCAGGGCAAATGGCTCGCCGAGACCCCTGGCATCTGGGCCAAAGCCGCCGGCACCAACGGCCAGCGCGCCGCCATCATCGACTTCGCTGCCACCAACCCCGAGGGCTGGAGCGAGGACCGCGGCCCGAAGGTGGACAACATCACCGACGCCGTGATATATGAGATGCACCACCGCGACTTCTCTGTGCACCCCTCCTCCGGCATAGTGCACAAGGGCAAATTCCTGGCCCTCACCGAGCCTCAGACACGCTCTCTGGCCGGCGACAAGACGGGCATCGACCACCTCAAGGAGCTGGGCGTCACCCACGTGCACATCCTTCCCTCCTACGACTACAACTCCGTGGACGAGGCCAACCTCCCCGCCAACCAGTACAACTGGGGCTACGACCCTTATAACTACAACACCCCCGAGGGCTCCTACTCCACCGACCCTGCCAACCCCGCTGCCCGCGTGGCCGAGATGAAGCAGATGGTGAAGGCCCTGCACGACGCAGGCATAGGCGTGATCATGGACGTGGTCTACAACCACACGGCCAACAACGACGACTCCAACTTCTCGCTCACCGCCCCCGGATATTTTTATCGCCACCGCGCCGACGGCAGCTACAGCGACGCCTCGGGCTGCGGCAACGAGACGGCATCCGACCGCGCCATGATGAGCGACTATATCGTCAACTCTGTGAAATACTGGGCCGACGAGTACCACATCGACGGCTTCCGCTTTGACCTCATGGCCATCCACGACACCGAGACCATGGACCGCGTGGCTGCCGAGCTGAAGAAAATCAACCCCTCCATCTTCGTCTACGGCGAGGGATGGACAGCCGGCGACTCGCCCCTGCCCGCTGACCGCCGCGCCCTGAAGGAGAACGTGGCAAAGATGGAAGGCATCGCCGTATTCAGCGACGACATCCGCGACGCCATCAAGGGCCACTACAGCAACGCCGAAGACCGCGGCTTCGCCACCGGCAAGCCCGGCAACGAGGAGACCGTGAAAATCGGCATCGTGGCTTCCACGGCCCACCCGCAGGTGGACTATAGCAAGGGCAACAACTCCAAGTTCGCCTATGCCTCGGCCCCCACGCAGATCATCAACTATGTGTCGTGCCACGACGACCTCACTCTCACCGACAAACTGGACAAGAGCATGCCCGGAAGCACCGAGGCCGAGCGTCAGCGCGCCGCGCGCCTGGCTCAGACCATCGTGTTCACCTCGCAGGGCACTCCGTTCATGTTCGCCGGCGAGGAGGTGTTCCGCGACAAGAA
>CAZSHV010000120.1:0-6997 GCA_964606815.1 uncultured Bacteroides sp. | reverse complement strand
AGCGGGCGATGGCCGTAACCGTCGCCTCGGCCATCCATTGGCATATTCGTCCGTGTTCTTCGGTCATGTACGTCAAGTACACTCCCTCATCACACGAACAACTCTGCTCAATGTCTGACCGCCTCAGCTTTAACAGATTTTATGGGACAGGCTCTAAAGGAAGCGGCCCTGCCGGATGGCAGGGCCGCTCTGTGTTTGGTGAGTGGTGGTATTAACCGTTCACTTTCTTCATGCGAGCGATGAGGTCGAGCACCTTGTTGGAGTAGCCGATCTCGTTGTCGTACCAGGAGATCACCTTCACGAACTTGTCGGTGAGGTAAACGCCGGCGTTAGCGTCGAAGATGGAGGTGAGGGCGCAGCCGAGGAAGTCGCTGGAGACGACAGCATCCTCAGTGTAGCCGAGCACACCCTTGAGCTCGCCTTCGGCAGCCTCCTTCATGGCGGCGCAGATGTCCTTCTTGGTGGCGGGCTTAGCGAGGTTGACGGTGAGGTCAACAACAGACACGTCGAGAGTGGGGACGCGCATGGAGATACCGGTGAGCTTACCATTGAGCTCGGGGATCACCTTGCCTACAGCCTTGGCAGCGCCGGTGCTGGAGGGGATGATGTTGCCGGAGGCAGCGCGGCCGCCGCGCCAGTCCTTCATGGAGGGGCCGTCAACGGTCTTCTGGGTAGCGGTGGTGGAGTGGACGGTGGTCATGAGACCCTCGACGATGCCGAACTTCTCGTGGAGCACCTTAGCGATGGGGGCAAGGCAGTTGGTGGTGCAGGAAGCGTTGGACACGATCTGGGTGCCTTTGACGTATTTGTCGTCGTTCACGCCGCAAACGAACATGGGGGTATCGTCCTTGGAAGGAGCGGACATCACCACGTACTTAGCGCCAGCCTCGAGGTGAGCCTGAGCCTTCTCCTTGGTGAGGAAGAGACCGGTGGACTCAACTACGTACTCAGCCTCCACAGCGCCCCAGGCGATCTCGGCGGGGTTCTTGCATGCGGTCACGCGGATGTGCTTGCCATCAACGATGAGCTCGCTCTTCTCCAGGTCGTAGCTAACTTCGCCATCGAAGCGGCCGTGCATGGTGTCATATTTGAGCATGTAGGCCATGTAGTCTACGGGGAGGAGGTCGTTGATTGCTACAACCTCGATGTCGTCGCGCTTGGTCGATGCACGGAAGACGAAGCGACCGATACGACCGAAGCCATTAATACCGATTTTTGTCATAATAGTTTGTATTATAAGAAGTTGAGATAGATTTCTATACTTTATGTATTGAGCTGCAGGATATGGCTCCTGTATTTCGCCGCAAATTTACTAATTTTTTTCATTCGCGGGCCGTTTTATTATGGAAATATTTCGTTAAAGATTAAAAAAACAGCTCGTGTCCCCCACTCTGCCCTGCCTACACCGGAGCCGCGTCAGTCATTCGAGCCGCGACCGGCTACCAGCGAGTAATGCGCACTCCGCCCAGAGGCGTCGCCGCGCAAGAGCATGCCCTTGTCGATCAAATCTCTGATGTCGCGCAGGGCAGTGTCCTGAGAGCAGTGGCACATACGAGCCCAGCGCATGGTGGTGAGATTGCCAGTGAATCCGTCAAGCAAGCGGTTCAAGGCCTTTCGTTGCCGCTCATTTATATCTACATCCCGAAATCTTTCCCAGAACCGAGCTTTAGCCATAGTGCTATCGAGGGAGGAAAGAGAGCTAAGCACAGCCCGGTCAACGCAGCCCAGGAACCAAACCACCCATGCAGTGACGTCAAGACCTCCATGCTGCGCCTGCTCGAGCGCATCGTAGTATTCGCGCTTATTCCTATTGATTTCCGCGGACACGCTGTAGATTTTCTCCGCTCCATTATCTATCCTTGATAAAAGCATATCGGAAAGCGTGCGTCCTATGCGGCCGTTACCGTCATCGAAGGGATGAATGGTCATAAACCAAAGATGCGCCACAGCTGCGGTAATATATGCAGGATGTGACGAAGTGTTACACCAATCCATCAACGCTTGCATCAGGAAAGGCACTTCAGCGGAAGGGGGGGCTTCAAAATGCACATGCTCGTGACCATAGGCTCCACTGAACACCTGCAAGGGCTCTTCCCCTTCGCGCCACCGGCCCACAGCGATTTTAGTCATTCCACTCCTGCCTGTAGGAAACAACGCGGAGTGCCAACCGAAAAGCCGGTCATCAGACAAGGGTGCGTGACAATTGCGCGTGGCATCGAGCATAACTTCCACCAGCCCCTCGACGTAATAATCCTCGGGATGGAGCTCCTCACCTTCAATACCAAGTCGGCGCACTATGCTGCTTCTTACCGAGCTTGCGTTGAGCGATACGCCTTCTATGCAGGATGAAGCCGTAAGCTCGTCGGTCATGGCACCGAGCTGAGCGTTGTTCCTTTCTCGCAGTCCGAGCAAAGACAGGCGCCCCTGCAGCAGCCCATGATGGCTGCAGAGTCTGCTTAATGGCGCAATCAACGCATCAGAATCCCAATGAAAATTGGGCCACTGGCTGCGCTGCCATATATACGTAGGATGTTTTCGAGATGCTTCCATAGCGCGAATATAAGCATTTGCGGTGATTGGGGCAAATTATCTCCGCGTTTTTGCGGTGATTAAGGCCGTAAATGCGAAAAAAGCGGCGCCCTCGTGGTGGGGAGCGCCGCGCTATTGGGGTAATAGCAGGGAAGCGTTAGTCTACCTCGCCCTCGTCGAAGTAACCGTCCGATGGGGCGCTGCAACTCTCCGAGCATGACATGCGTGCATAGAACATCTTGCGACAGCGCATTTCTTTCTCGAACATGTCGCGGGTGCCCTGCTCGTCGGCCTGGAACTCAAGGCTGTTGTTGATGGCCAGGCTCTCGGCCACGGCCTCCACGTCCTGGTTGGCGCCGATGTAGGTGAACACCCATCCCTTCTGGCGCATCTCCGTCACCAGTGCCTTAATCGCAAAGCCGGTGTAACAGCGGGAAGAGTTTTCTTCGCCATCTGTGATAATGGTGACGAGCACGCCGTCGCCCTCCTCCACCTTCTCTCGGAGCACGGTGATGCCGTGGCCCATAGCGTCGTAGAGCGGCGTTCCTCCGCTGGGACGGTATTGCTCCACGGTGATGTCGACAGTCTGCTCGGCGGGGACGTTAGCGTAGATGACGTTATAGTGGTCAGAATCGAAGCTGACGAGAGTGACGAGCTGCTCCTGGCCGGGGTTCTCATGCAGCGATTCGCGGATGGTCTGCAGCGTTTTGTTCACGCCTGCGAGAGCAGGGCGATAGATCATCATCATCGAGCCGCTTTCGTCAAGGATGATGAGATTGTGGATGCGCTTGGGGGCCTTAGCGGGCTGGGCGCTCTGTGTGTTTTCGGGCTGCGGCTCGGCAGTGGTGACGGATGCGGGGATTCCAGCGCCGTCCACCAGAGAGGAAGCTTCCTGTCTGGCGGATGCTTTCTTTTTGAAGAAGTCGAAGATGATCATATTAGTAGTATAATGTGTGTGTTTTGGAGTAATAGTTAAGATAAGGGCTTAAAGGAAAGAGATGTCGGATGCGGCTGGATGGCCGCGGTCATGTCCCCGAAGGGAGAGGAGAGGAGGAGAGAGGATGGGGTTGGTGTGTGATGAATGGAAGAGGTGGTGGAGGCCCTTTAAACATCTATATCGGTTTCGTCGCGGCGTGATTTGAGCGAAAACCACACTTTTGACATCTCAGGGTCGCTGCAGGCAGCCATCTCGGAGTCGAAGCGTTCGCGCTGGCTTGCCGAGCCGCGGCTGAGGATGGAGGCCTCTACCATCTGGCTGGTGTAGCGGCTCTGGGTGAAGGGGATGCACACGCCGTTGGTGATCTGCGAGAGCTCGTGGTACCAGGGGCGACCAAGAATCGAGACGGTGTCGATACGGACGTTGGCGGCAGCTGCTTGGCGAGCCACCTCGCGCCAGTCGATGTCGTTGTGGATTTGGTACTCAGGGTACACGTATCCCACCTCGTGGGGGTCTGCGTCGGCTATCAGGATGATGGACTTTGCCGCCTCTTTGCGCCAGGGCATCTCGCAGAGTATCTTCTTGAGCACCAGCTCGTAGAACTCGTCTGCGTCGCCGCCGCCGGTACGCTGCGCGCTGCGCACGAATTGGATGATGGCCGCCTTGTCGTCGGTGAGCGGGAGTGCCTGATAAGCCTTGCCGAAGGTGGTGGGAGCCGCCATGTCGCAGTAGTCGCCGAAGGCCACGATGCCGATGCGCAGGTCGGGGTTCTCGTTGAAGAGGCGGGGCACGAGGTCAGCGACCTGGGCGCGTACGTCGTCGATGTAGGCCGACATGGAGCCTGTGGTGTCGAAGGCGATCACCATGTCGAGGGTTCCGAGGTTCTCGGCCGAGATATTGGCCATGCTGTTGTTTGTGGGATTTTTCATAGCTGTTTTTTGGGGGGATGTGAATGTGAATGGAAGGGGTTGTTTGGGAGAGAGGTTTGAGGGTTGGTTAATCAGGCTGTGGCTTTGGCGTTTTAGGTTTTAAAAGATGAATGGATTCTTTGTTGCTGGATTTTCGCGGACTTCTTCCTCGAAATCTTCTTCGTCGAAGGTGTATAGAGCCGACGAGGACATACGCATTACGAATGTAGGCTCTGGCTCCACCTCTGTGGCACCGCTCACGAGCGACGATGCGCTTACCGCCTCTGAAGGCATGGGAGCGCTATTGCAAAGCACATGGTCGAGAATGCGTTCGCCTCTATCCACCACCTTCGACAGCAGGCCGGTGCTGGTGGCTTTCTTGGCGAAGTTTCGGCGGTCGTACTGGGTTTCGTTGATAACCTCGTAGATTTTCTGAAGCTCTGACATAGAGAAGACGCGGTCGAGGAACTTGAAGGCGATGGGACGGGAGTGCAGTATCTCCTGCAGGCGCTGACGGCCTTTCGCCACTATCTCGGCATGGTCGAAGGCCAGCTCGGGGAGCTCGTCGATTGCAAACCAGTTGGCCTTTACCGCATCGTCGCCAGCAAGAAGACGATATTCCGACTTGCGCACCATCGCGATGAAAGCCACGGTCACCACCCTTTCGCGCGGGTCGCGGCTCACGGTGCTGAACACATGGAACTGCTCAAGGTACACATCATCAAGACCCGTCTCTTCGCGCAACTCGCGGCGAGCGCATTCGTCGATGGTTTCGTCCATGCGCATGAATCCGCCGGGGAGCGCCCATTTGCCTTTGAAGGGCTCAATGCCGCGCTCCACGAGGAGCACGTTGAGTTTTGAGCCGTCAAAGCCGAACACCACCGCGTCGCTCGTAATGGCCGCGTGGGGGTAGTCGTATGTGTATTTATTTGCGTTGATTGACATGCTGTGTAATTTTTACACCGCAAAGTTAGTGCGTATTTTTTACACATGCAAGTTTTTTGCGTATTTTTTACGCAAATTTTTCAAAAATTTTCTTCCCGGTGTTTTTCGTCATACTGGATCAGAATGGTAGGTGAGGTGGACAGTGGGCAATTGGCAAGCTGTAAAAGCCAGTGATTCAGCATATTAAGCATTAGATATTGTCCATTGATTGGTTATCTGCGGTTTATCACGAAAATGTCCATGACAATGATCATGTTAAAGGGCTGCACCGCGGCACAGCCCTACGCGCGGAGTCGTTGCCCCCGAGTGAGTTTGATTCGTGTTGTGGCTCCTCCGGCTATGTGTTTTGGCTGGTTATTTGCCGAAGAGGGCTTTGAGAAACATTTTGCCGATTTTGCGCTCAAGGCCCGACTTGGTCATGGGTATGCCAGTCTGGCGAGCGATTTTCTGTTTGGTCTGGGTGATTCCCAGAGCGCGTTTCCAGGAAAATGATAGTCCGGGGATTTTCATAATATATAATTAATGTGTAAGGTGAAATGCGCGATGCGCGGTGATGAGAATAGTTGCCCTGCGTGGCAAGCGCGCAGGGCAACGTATCTGTGGTTGACGTCCACGGCGATGAGTCGGGACGGAGTTGCATTGGTATTACTCCTCGTTGAGGATCTCGAGCATCTTGATGGCCGAAGCGGGGATGCGGGTGCCGGGGCCGAAGATGGCTGCCACGCCTGCCTTGTAGAGGAAGTCGTAGTCCTGGGCGGGGATGACACCGCCGGCGGTGACGAGGATATCCTCGCGGCCGAGCTTCTTGAGCTCTTCGATCACCTGGGGAATGAGGGTCTTGTGGCCAGCGGCGAGGGAGGACACGCCCAGGATGTGGACATCGTTCTCCACAGCCATACGAGCTGCTTCCTCGGGGGTCTGGAACAGCGGGCCCATATCCACGTCGAAGCCGCAGTCGGCATAGCCGGTGGCGACCACCTTAGCGCCACGGTCGTGGCCGTCCTGGCCCATCTTGGCGATCATGATACGGGGCTGGCGACCTTCGCGCTTAGCGAACTCTTCGCACATCTGCTGAGCCTTGGCGAAGTCGGGGTCATTGTGAGTTTCTGCTGAATACACGCCTGAAATTGTGCGGATTACGGCTTTGTAGCGGCCCACCACTTCCTCGCATGCGTCGGAGATCTCGCCCAGGGTGGCGCGGACGCCAGCGGCCTTGACGGCGAGGTCGAGGAGGTTGCCCTTCTTCGTGCGCACGCACTCGGTGATGGCTGCGAGAGCCTGTTTAACTTTCTCTTCGTCGCGGTGTGCTTTGAGGTCAACGAGACGCTCGATCTGCTCCTTGCGCACCTCTGTGTTGTCAATCTCGAGGATGTCGATGGGGTCCTCGTGGTCGAGGCGATATTTGTTGATGCCGACGATGGTCTGACGGCCTGAGTCGATGCGTGCCTGAGTGCGGGCAGCGGCCTCCTCGATGCGCATCTTGGGCAGACCGGTCTCGATAGCCTTTGCCATGCCGCCGAGCTTCTCGATCTCCTGGATGTGAGCCCAAGCCTTGCGGGCGATCTCGTCGGTAAGGGCCTCGATGTAGTAGGAACCTGCCCAGGGGTCAACCTGGCGGGTGATCATGGTCTCCTCCTGGATGTAGATCTGGGTGTTACGGGCGATACGTGCCGAGAAG
>CAZSHV010000119.1:0-7001 GCA_964606815.1 uncultured Bacteroides sp. | reverse complement strand
ACTTTTAAGTGTTAAAATTTTCTTGGGACACCAGAGCCACCTGTGGCGACCGCCACAATGGATAACACACTCAATTCCAGCGAATTGTAGGACCGCAAGTTCGTTGCGCCCGCAATTATGTCATCGCGAAGCGCTTGGCGGAGCCAAGAATTATGAATTATGAATTATGAATTATGAATTGGATACCGGGGCCAGGGGGGGTGGGGCAAAAAACAAATAGGCATCCTCGCGGTCGCCACAGGTGGCGACCCTACTCCTTTATTATCAACGATTTATATCCTTTTCGGCCGAAACGAACTTTCGGCCCTACTATTTGCTCCGCATCGCCTGCGTTTCCGCGGACGCTCAAAATGAGCGGCCTTACTTCCGTCTGGCATTCAATACATTATACCACCCCGCTCTATTACCTCTTTACCAAACCGACGATGGCGCGGGCGGCTGTGGCGGCGGCTTCGGAGGTGCCCAGGCGGGCGCGCATGTCGGCGTAGCCTCGGAGCATGGCCTCGCGCTCGGGGCTGTCGGGGAGGATGGCCCCCAGGGCTGTAGCGGCCGCGTCGGGCGTGCACTGGTGCAGGAGCAGCTCGGGGATGACGGGGCGGTCGAGGATAAGGTTGGGGAGGGTGACATAGCGCACCTTCAGCCATCGCTTCATCACCTCATAGGCCACGCGCCAGCCCACGCTGCGGTAGAGGGCCACCTGCGGCACGCCGGCGAGGGCAGTCTCGAGCGTGGCAGTGCCGGAGGTCACCAGCGCGGCGCGGGCGTGGCGCAGCAGGGCGAAGGTGCTGTCGCGCACCACGGGCACGTCTGTGCCAAAGCGGGCGTAAAAGTCGGCGTCGATGCCAGGAGCGCCCGCCACAACAGCTTGGCAATCAGGATACCGCGCCGCGGCGGCGAGCATAACGGGGAGGTTGTCGGCAATCTCGCCCTTTCGGCTACCGGGCAGCAGGGCGATTATGGGGCGCGAGCTCAGGCCATGGGCGCGAAGGAACTCCTCGCGGCCGGGGGCTTGGGCGAGCTTCTGGTCTACCTCGGCCACGGAGGGGTTGCCCACATAGGTCACATCCATGCCGTGGCGGGCATAGAAGTCGACCTCGAAGGGCAGTATGCAGAGCATGAGGTCCACTGATCGGCGAATCTGGCGCACGCGGTATTCCTTCCAGGCCCACACCTTGGGCGATATGTAGTAGACCACGGGGATGCCAAGGCCGCGGGCGTAGTCGGCCATGGGGAGGTTGAATCCGGGATAGTCAACGAGGATTAGGCAGTCGGGGCGCCACTCGCGGATGGCCCTACGGGCGGCGGCGGCGTTGCGGCGTATCTGGGGCAGATGGCGCACGACGTCGACGAAGCCCATGTAGGCCATATCGCGGTAGTGTACCACAGGCTCGGCCTCCGCGGCGCTGGCCATGAGGTCGCCGCCGAGATATTCGAACTGTGCCTGGGGGTCGGCCTGCCGCAGAGCGGCGATCAGATGCGAGGCGTGGAGGTCGCCGGAGGCCTCGCCGGCGATGAGGAAATAGCGCATAGGCAGGGGGTTGGAGCGCGAAGATAGCTAATTCGCGCCGACCGCGCAAGTGCCCTGGCGGCGCGGCGCGGCGATTTTTGGCCTCAACGGACGGATAATTGGTCAAAAGGGCGAATTTTAGCAAGATAATATGGTGCTGTTGGTGGAAAATTCGTAATTTTGCACTTGATTTTTGAAAAATACAGGAACTACACGCTTTATGAAATTATCGCTATCAGCAATCGCGGCCTGCGGCGCAGCCCTGCTATGCGCCTCTGCGCAGGCCCAAACCCCTGAAAGCCAGGTGCTCACCCTCGACCAATGCCTCAGTATAGCTCTGAGCGAGAACCCCACCATCCGCGTGGCCGACATGGAGGTGCAGCGCGTTGACTACTCCAAGACCGAGACCCTGAGCCAGCTGCTGCCTCAGATATCCTTCGGTGCCACATACAACCGCACCCTGGCCAAACAGACCATGTACATGAACATGTCGGGCCTCGGCGGCGGCTCCTCCAGCTCTACCGAGGGCGGCGAGGACGACGCCCAGAGGCCTGCCAGCAAGGGCGGCGACACGGGCATCAAGGTGGGTATGGACAACTCCTACCAGGTGGGCTTCTCGGCCTCCATGCCCCTGATAGCGCCCCAGCTGTGGGCATCCCTGAAGCTCTCCGACACGCAGATTCTGCAGGCCGTGGAGCAGAGCCGAGCTTCGAAGCTCGACCTGGTGAACCAGGTGAAGGACGCCTACTACGCCCACATGCTGGCAAAGGACTCGCGAAAGGTCATTCAGCAGAGCTACGACATGGCTGCCCTCACCCACGACATCTACGTGAAGAAATTCGAGGCCGGAGCCGCCAGCGACTACGACGTGCTGCGCACATCCGTGGCCATGAAGAACATCGAGCCGGAGCTCCTGCAGGCCGACATCGCCATCAAGCAGGCCCGTCTGCAGCTGCTCATTCTCATGGGCATGGACGCGTCGTTCCCCATCGACACCGACGGCACCCTGGAGCAGTACGAGCAGAGCATGTACGGCGAGACCCTGGCCCTGAGCCGCGACTACAGCCAGAACACCCAGCTGGTGCAGAACCAACTGCAGACCAAGCAGCTGCAGCAAGCCCTGACCATTCAGAAGAACAGCCTCTACCCCACCCTGGCCCTCACCGCCAACTATTTCTGGACCTCGATGTCGAGCGGCTCGCCTTTCAAGAACTTCCGCTGGAACCCCTACTCCACCGTGGGCCTGAGCCTGAGCCTGCCCCTGTTCACCGGCGGCAGCCGCTACAGCAAAATCCGCCAGGCGCAGGTGCAGCTGGGCGAGATGGACTACGTGCGCGAGAACCTGGAGCGCAACATCGCCAGCCAGGTTGACCTCGCCATCGACAACATACAGATGAACGTGCGCCAGATTGCCTCCACCTCCGAGAGCGTGGGCCAGGCCGAGCGCGCCCACAGCATCATGCAAGAGAGCTTCCAGATCGGCGCGGCCTCGTACCTCGACCTGCGCGACAGCGAGCTGGCCCTCACCCGCAGCCGCCTGGCATACTTCCAGAGCCTATACAACTACCTGGTGTCGCAGAGCGGCCTGGAGCTGCTGCTGGGCAACGCCCCCCTGGAGCAGTACTCCGCACAGAGCAAATAATCCCACTCCTCTCCCATACATTTAATAATAATAAAAAAACCAGCATAACGTGAAAGCCATCTACATCACCGCCATCGCCGCCACCATAGCCCTGTGCGGCTGCTCAAAGAGCGAGGAAAAGACCGCCAACGCAGAGCCCGAGCTGCCCCGCGTGCAGCTGGGCGTGGCCCAGGCTCGCATGGTGCCCCAAGGCAAAACCTACACCGCCACCGTCGAGGCCGACAACTCTAACAACATCGCCCCCTCCATGGCCAACCGCATCAAGACCATCAACGTCGAGGTCGGCGACCGCGTAAGCCGCGGACAGGTGCTCGTGACCCTCGACCGCGCCAACATCGACCAGATCAAGGTGAACCTCGAGAACATACAGCGCGAATACGACCGCGCCGTCAAGCTCCTGGAGATCGGCGCCGGCACCCAGCAGCAGGTCGACACATACAAGACCCAGCTCGACGCATACCGCACCCAGTATGACAACCTGCTGGAGAACACCGTGCTGCGCTCCCCCATCAACGGCGTTGTCACCGCCCGCAACTACGATCCGGGCGACATGACAGGCCAGCTCCCCGTCCTCACCGTGGGCCAGATCACCCCCATCGTGAAGGTGATGATCCACCCCGCCGAGGCCGAGATGACCAAGATCAAGACCGGCATGCCCGTCACCGTCACCTTCGACGCCTTCCCCGGCCAGGATTTCTCCGGTAAAATCTCACGCATCTACCCCACCGTTGACCCCGCCACCCGCACATTCACCTGCGAGATCAACGTCAACAACCCCAAGGGCGAAATCAAGCCCGGCATGTTCGCCCGCGTATCCATCACCCTGGGCGAGGAGAACAACGTCGTGGTCCCCGACCAGGCCGTCGTCAACCAGACCGGCTCCGGAAATAAATACGTCTACGTCTACCGCGACGGCGCCGTCAGCTTCGACCGCGTGGAGCTCGGCCAGCGCCTCGGCGCTGAGTACGAAGTGCTCTCCGGCATCACCAGCGGAGACTCCGTGGTCATCGCCGGCCAGAACGCCCTCGCCGACGGCGTGCGCGTGCAGGTGGTCAAATAATCCCGCCGCCGCTCCCGGCGCGCCCTTAGGCTGCCGTCTGTCTGAAAACTCCATTCTCCAAACTTAAAAACTCTACTCTCACACAACATGAGTCTATATGCCTCCGCGGTGAAGCGCCCTATCATGACCACGCTCTGCTTCGTGGCTGTGGTCATCATCGGCCTCTTCTCGCTATACACCCTCCCTATCGACCTCTACCCCGATATCGAGACCAACACCCTGATGGTGATGACCACCTACCAGGGTGCCTCGGCTCAGGATATCGAGCAGAACGTCACCCGACCCCTGGAGAACGTGCTCAACTCCGTTGAAAACCTCAAGCACATCACATCCAAATCCCGCGAGAACATCTCCGTCATCACCCTCGAGTTTGAGTACGGCCACGACATCGACGTAATCACCAACGACGTCCGCGACAAGCTCGACATGGTGGCATCGTCCATGCCCGACGATGCCGAGAACTCCATCATCTTCAAGTTCTCCACCGACATGATTCCCATCGTGCTCCTCAGCGTCCGCGCCGAGGAGAGCATGCCGGGCCTTTACAAAATCCTCGACGAGACCGTGGCCAACCCCCTGGCCCGCATCAACGGCGTGGGCTCCGTGTCGATCTCCGGCGCGCCCAAGCGCGAGATCCACGTTTACGTCGACCCCGTACGCCTCGAGGCTTACGGCCTCACCATCGAGACCATCTCAAGCCTCATCGCCGCTGAAAACCGCAACATACCCGGCGGTTCCTTCGACATCGGCAACAACACCTACGCCATGCGCGTGCAGGGCGAGTTCAACTCCGCCGACCAGATGCGCGACATCGTCGTAGGCAACTCCGGCGGTCGCACCATCTACCTGCGCGACGTGGCCCGCATCGACGACTCCCTCGAGGAGCGCGCCCAGCAGACCTACAACGACGGCGAGAAAGGCGCCATGATCATCATCCAGAAGCAGAGCGGCGCCAACTCCGTGGAAATCTCCAACCAGGTCATGAAGATGCTGCCCCAGCTGCAGAAGCGCCTCCCCTCCGACGTCAAGCTCGGCGTCATCGTCGACACCTCCGACAATATCCGCAACACCATCGACTCGCTGGTCGAGACCGTGCTCTACGCCCTGCTCTTCGTCGTCATCGTGGTGTTCTTCTTCCTCGGCCGATGGCGTGCCACGGTGATCATCACCATCACCATCCCCATCTCGCTCATCGCCTCGTTCATCTACCTGGCCGTCACCGGCAACACGCTCAACATTGTCTCCCTCTCCGCACTCTCCATCTCGATCGGTATGGTGGTCGACGATGCCATCGTGGTGCTCGAGAACGTCACCACCCACATCGAGCGCGGCTCTGACCCCAAGCAGGCCGCCGTCCACGGCACCAACGAGGTGGCCATCTCCGTGGTGGCATCCACACTCACGCTTATCGCCGTGTTCTTCCCCCTCACCCTCGTCACCGGCATGACCGGCGTGCTCTTCCGCCAGCTGGGCTGGATGGTCACCATCATGATGATCATCTCCACCATCTGCGCCCTCTCGCTCACCCCCATGCTCTGCTCGCAGCTGCTGCGCCTCAACACCCACCACGGCAAGCTCTACGACATATTCTTCACCCCCATCAACCGCGCCCTCGATGGCCTCGACAACGGCTATGCGCGCCTCATCCGATGGGTCACCACCCACCGAGGCACCACCATCGTCATCTGTCTGGCCACATTCGTCGGCTCCCTCTTCCTGCTCAAGCACGTGGGCACGGAGTTCTTCCCCGTCTCCGACAACTCCCGTCTGGGCGTCACCCTGGAGCTCCCCATCGGCACGCGTGTGGAGCGATCCCAGGAGGTCACCGAGCGCCTCGTGGCCGAATGGCGCGAGAAGTACCCCGAAATCCAGGTGCTCAACTACACCACCGGCCAGGCCTCCAGCGACAACACCTTCGCCTCCCTCAGCGACAACGGCACCCACATCGTCTCCATGAACGTGCGCCTCACCGACCCCGGCAAGCGCGACCGCTCCCTCACCGAGATCGCCGGCCTCATGCGCGAAGACCTCAAGCGCTACCCAGAGTTCAAGAAAACCCTGGTCAACGTGGGCGGTAGCCGCGGCGGCTCCATGAGCGGACAGGCCACCATCGACTACGAAATCTACGGCTACGACTTCACCGAGACCGACTCCGTGGCCCAGCAGCTCGTGCGCATACTCCGCGGCATCCCCGGCACCGCAGATATCAACATCTCCCGCTCCGACTATCAGCCCGAGTATCAGATCGACTTCGACCGCGAGAAGCTCGCCCTCTACGGCCTCAACCTCCAGACAGCCGCCACATACGTGCGCAACCGTATCAACGGCTCCCTCGCTTCGCGCTACCGCGAGGACGGTGAGGAGTACGACATCAAGGTCATGTACGCCCCCGAAAACCGCACCTCCGTATCCGACATCGAAGACATCCTCATCTACAACGCCGCCGGCCAGGGCGTGCGCATCCGCGACATCGGCACCGTCGTCGAGCGATTCACTCCCCCCACCATCGAGCGCAAAGACCGCGAGCGCATCATCACCGTCTCCACCGTCGTGCAGGACGTGCCCATGAGCCAGGTGGTCGAAGCATCCATGGCCCAAATCGACAAGATGGACCTCCCCCAGGGCATCAACGTGCAGATCGCCGGTAGCTACGAAGACCAGCAAGACTCCTTCCGCGACCTGCTCATGCTCGGCGTCCTCATCATCATCCTCGTCTACATCGTCATGGCAGCACAGTTCGAGAGCTACACCTACCCCGCCATCATCATGACATCGCTGATGTTCGCCTTCTC
>CAZSHV010000118.1:0-7149 GCA_964606815.1 uncultured Bacteroides sp. | reverse complement strand
TGACGATGGCGATACCGGTGGTCTCGTCGTCGTTGTCGCCCTTGAGGCCTTCGAGGGCGCTGATGCAGCGGATATAAGCTACGCCGCCGCCGGGGACGATGCCTTCGGCAATGGCAGCACGGGTGGCGGAGAGGGCGTCGTCCACGCGGTCTTTCTTCTCCTTCATCTCCACCTCGGAGGGAGCACCGATGTGCAGAACTGCCACACCGCCGGCGAGCTTAGCCAGACGTTCCTGGAGCTTCTCGCGGTCGTAGTCGCTCTTGGTGTTCTCAATCTGGCCCTTGATCTGAGCCACGCGGGCAGCGATGGCATCCTTGGAGCCAGCACCGTTGACGATGGTGGTGTTGTCTTTGTTGATGGTCACCTTCTCGGCATGGCCAAGGTCGTTGACAGTGGCGTTAGCCAGCTGCATGCCCTTCTCCTCGCTGATGACGGTGCCACCGGTGAGGATTGCGATGTCCTCAAGCATCTCCTTGCGGCGGTCGCCGAAGCCGGGAGCCTTGACAGCGCAGATCTTCAGCGAGCCGCGCAGACGGTTCACCACGAGGGTGGCGAGGGCTTCCTGGTCAACGTCCTCAGCGATGATGAGCAGGGGGCGTCCGCTCTGGGCGCTCTGCTCCAGCACGGGGAGCATATCCTTGAGGTTGGAGATTTTCTTGTCGTAGATGAGGATCATGGGGTTGTCCATCACGCACTCCATCTTCTCGGTGTCGGTGACGAAGTAGGGAGAGATGTATCCGCGCTCGAATTGCATACCCTCCACGATGTCGATCGTGGTCTCGGTGCCTTTGGCTTCGTCAACGGTGATGACGCCCTCTTTCTTCACTTTCTTCATGGCCTCGGCGATGAGCTTGCCGATGGTCTCGTCGTTGTTGGCAGAGACGCGGGCCACGTCCTCGATTTTCTTGAAGTCGTCGCCAACCTCCTGGGCCATAGAGCGAATCTGCTCCACGACTTTAGCCACGGCCTTGTCGATGCCGCGCTTGATGTCCATGGGGTTAGCGCCTGCGGCCACGTTCTTCAGGCCCACGTTGATGATAGCCTGGGCCAGGACGGTGGCAGTGGTGGTGCCGTCGCCGGCGTCGTCGCCGGTCTTGGAGGCAACCTCCTTGACAAGCTGGGCGCCCATGTTCTGGAAAGCGTCCTCGAGCTCGATCTCGCGAGCCACGGACACGCCGTCCTTGGTGATGTGGGGAGCACCGAACTTCTTGTCGATGATTACGTTGCGGCCTTTGGGGCCGAGGGTCACTTTCACGGCGTCGGCCAGAGCGTCAACGCCTTTCTTGAGCTCTTCGCGAGCCTTGATATCGAATTTAATGATTTTAGCCATATTCTGGTGTGTTTTGTGTACTTGTATTTAAGAATTAATGCTGACGGCTGCTGCGCGGAGGGGATTACTCAATCACAGCGAGCACCTCGTTCTGGCGCATGATCAGCACTTTCTCGCCGTCAAGCTCCACCTCGGTGCCGGCATATTTGCCGTAAAGCACGTTATCGCCCTCCTTGAGGACCATCTCCTCGTCCTTGGTGCCTTGGCCCACGGCGAGGACGGTGCCCTTGAGGGGTTTCTCTTTAGCTGAATCGGGAATGATGATGCCCGACGCGGTGACTTCCTCGGCAGCTATGGGGCGCACGAGCACGCGGTCGGCAAGTGGTTTTACTTTCATGATCAATCGATTTTATGAGTTATATTTCTTTCGTTTCTATGTTTCGTTGTCTGCAAAGAGCGTGCCAATGGGCAGTGCTCTTAGGTATGGGGTGACAAAATGTCAGTGGCGCTTCATCGCGTTTCGGCTTTATAACGCCTCGGTGGTCGGATATGTTCACATCAGAGCCACGAGCTCGAACTTGGGCTTGCTCCTGCGCTTGTACACCCACCACCCCACATTCCAGGCCAGCATGGCAGAGATGCCGCCGCAAACGGCCCAGATGTCGCTGGCATTGAAAACCTTGAACAGGGCCGCTACCACGATCAGCCATACCAGCGAGCCCCAGGCAGGCTCGAGCACGGACTTGGAGATGACTCGCACCTTCGCCTTTCGGCGCATTTGCTCGCGGGGCGACCCGTCAAAGGGCACCTCCACCACGTCAGCTTTGCCGCAGGCCGCAGCCAGAGCGCAGCAGTCGCAGTCGCCGTCTCTTTTGATGAGCCGGACCAACAGGGTGCCGCGGCCGTAGCCCACGACGGTGCCGATATGCTCTTCCGCGGGCTTATTCTTCTCCATAAATTCTAAGTGCGGTGTCGGGGCGGTCGGTGGTGATGAACTCTATCTCTTGGAGCTTGCACCAGCGCATGCGCTCGGGGTCGTTGACCGTCCACGCGTTGACGGGCATTCCAGCGGCCTTGAACTGCTCCAGCCAATGCGGGCGCTTCTCGAAGTGGGAGAAATGATAGTCGGGGCCTGTGGCACCTGTGGCTTTCAGCGCATCGGGAGCCATAGCAGAGAGCATATAGACAGGGCGACCGGAGAGCTTCACAAACTCTGCCAGAGCGTGGGGCGAGAAGGTGATGTAGGTGGTGCGCTCCTGCAGGCCCTTGTCGGCGACCATGCGCAGGATGCGCTCTATGGCGGCGTCCTCGCGGAGGGTGTCGGAGTGTACTTTCAGCTCCAGCACAAGCTGCACGCCAAGGGGCTGAGCCGCGTCGAGATACTGTTCAAGCGTGGGCAGCAGCTCGCCGTTGGGGAGCTTGAGAGCGGCTATGTCGGCATACTGGGATGTCTCAATGACGTGGCCCTGGATGTCGGCGTTATGGTTTACCACGAGCACATCGTCGGCAGTGATCCAGACGTCGAACTCCGAGCCCCAGCAGCCCAGAGAGTCGGCCTTGACCAGCGATCGGATAGAATTCTGCGCAGAGCCGGGGGCGCGCCAGAAGCCGCGGTGGGCTATAACCTGGGGGCTTTGGGCAAAGGCCGGCAGCAGGCATGTAAGAGATAGCAGAAAGAGAAAAGAACGGAACCAGGGTGTCATTTGCATGGAGATTTACAAGGGGAAACGCGGCCAAGCGCGCGTCATCGGCGCATTCGCAGGGCAAAATTAAAGATAATTTTTGAAATATTTGCACGAAACGGCTCGGCGTATTGCAAAATTTTATAAATTTGCCCATCATGAACGTTCTATCCCCCATCAGCAGCCGAGCAGCCGCCGTGTGGCGATTCTATGCCGAGGGTTTTCGGTCTATGACCATAGGCCGGAAGCTGTGGGCCGTGATTCTTATCAAGCTGGCCATTATGTTTCTCGTGCTTAAGCTCTTTTTCTTCCCCGACGTGCTGGGGCAGAAAAGCTCAACGCCCGAGGGCAAAGCCGACGTGGTGCGCACCGAGCTGGTGAACCGCAGCATTGACTAACCTTAAATTCACATTAATATATGGAACTGCTATTTAACGCCGTGGTAGACTGGTCGAGGGCGCAATTCGCTCTGACGGCCATGTACCACTGGCTATTCGTGCCGCTCACCATCGGCCTGTCGCTGATAGTGGCGATTATGGAGACAATCTACGTGCGCACCGGCGACGAGCGCTGGAAGGCCATTACGAAATTCTGGATGACGCTCTTCGGCATCAACTTCGCCTGCGGCATCGCCACGGGCATCATCCTGGAGTTTGAGTTCGGCACCAACTGGTCGAACTATAGCTGGTTCGTGGGCGACATCTTCGGCGCGCCCCTGGCCATCGAGGGCATCGTGGCTTTCTTCATGGAGGCAACGTTCGTGGCCGTGATGTTCTTCGGCTGGAAGAAGGTGAGCAAAGGCTTCCACCTGGCCTCCACCTGGCTCACAGCCATCGGCGTGAGCCTGTCTGCCCTGTGGATCCTCGTGGCTAACGCGTGGATGCAGTACCCGGCCGGCATGGAGTTCGACCCCGCGCAGATGCGCAACGTGATGGTCAACTTCACCGACGTCATCAGCCCCCTGGCCATCAACAAATTCTTCCACGCTGTCACCAGCGGCTGGCTGCTCGCCGCCGTGTTCGTGCTGGGCGTCAGCGCTTGGCTGCTGTGGCGCAAGAGCAACGTTGAGTTAGCGCAGAAGTCCATTGGCGTGGCAGCTTGGGTGGGCCTCGCAGGAGGCGTGCTGGTGGCTCTCACAGGCCACGGCAGCGCTGTGCAGGTGGCCCAGAAGCAGCCCATGAAGCTGGCAGCAATGGAGGGTCTCTACAACGGCACACAGGGCCAGAGCCTCGTGGCTGTGGGCATCCTCAACCCCGCAGTGCAGCCCGGAGACTCCATCATCGACCCCATGCTCATGAGCATCGATATCCCCTACGGCCTCTCGCTGATGATCGACGGAAACACCACATCGTTCGTGCCCGGCATCAACGACCTGATCGCAGGCGTGGCCGTCAACGAGCAGGGAGACACTATATATAAGAATGTGTCATACGCCCAGCGCATCGAGCAGGGCCGCAAAGCCATCGACGCTCTGAAGGCGTACGGCGAACTGATGCAGCTCGGCGACACGCTCTCCGACTTCACCAAGCAGTATTTCGCCTACACCGTGGCGGGCGCGCAGGGCATGCAGCAGGAGGGCGACACCACCACCGCTATCGCCGCTGTGGCAGACCTTGCCGTGAACATGGACTCCCTGCTGATGGAGAAAGCCCGCGCGGGCGAACTCATGGCCATTGCTAAGGACGACATCGACGCTAACTACGCCTATTTCGGCTATGGCTTTCTGGACACCCCCTCGCAGGCCGTTCCGCCCGTGGGCATGACCTTCTACGCCTTCCGCATCATGGTGGCCGCCGGCGGCTTCCTGCTGCTGCTCTTCGTCCTAGTGGCCCTGCTGTGGTGGAAACGCCCGCAGACGCTGCAGAAGGGCTGGATGTGCCTGCTGGGCATGCTCTCCGTGCCCGTGGTGTGGGTGTGCTCGCAGGCCGGCTGGATTGTGGCCGAGGTGGGCCGTCAGCCCTGGGTGGTGCAGGATAAGCTGCCCTCCGTGGCCGCTGTGTCGCAGAACACCGTAGGCAGCGTGCAGACCACGTTCTGGATCTTCGCCGTGCTCTTCACCGCCCTGCTCATCGCCGAGATCAGCATCATGCTGCGATTCATCGGCGCAGAGAGCAAAAAAGACATTCTTTCCTCTAACGATTAACACCTCCTCACATACTTAATTATGGAACTGTTACAACAATACTGGTGGCTGATCATCAGCGTGCTGGGCGCGCTGTTAGTCTTCCTGCTCTTCGTGCAGGGCGGCCAGAGCTACATATGGTCAGAGCATAAGGATTTCCGCACGCTCATCGTCAATTCCCTGGGCCGCAAGTGGGAGTTCACGTTCACCACGCTGGTGGTGTTCGGGGGCGCGTTCTTCGCCTCCTTCCCCCTGTTCTACTCCACGAGCTTCGGCGGCGCCTACTGGCTGTGGATGCTTATCCTCGCAAGCTTCGTGATCCAAGCCTTCAGCTATGAATTCCGACGCAAGCGCGGCAATATCTACGGCACCGGCGCCTACGACGCCCTGCTCATGATCAACGGCTTCTTCGGCTGCTTCCTGCTGGGCGTGGCCGTGGGCACGTTCTTCTTCGGCGCTAACTTCACCGTCGCTCGCGGCAGCCTGCTCACCGGCGGCGTGATCTCCACCTGGGACGTCCCCACCCGCGGCCTTGAGGCGCTGCTCTGCCCTGGATGCCTGCTGCTGGGCTTCGCCGTCTTCTTCCTGGCTCGCGCGCAGGCCGCTATGTATTTCGTCAACAATATAGACGCCGGCCCCGGCTTCGCCAAGTCCATGCGCATTCGCTGCCTGTCGTCGGGTGTGCTGTTCGCCCTGTGCTTCGTGCCCTTCCTCGTGCTGCTGCTCCTGCAGGGCGGCTTCCGCCAGACCCCCGATGGCATGGAGGTGGTGGACAACATCTACCTGAAGAACCTGCTGGAGATGTGGTGGCTGATTCCCGCTCTGCTCATCGGAGCCGTGATGGTGCTCTACGCCATCGGACGCACGGCCTTCAGCACCACCTACACCAAGGGCATCTGGGTGTCGGGCATCGGCACAGTGCTTGTGGTGCTCGTGCTCTTCTGCCTCGCCGGCTACAACGACACTGCCTACTACCCCTCGCTCAGCGACCCCGAAAGCTCGCTGACCATCGCCAACAGCTCCTCGTCGGAGTTCACCCTGAAGGTGATGTCGTGGGTGTCTGTCCTTGTGCCCTTCGTGCTCGCCTACATCTGGGTGGTATGGGCCAAGATGAACGCCACCCCGCTCACAGAAGAGGAAATCGACACCGACTCTCACGTGTATTAATTTATATATCAAAAGTATGGCGCACCATGCATCGGGTGCGCCATATTACTTCCTATACTAATGAAATATCTTACAATCGACTCTCCCGGCCAGGATGTCTTCCGCGAGAAGATGAGCCGATTCATAGCCATGGCTTTCCACGTTGACAGCGCTGCGGAGGCCAAGGCGGAAATCGAACGCCTTCGCAACGAGTACCACGACGCCCGCCACGTCTGCTGGGCCTATATGATAGGAGCTGCCCGCACGGAGTTTCTCAGCAGCGACAACGGCGAGCCCTCCGGCACGGCCGGCAAGCCCATCCTGGGGCAAATCGTCTCGGCGGGGATCACCGACGTGGCAGTAGTGGTGGTGAGATATTTCGGAGGCATAAAGCTGGGCACCTCTGGCCTGATCGTGGCCTATCGAACTGCAGCGAGAATGGCCATAGAAGCCTCTACAATCGTCGAAAAGGAAGAGCAGACAGAAATAACGTTCTCCTACCCCTACGCCGCTATGAACGCCGCTATGAAGCTCGCGAAGATGCCCGGCGTGAAAGTGCTCAACCAACAGATGGACATGGAGTGCCGTCTGACGCTGCGCCTCGCCCTCGATAGCCGCGACGAGATGCTCGGGCGCATATCCGGCATCGACGGCGCCGTTATCATCGCTTAACGAGCGAATCAAAATGGTGGGTGGGGTGGACAGTGGACAATGGACAGAGGTTAACCACCAGTGATTCAGATATTTAAGTGCAGCAAAGTGTCCATTGATTGATTATCAAGCAGTTACGTCATAATTCATAATTCATAATTCATAATTCATAATTCATAATTCATAATTCATAATTTCGTTGACGTTGTCGTGTGAGTTATCGGCGGCCGCAACGGACTTGCGGCCCTACTATTTGGGGATAACGATCTGGGAATCAA
>CAZSHV010000117.1:0-7151 GCA_964606815.1 uncultured Bacteroides sp. | reverse complement strand
CTTCGCCGTGCTGGGCATCGTGATCTTCTTCTGGTTCTCGTTCCACCAGAACGGCACCTCGCTCTCCATCTTCGCCCGCGACTTCGTGCAGACCGACAAGATAGCCCCCGAGATCTGGCAGGCCGTGAACCCCTTCTTCGTGATTGTGCTTACGCCCCTGGTGATGTGGCTCTTCGGCTCGCTCGCCGCTAAGGGCAAGGAGATTTCCACCCCCCGCAAGATTGCCTACGGTATGGGCCTGGCCGGTCTGGCCTACCTCTTCCTGGCCGCCTTCTGCTATGTGCAGGGCTACCCCTCCGGCGAGGCCTTCCGCGCCGACGCTCTGGCCAACCCCCAGGCCACTGAGGCCATGAAGGCCGGCCCCTGGGTGCTGATCCTGCTCTATTTCTTCCTCACTGTGGCTGAGCTCTTTATCTCGCCCCTGGGCCTGTCGTTCGTGTCGAAGGTGGCCCCCAAGCACATGCAGGGCCTGTGCCAGGGCCTGTGGCTCGGCGCCACGGCCGTGGGCAACCTGCTGCTGTGGATCGGCCCGGTGATGTACAACGCTTGGCCCATCTGGCAGGCCTGGGCCGTGTTCCTGGCCGTGTGTCTGCTGTCGATGGCCGTTATGCTCGGCATGGTCAAATGGCTTGAGCGCGTCACAGCATAAGAAACCCTAAGAACCCTCTATCGCGCCCTCGTCGCTCCCCGCGGCGGGGGCGCTAATATGTTAATAATTATAATCTTTTACCGCAACCGCTTGCGGTATCGGCGTTTTTAAGTACCTTCGCGTTTATATACGCAAATCATAAACTATATTCATAATCTCTCATTTCTAATCCTATCCACATGAAGAAGCTCTACGCATGCATATGCGCCGCGGCTCTGGCCCTGTCGGCCACTGTCGCCGTGAATGCCGCGACGCCGTCGCGCTCCACTTCTGCCGCTTCCGGGGTGCCGAGCGTGAAAACGCTCACCGAGCGTCCGCGCCAGATGGGCGCCGCCGCGCAGCGCGCCGCCCTACGCGCGCAGGAGGAGGGCATCCTGCCCCCGTTCGTCCACTCGCTGGGCAAAGGCGAGTCTATCACTAAAGATTCCTATATCTCAATCAACGCCAACGGCGACACCCGCTCCTGGAACATCGGCGGCTTCACCGACTACTCGGTGATCATGAAGCCCAACGCGGACGACGTCGACGCCAACGACGACTGGATGATCTCCCCCGCCGTGCAGCTGCAGGCCGGGGCCGAGTACACCTACTCGATCGACGCCGCCATCGTGCTCTCCTCGGGCTCGAAAGACCTCTTCGACATCTGCATCGGCACGGCCCAGGAGGCCGAGGGCATGACCCTGCTGCAGGCCTGCGAGGTCACTCAGCACAAGAACGCCGAGGGCTGGCAGACCTTCACCGGCACATTCACCGTGGAGGCCGACGGCCTCTACTATTTCGGCTTCCACGCCCTTTCCACCAAGGCCGAGTCGGGCACGCTGGGCATCTGCAATTTCTCCGTCTCCGCACCCGTGGTGAAGGTGGAGGGCATCGAGCCCCCGTTCTCCCACGCGCTGCTCAAGGGCCAGGACATCTGCAACGAATACACCTTCCTCGACGCTAACGGCGACGGCCGCTCTTGGAAAATCGGCGTCACTACCTCCTACACCGCCTGCATGGCCCCCAACAGCACCGACGTCGAGGCCATGGACGACTGGCTCTTCACCCCGGCCCTGGCCCTGCAGGGCGGCGAGGACTACACCCTGAGCCTGGATATGGGCTTCCAGGGCTCGAAAGTCAAGCGCATGCTCGTGGAGGTCTGCATTGGCTCCGCCCCAGAGGCTATGACCACCGTACTCAAGACCATCGAAATCCCCGTGAAGGACATGGCCACATACACCGCCGAGATGACCATCCCCGCCACAGGCACCTACTACATCGGCATCCACGCCGTTACGCCCTATGCCGACTGCGAGGCCGGCTCTCTGAAGCTATCCTCCGTGGCCCTGAAAGCGGGCATCGAGGAGAAGGTTGATCTCCCCGCCGCCGGCTCGCTCGACGTGGCCGTATTCCCCAAAGGCGAGCTTAAGGCTCACGTCACCTACGTGGCCCCCACCCTCACCACCGAGGGCGCGCCCCTGGAGAAAATCGCCAAGGTGGTGATCGTGAACCGCTGGTACGAGAAATTCGAGTACACCGACGTCACCCCCGGCCAGACCATCGAGCTTGACGTGGACCTCTTCTCCGGCATGTCCAACAACCGCGTGGAGGCCACAGCCTACGCCGCCGACTCGCGCGGCAACCTCTACGCCGGCGAAGCAGCCCTTGTAACCGGCATCCTCGGAGGCCTCGACAACCCCCTCACACCCCAGAACATCAAAGCCGTGCTCTCTGCCGACCGCAAGAGCGTCACCGTCAGCTGGGACGCCGTGGGCGAAGTGGGCGAGAACGGCGGATACGTCGACCCCGCAAAGGTGGAATATTACATCTTCGACGCCTTCGGCTCCTACTACGACCCCGCACTGGCCGTCACTACCGAAACCTCCTACACCTTCGACTACAGCAACGCCACCGAGCCAGACTTCATCGCCTATCAGGTGACCGCCGGCATGGAAGAGACCTACTACTCGCTGGCCGGAAACAGCAACATCCTCACCTACGGCCCCGCCCTGAAGATGCCCTTCAAGGAGAGCTTCGCCGACGGCTACTACGAGAGCGTGTGGGTGTCTGACCTAAACAGCAGCCGCGACCTGATGGTGGGCACCGTCACCGACAACTATCTGCAGACCAACGCCGACGACCCCGACGCCGAGCCCGAGTACCTCAACTCGCAAGACGGCGACAACGGATTCTTCTACTTCCTGCCCATGAACAAGGATGACCTCTACGGCCTCATGTCCCTGCCCGTGAGCCTGGATGGTGCCGTCAACCCCGCTCTCGAATTCTACGCCCAGGGCAAAGGCAGCGTCATCGACGTGATGGTCGGCCCCTCCATCGACGAGATGCAGGTGGTGCGCACCATCGACTTCATGCAGACTCCCACCGACGGCTGGACGCTCTTCTCCACCCCGCTGACCGACTTCATCCCCGCCGGAGCCGTCAACTTCGAGCTGCGCCTGCGCGCCGTGCACAACGACGACGAGCACACCTGGAGCATACCTCTTGACAACATCCGCGTGCGCGACATCCTGAGCCACAACCTCACCGTGGCATCCCTGACCGCGCCCGCCACCGTCAGCACCACCGAGCCCTTCAGCATCACCGCCATCGTGGAGAACAACGGCTCGCTGGCCTCCACCCCCGCCGCCGCATCCCTCAAGCTGGGCGACGCCGAGGTGGCCACCGCGGAGGTGCCCGCCCTCGCTCCCGGCGAGCGCGCCGTGCTGAGCTTCGAGCAGCAGGCTTCCGTCACCAGCCCCGAGACCCTGGCCTACACCCTCACCGTGGACTATGCCCCCGACATGCTCCCCGCCGACAACACAGCCACCGCCACCGCCACCGTCAACTTCCCCGCCCACCCCGCGCCTGAATCGCTCGTGGCCGAGGCCGACGGCTCTGCCGTGAAGCTGAGCTGGATGGCTCCCTCGCTCGAGGGCATGACCGACCCCGTCATGGTCGAAGACGGCTTCGAGACCTACGACAACTTCGCCTACGACAGCTTCGGCGACTGGACGTGCTACGACCTCGACGGTGCCGCCAACTACACCTTCCTCGGCGACAAGTACACCAACCCCTACGCCACGATGCCCATGGCCTTCCAGGTCTTCAACGCCTACAACGCCGGCCTCAGCGACGACACCATTGAATACGACGCCAAGCCCCACAGCGGAGAGACCATGCTCGTGAGCTGGAGCTGCTCGAGCTACAACGCCAACGTGCTGGCTTCGCCCCGCCTCTCCGGCCGCGCGCAGACCATCACATTCTGGGCCAAGAGCTTCTCGATTTCCTACGGCGAGGAGATTACCATCTACGCCTCCACCACCGGATGCGCCGTGGCCGACTTCCGCGAGGTGCCTGCCGCCGACATCGAGGGCGAGTTCGTCACCGTGCGCGGCGTCAAGTGCGTGCCCGAGGAGTGGACGCAGTATAGCGTCAGCCTCCCCGAGGGCACTACCCACTTCGCCATCCTCATGGACTCTTACGACACCTACGCCCTCTACCTCGACGACTTCACCTTCGAGGCCGCTGCCGCGCTGCCCGCCGACACCCAGATCGTGGGCTACAACGTCTACCGCGACGGCTCTAAGATCAACGCCGAGCCCGTGGCCGAGCCCATGTACATCGACACGCCCGACGCCGAGGGCTCTTACGCCTACAGCGTCAGCGCCGTCTACAACAACGCCGAGTCGCGCCTCTGCCCCGATGCCCGCGTGGACTTCACCCCCTCCGGCATCCAGGCTGTCGAGGCCGACGCCCAGCAGGCTGTATACTACGACCTCCAGGGCATGCGCGTGGCCAAGCCCCAGAGCGGCCAGGTGCTGATCCGCGTCACCGCCCAGGGCGCCGAGAAGGTCGTCTTCTAAATCCTCCAATAGCGGCCCTGCGCCGCATGACCCACTCATTTGCTGCTGTCGAGCTATGCCCGGCAGCAGCTTTTTTTGCTCCAAACACAGCCGTTGCAGAAAATTTGCACGACATGTTTAAAAAATCTAAATTTTATTTGCCAATCTGATTTATTTCACGTACTTTCGTGTTCTAAATATCAAAACCACTGTTAACCCTGAAACACCTACACATGAGTTATCTGAAGTTCGACAAAAACCTGCTCATCAACCTGGAGCAGTCGCTGCCGAAGGAGATGCTCCGCACCAACTTCGCCGGCGCGTACCATTGCACCACCCTGGTGGGTTGCAACACGCGCAAGCAGCACGGCTTGCTCGTGATCCCAATTCCCGAGTTCGGCAACAAGACCCACGTGCTCCTCTCCAGCCTCGACGAGACGGTGATCCAGCACGGCGCGCCTTTCAACCTCGGCATACACCGCTACCAGGGCGGCGTTTACAGCCCCAACGGACACAAGTACGTGCGAGAGTTCGACTGCGAGAGCGTGCCACGCACCACCTACCGCGTGGGCGGCGTGATCCTCACCAAAGAGAAGATTTTCATCTCGCATGAAAACCGCATCCTCATCCGCTACACCCTCGTAGAGGCACATTCGCCCACAACCCTCCAGTTCCGCCCCTTCCTCGCCTTCCGCGAGAGCAACGCCCTGTGCATCGCCAACGATAACATCAACCGCGACATCGAGCACGTGGACAACGGCATCGCCACATGCCTCTACGACGGCTACCCCACCCTCTACATGCAGCTCTCGCGCAAGCCCCAGTGGGTGGACCAGCCCAACTGGTACAACAACATCGAATACGTCAAAGACATGGAGCGCGGCGTGCCCTACACCGAGGATCTCTGGGTGCCGGGCTATTTCGAGGTGCCCATCAAGAAAGGCGAATCCATCATCTTCTCGGCCGGCACGTCGCCTGTGTCGCCCCGCAAGCTCGCGGCCATGTACGAGAAGGAAATCGCTACCCGCACCCCCCGCACCAGCTTCTACAACTGCCTGAAAAACGCCGCGAAGCAGTTCTATCTCACCGACGCCGACGGCCACTTCATCATCTCCGGCTACCCCTGGGGCGTCATCCTGGCCCGCAACACCATGATGGCTCTGCCGGGCCTCACCCTCGCCATCAACCACCGCGAGGACTTCGAGCTGATCATGGCCACTGCCGCCGAGGCTCTAACCCGCTTCATGGACACCGGCGAGATCTCCGACCGCATCCACGGCATCGACCTGCCCGACATACCCCTCTGGGCCGCCTGGGCCATACAGCAGTACGCCAAGACGCAGGGCGACGACGCTGCCCGACGCCTGTACATGCCCCTGCTCGCTAAGATGCTCGACTATATCCTCGACGACGGCCACCCCAACCTGCGCGTCAGCCCCGAGACGGGCATGGTCAGCACCCTAGGCGAGACAAGCCCCGTGTCGTGGATGAACTCCACAGTCGACGGCCGCCCCGTTATCCCCCGCACGGGCCTGCTCGTTGAGTTCAACGCTCTGTGGTACAACGCTCTGCGCTTCGCAGCGGCTCTCGCCGAGGGCGACCCGGAGATGGCCTCGCGCCGCGAGCGCTGGACAGCGACGGCTGACAAGATGGACAAGCCCTTCGTCGACACCTTCCTCAACGACTACGGCTACCTCTACGACTACGTCAACGGCAGCTATGCCGACCCGCAGGTGCGCCCCAACATGTGCGTGGCCCTCGCCCTGGACTATTCGCCTCTGGACCGCCGCCAGCGCCGCCACGCCCTCGACGTGGTCACCCGCGAGCTCCTCACCCCCAAAGGCCTGCGCACCCTCTCGCCTAAGAGCTACGGCTACCGCCCCTTCTACCTGGGCTCGCCCCGCGAGCGCGAGCTGGCCCTCCACCAGGGCCCCGCGCGCCCCTGGCTCATCGGTTTCTACGCCGACGCCTACCTCAAGGTCTTCGGCCTCAGCGGAGTGGGATACATCGACCGCATGCTCATCGGCTTCGAAAGCGAGATGGCTAACGGCTGCATAGGCTCCCTCTCTCAGCTCTACGACGGCAACCCGCCCTTCCAGGGCCGCGGCGCCATCTCACACGCCACTAACGTGGCCGAGGTGCTCCGCACCACAAACACCGTGCGCCGCCTTAATGCTCAACTTTAATCCCACCTTATATAACTTCTACACCTTATGAAAGCATTAATGTTCGGGTGGGAATTTCCACCTCACATTCTGGGCGGACTCGGCACCGCGAGCTACGGCCTGACAAAGGGCATGTGGGAATGCGGCGATATGGACATCACATTCGTCATCCCCAAGCCCTGGGGCGACGAGGACAACTCCTTCGCCCGCATCGTGGGCGCCTCGCAGGTGCCCGTGTGCTGGCGCGACGTCAGCTGGGACTATGTGGAGAGCCGCATCGGGCGCACCATGAGCCCAGACCTCTACTTCCGCCTCCGCGACCATATCTACGCCGACTTCAACTACATGCGCACCAACGACCTGGGTTGCATCGAGTTCTCCGGCAGATACCCCGACAACCTCTTGGAGGAAATCAACAACTACTCCATCACCGCCGGCGTCATTGCCCGCACTCTCGACTTCGACATCATCCACTCCCACGACTGGCTCACCTACCCCGCCGGCATCCACGCCAAG
>CAZSHV010000116.1:0-7275 GCA_964606815.1 uncultured Bacteroides sp. | reverse complement strand
CGCGATGGATAACGCCCACAAAATCAACACCATAACTACCCGCTCAATCCATTCGCCCCCAAAACACCCACGACGCCGTCCTCCTGTAGGGTCGCCACCTGTGGCGACCGCCGCGATGGATAACGCCCACAAAATCAACAACTTGTCTGCCCGTTATGTCGGATCGCCCGCGAAATCCCCCGTGAATTCCCTCACATATATTCACCCGCACTGGATAACGTTCTCACGTAGGGCTGTACCACGGTGCAGCCCCGATAACGCCCACGTTTCCAACATGTTACCACCACATTGTAGGGCCGCAAGTTCGTTGCGGCCGCATTAACCCCCACGATACCACACTGCGTTAACCCCACACGACCCCCCACACACACAAATCCATGAAAACACCCTATTGTAGGGCCGAACGGTCGGTTCGGCTGCCGTAACGCTCTGATTGCCAATTGGATGTAGGGACGCTCATTTTGAGCGTCCGCATTTACCCCGCGAAAACACAAACGAATCTACCCACGCCAGCTCCCCATCGGATACTCTTATCCTTTGTCTATCCCCACGTCGCTTTTATGCGCCACTATAAAACAAAAAAATTGATTGCTTCCCAGCAACCAATCTTAGTTAACCTTAAATCTAATACCATGAAAAACACGATGCAAATTAACGGCCTTTTCTTCGCTTCTACAAGCAATTTCCCCGATTTTTCGCGAAACCTTAACGTATATTAACCAAGCGGCGGCACACCCGATGCGCACCGCCGCTTGACTTATAATCCTTGATTAAATAGCGATTCGCAGCCCAAAATCAGCCGCAAGCTACTTAAAAATTGTAATTTATCCTCGTTAACTTTTATTTACACTCTATGTTGCTCTCTGATTGGTCGCTTCCGCGGCGCATATCCTCGAGGCGTTCGCGGCGCAGGCGTTCGCGCTTTTTGATGAAGAAGTGGAGCAAGATGATGATCAGAAGGGTGCTCCCGATCACGCCGAAATAGTACAGGGGCGTCATGCGTCCTGCCGCGTATTCGCCATAGCCGATGTAGCTCATCACGGCCAGATAGGCGAGCAGGACCAGAGGGATAAGGGTAGATTTTTTCATGGGATGGTTAGGTAAGGTGTTCTTTATCAGTTTTTTGCGGCGGATGGAGCAGCGGCTTCGGGCGTTACTTTGTAAGGCGACGACGCAGGGTCGAACTTGCCGCTCTCCAGATACAGCCAGATGCGCAGGCAGGCCCATGCATCGATGGCGGCGTACTGCTGCTGCTTGGGCGTGAGCGTCTCGGCCTCCCAGTTGGTGAGCCGCTGAGCCTTGGAGATTTTCTCGCCGAATAGGATAGCGTAGATGCGCTGAAGCGAAGCGTCGATGATGCCGTACTGCCTCACGTACTTCTGCAGCTCGACGAAAGCCGACGGCGCGGCGCTGCTGGAGCGGTGCATAACGCTGAAGTCGTCGTGGATCGACAAGCCGATTTTCTGCACGTCGGGGTTCTCGATAAGCTGGCGCAGGGAGGGGGTGATACCCGTGCGGTTGATGCGTATCAGGTAGCAGTCAGTGAGCGTGGAGAGCTGCATCAGCGCCATCTTGTGCACCACGCCTTTCTTGAACGAAGGCTTGGTCTCGGTGTCGAAACCGATGACGCGCTCCTGCATAAGGGCGGCCACGGCAGCATCGACGCGCTCGGGCGTGTCGGCCATGTGTATGGCGCCGGGGAAGCGCGTCGCAGGCATTTCTCGGATAGCCTCCTTGGGCACCGAGATATGGAAAGTAGGAGCCGCGGGCATCAGTTCAGCACGATTCCGGGCATCGAGCCCACAGGTGTGTAAATCCTCGCGAACTGGCGTATGAAGTCAAGAGTCATCTTCTTGGGGCCGGGGGCGGCTTCAGCAGCGGCGCGGGGCGAGGGGTTGGTGGAAATAGTTTGAGTAGAATTTTCGTCCATAGGCAAATGGGGTTAATCGGAGTTATTCAGGATGATTTGTTTATATAACGCCGACCGGCCCGCTATTATTGCATGGACATGTCACGAACGTCACAATTTTTGCCCTATGGCCGCACTCCTCACTCTCCAAGCACTCCTCACTCTCCTTGCTCTGCCGCGCGGGCGGTGAGCATGGCCTCGACGCGGTCGAGTATGGGCATCAGCTCCTCGGGCGTGGGGGCCTGGAGCATAGCGATGCGGGTGGAGCGGAAGTCGGGAATGCCCTTGAACAAGGGCGAGGCGGCCAGATGTCGGCGTATGTGCAGGATGCCCCGCACGGGACCTATGCGCTCCACGCTCTCGAGAATCTGGCGGCGCATCAGGCCGAACTTCTCTGCGAGGGTCGGCGTGTATTCCTCGCCGCGTAGGCCTGCTTTGATCTCGGAGAACACCCACGGCGCGCCTATTGACGCGCGGCCCACCATCACGCCGTCCACGCCCCAGCGGTCGAAGGCCTCGCGGGCCTGCGCGCCGGTGCAGATGTCGCCGTTGCCAATCACGGGGATGCGCAGACGCGGGTTGTCTTTCACGCGGGCTATCTCCTCCCAGTTCGCCGTGCCGGTGTAGAGCTGGCTGCGGGTGCGCCCGTGCACGGTCAGGGCCTGGATGCCGCAGTCCTGCAGGCGCTCGGCCAGGTCGGCTATGATGATGGCGTTGCAGTCCCAGCCCAGGCGCGTCTTTACCGTCACGGGGACTTTGACGGCGTCTACCACGGCGCGGGTGATCTCGAGCATCTTGGGCACGTCGCGCAGCAGACCCGCTCCGGCGCCCTTGCCGGCCACCTTCTTCACGGGGCAGCCGAAGTTGATGTCAAGAAAGTCGGGGCGGGCTGCCTCGGCTATCTTCGCGGCTTGCACCATGGGCTCCACGTCGCGGCCGTAGATCTGTATGGCCGTGGGCCGCTCGGCGGCGTTGATTTCGAGCTTGCGCAGCGTGGCCGGGATGTCGCGAATCAGCGCGTCGGCCGACACGAACTCCGTGTATGTGCCGTCGGCCCCTTGCTCCTTGCATATGAGGCGGAACGAGGGGTCGGTGACATCTTCCATCGGAGCGAGCATCACGGGGCGCTCGCCCAGGTCAATATTGCCTATGCGCATATGAGATTTGGTGTATGAGAGGGTGTTGATAGTCAGCGCTTTTCGTAGGCGTAAATGTCCACCAGGCGCACATTGAAGCGCAGGTTGGAGTAGGGCGGTATCGCCCCCGAGGTGCTCTCGCCGTAGGCCTGCTGGTAGGGGATGATGATCTCGGCCGTGTCGCCCACGTGCATCTGCTCGAAGGCGATGGTCCAGCCCTGGATCACGTTGCGCAGGTCGGTGCGGAATATGCCGGGGCCGTATTTGGTGTTCAGCGTGGAGGAGTCGAAAGCCTCGCCGGTATAGAAATAGCCCTTGTAGCGAGCGTCGATGGTGGAGGTGTAGAGGGGCGAGAGGTTGTCCTTGGTCAGCTCGGTGTCGTTAAAATAGTGGATAAGCACAAAGGCCGATGGGTCCCACGCGGGCACTATGGTGGTGAAATAAGGCGAGCCGTCGGGGTTGGTGCGACGCTGCTGCTCGAGCAGCCAGCTGTTGTTGGCCTCGCGATATTCGCGGTAGGTGTTCCACAGGGTCTTGTTCTCATCATCGGCGCAGGCGCAGAAGGCAGCCGCGACGATGGCGAGGAGGATGAGGATGGGGAATTTTTTCATCTGTAGGATAGGGAAATGGCGCCCGCCCGCGGGCGGGCGCCTATGTGCTAAGAAGGTGAGGGGGCTGATCACTTGGCCAGGCGGCGCAGCAGCGAGTTGATGCTCACGCTGTCGTGGATCAGGGCGTGGAGGTCGGCGATGGCCACGCGCTCCTGCTCCATGGAGTCGCGGTGGCGCAGGGTCACAGTGCCGTCATCCAGGGTCTGGTGGTCAACGGTGATGCAGAAGGGGGTGCCGATAGCGTCCTGGCGGCGGTAGCGCTTGCCGATGGAGTCTTTCTCGTCGTAGTGGGTGGCGAAGTCGAACTTCAGGTCGTCAACGATCTCGCGGGCCTTCTCGGGCAGACCGTCCTTGCGCACCAGGGGCATCACGGCGCACTTCACCGGTGCCAGCGGGGCGGGCAGGTGGAGCACCACGCGGGTCTCGCCGTTGTCCATGGTCTGCTCCTCATAGCTCGAGCACAGCACGGAGAGGAACATGCGGTCCACGCCGATCGACGTCTCGATCACATAGGGCGTGTAGCTTTCGCCCAGGTCGGGGTCGAAGTACTGGATCTTCTTGCCGGAGAATTTCTCGTGCTGCGAGAGGTCGAAGTTGGTGCGGGAGTGTATGCCCTCCACCTCTTTGAAGCCGAAAGGCATCTGGAACTCGATGTCGGTGGCGGCGTTGGCGTAGTGGGCCAGCTTCTCGTGGTCGTGGTAGCGATATTTCTCGTCGCCCAGGCCCAGGGCCTTGTGCCAGCGCAGGCGCCACTCCTTCCAGTGGGCGAACCATTCCATCTCAGAGCCGGGACGCACGAAGAACTGCATCTCCATCTGCTCGAACTCGCGCATGCGGAAGATGAACTGGCGCGCCACGATCTCGTTGCGGAAGGCCTTACCGATCTGTGCGATGCCGAAGGGGATGCGCATGCGGCCCGTCTTCTGCACGTTCAGATAGTTGACGAAAATGCCCTGCGCCGTCTCGGGGCGGAGGTACACGGTCATGGCGCCGTCGGCCGTCGAGCCCATCTCGGTTGAGAACATGAGGTTGAACTGGCGCACGTCCGTCCAGTTCTTGGTGCCGGAGATGGGGCAGACGATGCCCTCGTCGAGGATGATCTGGCGCAGCTCCTCAAGATTGCCGTCGTTCATGGCCTGTGCGAAGCGCTCGTGCAGTGCGTCGCGCTTGGCGCGGTGCTCCAGCACGCGGGGATTGGTCTCGCGGAAGAGAGCCTCGTCGAAGCTCTCGCCGAAGCGCTTCTTAGCCTTGGCCACTTCCTTCTCGATCTTGTCGTCCATCTTAGCGATCTGCTCCTCGATGAGCACATCGGCGCGGTAACGCTTCTTCGAGTCGCGGTTGTCGATCAGAGGATCGTTGAAGGCATCCACGTGGCCCGAAGCCTTCCAGATGGTGGGATGCATGAAGATTGCGGAGTCGATGCCCACGATGTTCTCATGCAGCAGCGTCATGGAGTCCCACCAGTAGCGCTTGATATTGTTTTTAAGCTCCACGCCGTTCTGACCATAGTCATACACAGCCGAGAGGCCATCATAGATTTCACTTGAGGGGAAGACGAAACCGTATTCCTTGGCATGGGAAACGATTTTTTTGAAAACGTCGTCTTGCTGAGCCATATATTAGAAATATAGAGATTAGAAAATGCGGTAAATATCACGCAAAATTACTAAAAAACTTTCACACCGCCAACATCCCCGCCCCCCTTGGGCAAAAAATCCCGCAAAACGGCCACAAACTCAGGGAGAACATTGTAGGGCCGAACGGTCGGTTCGGCCGCGAAGCACATTCAATGTACACCGTTCTCACGTAGGGCTGTACCATGGTGCAGCCCCCGATAACGGCCTAATTGCCAACAAATTGTAGGGCCGCAAATTTGTTGCGGCCGCTGCCACCCCCGCGAAAACACCCACAAATCCACTCGCACTGGACACCGTCCTCACGTATGGCTGTACCATGGTGAAGCCTCCCGATAACGTCCAAATTGCCAGTAAATTGTAGGGCCGCAAATTTGTTGCGGCCGCCTAAACGCCATGACGCATCCATTTTCGGGGTATACCACAAATATTCACCCTCACTTCAGTTCAATAGGCGCAAGCCCATGGCAGCCGCCTACACCACATTTCCCAAAATGATATGGTATTGAAGAAGATGAGAAAGGTATAGGTAGGACATCAGAGAATGATGTCCTTTTTCAACCATTCATAAATAAAAAAGGAGGATGCGGGTGGGTACATCCTCATAGCGCACTCACACGAGTCTTAGTCGCTGTTATAACTCCGAGCGATGACCCACCTTTCGTCCCGGATTCCGTGCACGCTATGCAAAGGTAGTATTTATATCCCTGATATGCAACTTATGCGGCACTTTTTTTGAAATAATTCTCTTTTTTCAGCAAAAGAAATATTATGGCACTTCATTCTAAGCTGCCGTCTAATGGATAACGCATTCAAAATCCCCAAATTGTGGGGCCGAAAGTCCGTTTCGGCCGCCGTGGCGCAGAAGACGAGAAGACGATTGTAGGGCCGCAAATTTGTTGCGGTCGCCTAAACGCCATGACGCATCCATTTTCGGGGTGTGTCTAATAACTGCGGGGGTGGTTACGCCAGAATTATTTGAATGTTTGAATCATTCTATCCACGCTAAATTCTGCTTTCCCGGTATATGGCTCATATTTAATCCACTCGTCAAGAGGGGCGTTAATCTCCGGTCTTTCAAAATGATATGTTTCCCCACATCCATTCAGTAAAATCTGGTCGGGCGTGTAAGAAATCACAGACCAATAAATTCCGCCATCCGGGCTAAATGTGCAAGAGTTAGGATTGAACTTGGAATTGTCTATTTCCAGGTCGTTTAAAGCAAGACTAAAGTTATTAGGCTCGATAGCCATCGTATATTCACCGGTGTTTTGATTTTTCATCATACGGATGTTCTGAAAAAACAAAGTGCCGGCATTATTATTCCGAGTCGCAGCTGCTCTAATATAGACCATGTTGGGATTATGCATATATATGAACATATGCCTGTTGGTGTTAATTTCGCAATATGGCATATCGTCCTGGACGTCATATCTCACGCCAAGTCGCCATTGCTGAAGGCACTTGCCAATATCTAATCTGTACTTGCACTCCATCATTTCATAAGGAGCTACAATTTGGATGTCCTCAACTTTCTTAAGCAGGCTCCCGTTGATTTTAATTTCATCATTTTCCTTTATTATTTCAAGCGGGGATGATGCGTACAAAGATGTTAAAGATCCATCTTTCTCAAACGTCGTGTGATGAATTATGCCCTGTGAGGGAATCTCAAGAGTTGCTTGCATTGAGCTGTCAACCTGGGCGAAATAAATACAGACAGAATCAGTTATGACAGCCTCTGCATTATCGCTTGCCCACACGCCTTTAAAATTGGAGAAAGAGCTGTTCGCGTAAGTTGTAGCCACTGCGACTACAGAGATAATTATTGAAAGTAATCTATTCATTGGTTTCATAATTTAGCTAAGAGCCTGTCCGATAAAATATGTTAACGCTGAGGTCGCATATCTTGGAGGGATTTTGGAGGCGACGGGAGGGAGCAATGCCGGCGCATTGTGACCGAGCGACGGCTTCAAAAGCACCCAAGA